>NZ_JACJJG010000006.1 GCF_016899855.1 Marseilla massiliensis
GGTCTTGCAGGCCCGCGCGGCTGCGTCGTACGGCGTCGCTCACGGCGGTGATGGCCTCATCCTGGCCTATGACACGCTTGTGGAGCTCCTCCTCAAGATGCAGAAGCTTGTCCTTTTCGCTCTGCATCATGCGGGTAACGGGTATGCCCGTCCAGCGGCTTACCACCTCGGCGATATCGTCGGCGGTAACCTCCTCGCGTATCATAGCGTTGCCGTCCTGGGTCGAACGGAGCTGCGCCTGTATGCTATTGATGTCGTCCTCAAGCTGTTTCAGGCGGCTGTAACGAATCTCAGCCACACGTTCGTAGTTGCCTTCACGCTCCGCGCGCTCGGCCTCGAAGCGCAATTGCTCCATCTGTTGCTTGTCCTGCTGTATCTTGTTGACGAGCGCTTTCTCGCTCTCCCACTTCGCGCGGTAGTTCTTCTCCTGGTCTTTCAGCTCGGCGATGTCCTTGTCAAGCTGCGCGATTTTCGACTGGTCGTTCTCCCGCTTGATGGCCTCACGCTCAATCTCGAGCTGCTTCAGACGGCGCGTTATCTCGTCAAGCTCCTCTGGAACGGAGTCACGCTCCATCCTAAGTTTTGCCGCAGCCTCGTCCATCAGGTCGATAGCCTTGTCGGGAAGGAAGCGGTCAGAGATGTAGCGTTCAGACAACTTGACGGCAGCTATGCACGCATCGTCCTGGATACGCACCTTGTGGTGGTTCTCGTAACGCTCCTTCAGGCCACGCAGAATGCTTATCGCGCTGAGCTCGTCGGGCTCGTCCACCATTACCGTCTGGAACCTCCTTTCAAGAGCCTTGTCCTTCTCGAAGTACTTTTGGTACTCGTTCAGCGTGGTGGCACCAATGCTGCGCAGCTCTCCACGGGCAAGAGCCGGCTTCAATATGTTGGCCGCGTCCATCGCGCCTTCGCCTCCGCCAGCGCCCACGAGGGTGTGAATCTCGTCGATAAAGAGTATTATGCGGCCGTTGGAGTTGGTCACTTCCTTGATGACGCTCTTCAAACGCTCCTCAAACTCGCCCTTGTATTTCGCCCCGGCAACGAGCGCTCCCATGTCGAGAGAGTAGAGTTGCTTGTCCTTCAGGTTCTCGGGCACGTCGCCACGGACAATCCTTTCGGCCAGTCCCTCGACTATCGCCGTCTTACCAGTACCCGGTTCGCCTATCAGAATAGGGTTGTTCTTTGTACGGCGCGACAGAATCTGGAGCACACGGCGTATCTCGTCGTCACGCCCGATTACGGGGTCGAGCTTGCCTTGGCGGGCCTCCTCTACGAGGTTTTTCGCGTATTTCTCGAGCGACTGGTAGTTGTCGTCGGCCGACTGCGACTGCACTTTCTGTCCCTGTCGCAGCTCGTTGATGGCCGCGCGCATGTCTTTCTCGGTGCAACCTGCGTCCTTCATTATTCGTGACGCCGTTGAGTTGACCGTAAGCAGGGCAAGCAAGAGCGGCTCTACGGACACGAACTCGTCGCCCATCTTCTCCGAAATCTCCACCGCACGCTGCAATACCGTGTTGCTGTCGTTGCTCAGATAGGGTTGTCCTCCCTGCACACGGGGCAGGCGGTTGACCTCCCTGTCGAGCACGTTCTCAATCTGCATGGCGTTAACTCCCAGCTTCTGGAAGATGTAGTTAGCCACGTCCTTGGCCTTCGCCAACACTCCTTTCAGCAGGTGTACAGGTTCAATGGCCTGCTGGCCGTTGCGCTGCGCCGTGTTGACGGCTTCCTGAACGGCCTCCTGCGCCTTAATAGTGAATTTGTCGAATGTCATATATCTGATCTCCTTTCTTTATTTTTCGTTATACGGATAATCTGCGGACGAGGCTTCATTCAGACCTCAATCCGCTATACGTAGAGTCAAATAGCGTGCCCAAAGGATATTTATGCCATTTTGACACACAATAAGACAGATTGTCAAACACGTATAACAACAAGACCCAAGACACTCTACGAATAAACAAAAGACGGCAAACGGTCACGCGAAAGACCGTCTTTTACACGATAAAAGGCCGTCTTTTGGAATGCAAAAGATGGCCTTTTAAATTCATAACAAAAGCCCGTCATCCGATAACACATCATAACCCGCACAGCAAGCTACGGTCTGTATCGCAATGAAAAGCGCAGTATTTGCTTACAGTTTTCGGTCATGGAGAATGGGAAAGGCACTCCGTTACCTCTTTACTTACAGCTTTTCTTCATGATAAAACAGCCCTAAAGCCTATTTCATCTTGTCGAATCCCTCGCCGAACACGCCGTGGCAGAAGGTCTGCGAGACGATGGCCTCGGGGTCGATAATCTTTATCGTGGTAAGTATCCCGTGCGACTCGTACTTGCGGGCGAGTACGATAAGAATGTCGACGTCGTGCTTTGAGTACCAGCCTTTGCCCTGAACAACGGTCACTCCACGGTGAATCTTGTTGTTAATCATGTCGGCTATCTGCTCATACTTCTTCGAAATGATGATAAACTGCATTGTCTGGCGCGAGCCGTTGACCACGTAGTCGCATACATAACTATATATAATGGTGAAAGCAATGCCGTAAACAATCGGTTCCATGCTGTGGAAAAGGAAGTACGACGACGAAATGATACACGTGTCGATGAGCTGTATGGCGCGCCCGAAGTTCATGTGGAAGTACTTGTTGAGCATGGCAATGATGATGTCCGTGCCGCCGGTGGAGCCGTTATGCGCGAACACCAGTCCGAGACCGGCGCCGCTCAGCACGCCTCCTATAAGCAGGTGCATGAACTTGTCCTCACCTGCCGTCACCATGGGGTACGCCTCGAACACGGGCTGCAGCGCACCAATCATGGCCGAAAGGATGGTTACGCCGATGATGGTGCGCACGGTAAACTGCTTGCTAAGCGTACGGTAGGCGATTATCACCATGATGATGTTGATACCCCAGATTGACAGTGCCGGCGGTATCTTGAACCCATAGAACAGCAAGGCGGCAATACCCGACGCGCCACCCATCACGATTTGGTCGGGCAGGATGAACGCCGTATAACCGAACGAATACATAAGAATGCCCACACAAAGGAAAAAGAGGTCCTTCATAGCTTGCTTCTTCATCTTGATGTGCAGATGAGTAATGTCTTTTATTTTATTCATGACGCGATATTATAACTTTTGCAAACTTACATAAAAAAATCCATATCCGTGCCTTTCGGCATGAATAAAATTTTATTTGCCGGTAAACGTGCATGTGGACGACATTCACCCGTAAGGCAGACAACAGCCCAAGGCCGAACATACAGTATCCTCCTTTAATACAGGCGGCAGCGTTCCTGACCGAGGCAGAGCGCGGCTTGCGAGACTGTATGCTACCGTCTGGATTATAAAATGCAGGCAATTGGATTGGAAGGCATTATAAGAAATAAGCCCGCGGATAATGTTTTGCCAATCAACAGATTAGCCGATGAACCGCAAAAGGCCACCTTTCGCATTCCAAAAGGCCGTCAATCGGGCGCTAAAAGGCCATGTTTCAGCGTGTAAAACATGGCCTTTTACAACGGCTCTGATTATCAAGCACTTACACTACGGCGGCAGAACGAGGAACTGACGGCGGCCTCCACGCCCGTAAAACGGACGTCGTGACACGTCAGGCCAATACGTTAAATACGTGAAAATATCATGGCACAAACTGCAATTAAACGGAATATTTGTTGTAATTTTGCGGTATTAAATCTAATCATCATAAGTTATGCTTAATTTAGACGACCTTTACAAAGCACGCTATGTGCTGAGTAAAATACTTCGGCATACCGACCTTGTGCATGCGCCGAAGCTTAACCCCGAGAGCGACATATACCTTAAACCCGAGAATCTGCAGATAACAGGCTCGTTCAAGGTTCGCGGCGCGTATTACAAAGTGTCGCAGCTCAGCGACGAGGAGAAGAAAAAAGGTGTCATTGCCTGCTCTGCCGGCAACCACGCGCAGGGCGTTGCGCTCGGCGCTACAAGCAACGGCATAAAGTCTATAATCTGCCTGCCCGAGGGCGCGCCGATAAGCAAGGTGGAGGCCACACGCCGCCTCGGAGCCGAAATCTGCCTCGTACCGGGCGTGTATGACGACGCCTACAAACGTGCGCTTCAGCTGCGCGACGAGCACGGATACGCGTTTGTTCACCCCTTTAACGACGACCATGTAATAGCCGGACAGGGCACCATCGGCCTTGAACTGCTTGACCAGCTGCCCGACATCGAGGCCGTTGTAGTGCCCATCGGCGGCGGCGGACTGATTAGCGGCGTGGCTTACGCCATCAAGTCGTTGAAACCCGACGTCAAGGTGTACGGCGTACAGGCTGCCGGGGCGCCAAGCATGTACCAGAGCATACACGACAACCAGCCCGTGACTCTCGGCAGCGTAGCCACCGTTGCCGACGGTATAGCCGTGAAAACACCGGGCGACCTGACCTACGAAATATGCCAGAAATACGTTGACGACATAGCTCTCGTGAGCGAAGACGAGATTTGCGCCGCCATACTCCGCCTGATAGAAGAGGAGAAGATGGTAGCCGAAGGCGCCGGAGCGGTAAGCGTTGCGGCGGCGATGTTCAACAAAGTGCCCATCAAGGGCAAGAAGACCGTCTGCCTGGTGAGCGGCGGCAACATCGACGTGAACATCCTCAACCGCGTCATCAACCGCGGACTCGACAAGGACGGACGTATCTGCACGCTGGCAATGGAGCTTGACGACAAGCCCGGACAGCTGCTTGAAGTCATCGAAGTGCTGGCCTCACTGGGCGCCAACGTGCTCAGCGTACACCACGAACGCGGCGTTTACGGCCAGAACATCAACGCCTGCGAACTGCACGTACGCCTCGAAACACGCAACCACGAACATGTAGACGCCATCAAGGAAGGACTACAGAAGAAAGGATTTAAGCTGAAATAAACCTATTATACGGTAGTTATCAGGAGTAAACAGGAGTTAGTCCGCTCCGCGGACAGGAGTTAACGGACATTAGCCTTGTACATAATTAACGGTTAAAGCCACAATAAACAACGGCAAGACAAATGTCTGTTAACTCCGGCGAGCGCAGCGAGCTAACTACGGATAACTCCCGTTAACTCCATAACCTATTAAAAATAAAAAACAATGAAAGCATTACATTCAGACAAAGCGCCTAAGGCTTTAGGCCCGTACAGCCAGGCAATAGTTGCCGGCGGATTCGTATTCGCATCAGGCCAGGTACCCATCGACCCCGCAACGGGCAACTTCGTAGAGGGCGGAATAAAGGAGCAGACACGCCAGTCGCTCACCAACGTAACCAACGTTCTTGCCGAGGCAGGCATCGACCTGACCCATGTTGTCAAGACAACCGTATTCCTTTCAGACATGGATAACTTCGCCGCAATGAACGAAGTGTACGCTACGTTCTTCAAAGAGCCCTACCCCGCCCGCTCCGCCGTTGCCGTAAAGACACTGCCCAAAGGCGCTTTGGTAGAGATAGAAGTGGTGGCAGAACTTTAAAAAGGTGAAAAAGTGAAAGGGTGAAAAGGTGAAAAAATTTTTTTATAGTAATAAGAATTCATGTTTTTTTCACCTTTTCACCCTTTCACTTTTTCACCTTTAAATATTCTTTTATCGTTTCCACGTATTCCTCAAACGCCTGCATGCCCTCCGAGGTGAGGCGGCACGAGGTGTTGGGGCGCTTCCCCACGAAGCTTTTTATTATGTCAATGTAGCCTGCCTTGCGCAGTTTCTCAAGCTGTACGCTGAGGTTTCCGGCCGTAGCTCCCGTCTGCTCGCGCAGGTAGACGAAGTCCGCCTCGCCCACGCTGACGAGCAGTGACATCACCGCAAGGCGCAGTTCGCTGTGCAATAGAGGGTTCAACGGTTTCAGCATGGACGTCGGTTTTAGTTCTTTTTCTTAGCTATGTCGAAGCCGCACATTATGCATACGGCGAAGAACAGGCAAAAACAAGAAATTCTTGAACTGCGCATTGCCGCAGTGTCGGCAAAGGTCATGACGCTCCACACCATTCCCCAATACGCCATAACGAGCACACTCTTGTCCTTGAACATGCCGCTAAGCATGAACAACGCGCACGAAAGCGGCAACACCATCAACGCAAGTATCAGCCGAGGGGCGTCGAACACGCCGTAAACCGCCGATATAATGGCAAGCCAGGCAAAGTATTTCCAACCCTGCCTTACGATACGTCCCACGATTGTCATCGGCTTGCGCCACATCTTCTCATGCACGTACGGCACGCCATAAGCCACCACGGGAACCACTATCCACAGCCCCTTAACCCACTCCGGCGTGCCAATCCATTCAAGAACGGTAAGCACCAGCCCCATCACTCCATACAAAGTAACGAAGTTAAGACGGCTGATCTCCGCCTTGCGCGAACGCTCTATCATGTCGGAAATAAGCCTAAGGCTCTCCCGTTCATTCAGTTTCTCGTTCTCCATTTTGCTTCCATACTTTATATTTGATGACTATTCCAGGCACAACAAGGCACACCAAGCCTACCATTGCCATGTCAAACGCCTGCTCTGTACCGCTGTCCTGCAAGGCCCAGCCTGCCCCCATGAGTGACATTGCGGAAAAACCGTAGTTCTCTTTGACATTCATCACCGTTGTTTGCACAGCCGACGCAAGGGCAAACAGCAACATTACGATAGGATAAATGGGCACATAAGGCCATTCATGCGCCGCTTTGTTTGGGATACAACTGAATATCACGGCGAAGACGGAAATCATCGCAAAATACATCCACGTCCATCTTATCACCTGTGAGGCAAACGTATGAGCCTGCCCTCCGTCGTACCTCCGCTTCAAGTTTATCAGGTAATAACACCAGCCTATGCCACCCATCACAACCCAAAGCAAGTTCCAAAGCGGCTCGCCCGTAGCTCCCCACGCCCACGACACGGCAATACCCGTAATACAGATAAGCACGCCCCACACTATCATTGGTGTTGCGGCATCGTTCATAACGTCACGCCTACTACGCCATATGGCGTCTCTTATTATCTCAAGGCTGCGCTCAGCGGCCAGTTTCTTATTGTCGTCCATACCGTCAATTGTCCTTTCTTGATTGCAGGTTGAGCTTTATTCCCGGTATGACAAGCTGCGTTACGGCCGACACTGCAACGCAAAGAGCCTCATAAGGACCGGGATACAACAGGGCGAAGTTCATCCAAATGACGTTGCCACCGATGAGGACGCCATACGTCTTGTCCTTCATCACGTAGGCCGTCACTGCCGAGGCGAACGTAAGCAGCAGTATGGTAACGGCCGTGATGGGCAGGTGCGTGCCATAGACCGACGCATCGCTTGACAACATCCCAATTACGGCAACCGCCACGGCAAGTATGCCGAACACCGTCCAAGTCCATCCGACGAGCTTCCATACGTACGAGCTGGGGCGGCTCTCGTTGCGCTCCCTGCGGTTCATCAAGACCTGAATGACCCATCCCACGACGCACATGGCGAACCAAAGCATGTTCCACACCGCTGTGCCCGTAAGCCGCCAGAGCAGGCACACAATGCCGCCCGTAATGCAGGTAAGCACTCCCCACATTATCATCGGCGTGCCGGCGTTGCGCTCTACGTCGCGGCGGCCCAGCTCGATGGCATTGCTTATTATCTCAAGACTGCGCTCAACGCTCATTTTCCCATCATTTTCCATAATTCGTTTCGTTGTTTAAGAGGGATGGGGAAAATGGAGTCAACCCCATTTTCCACCATCACCTGCAGGTTTATTACTCACTTACCGCGTTTCCGGCGCACTTTCTCAATGATGTTCTCAAGGCTCACGGTAACGCTGCCGGTGTCTTTCGAAATATCGAACTTTTCAATACAAACATACTCTTTGGGCAGTTCGCCGTCCATGTCGCACGTCATATTGCCGTTAGCGTCGTGCAAAACGTAGAACACCACGTCGCCGTCGGGCACGTTGCTTACCGTCACTTCGGTCTCGCCGGCCACAGCCTGCGCCATGCCTGTCTGCCCCTTGTTGGTAGCAATGAGCACTTTGCCACTGCAGTTAGGCACGTTCTCCACCTTTACCGTCACATTGTTCTGCGCCATTGCGCCTGCCGACGCCATTAACGAAAGCGCCGATAAAACCGTAATTGAAATCCATTTATTCATTACTCAAAATTCTTTTAATAGTTAACAACTCAATTTTATTCTCACCGCCTCAGACCGTCGCCCCTGCAGCAGGCAACAGCCTGGGCCAAATCCGGATTTCATCTGTAGATTCGACAGCCGTCGTCAACACCCCTGCGGGTAATAGTCAATCCTGCCGTCTCTTAACAATGCAAAGATAAATAAGTTTATAATATAAACCAAATAAACGTAAAATAAAGAGCGTTCAATTATTAAACATTAACACACAAACAGTTATTCTACCATTAATCAGCCATCAATTTAACAACAAGAAACAATCAACAATACAACAAATAACACCTGACAACACCACCGAACACGTCAAGTAAAAAGGCCATTTGAGACTAACGGCGTAACGCCCTGACACTCAATGCATTATAAAAGACCGCCTTTCGCCTTGTAAAAGGTGGCCTTTTAGGAGCTAAAAGACGGCCTTTTGGAACGCAAAAGGCCGTCTTTTGGGGTTCTTCCGCAGTTCTTGTTGGATAAAGTTAAGTATTACAGTTCGGTATAAGAATAATACTTCTTTTGAATAAAGAACTTACATTGTTTTGTAGTTCAAGCTGTCGAAGCGCGGAATGACAGATACCCACCGACAGCTTGCAGTAGGATTATTATCACATCATCATTATACCGAACTCACGTTAAGTACTATAATCATGACCTCGGAGGGAGCTATGGCGCTATGATAAGCATAGCGCTCAACAACGTGAAATACTGTTATTTATCAATATCTAAAGCGCTAACAAAACGAATATTTGAGTATATTTGCAGACAACAAAAAACACCGACAGACTTATGGATTACGACTTACGGAGATTTATCAAGGCGCAAAGCCTGCCGTATTCAGGGTATTCCACGGCACTGGAAGAAATCAAGGCAGGACGCAAACGCTCGCATTGGATATGGTACATATTCCCGCAACTTAAAGGGTTGGGGCATAGCTACAACGCCGAATACTACGGCATAGCGGAGCGTGAGGAGGCCGAAGCCTACCTTGCGGACGCCACGCTCGGCTTACGGCTTAGGGAGATTTCACTGGCGCTGCTCGCCGTTAACGGCAAGTCGGCAAGTGAAATTCTCGGCGATATAGACGCCATGAAAGTAAAATCAAGCATGACACTGTTCGACGCCATCTCCCCGGGCGACGTCTTCGCCGCCGTTATCGACAAATACTTTGACGGCAAACGCGACGGACTCACCCTGAAAATGCTTGACAGAAAACAGTCAGACCGACCGTAGCCGCCAACGGTATATAAGATAAACGTAGGTACTAATGGACAAGAAGGTTATCATCATGAACTTCTCCGGCGTGTATTCCGAGGAGCCGTTCGCCCTTAATCCACGCTTCACCCACCTTGACTGCACCCATCTGCACGGTACCGACTGCTATTGCGACAAGGACGGACAACGCGCCATACGCCGCATAATCGCGCCCTACCCTGCACAAGGCATACACTTCATCGACTCAGGCGACTACCATTATGTAACCAAATTCTGGACAGACAAGATTTCAATTCCGTTCTCATTAGTACTGTTCGACCACCACACGGATATGCAACCGTCACAGTGGGGCGGCATGCTGTCAAGTGGCGGGTGGGTGAAAGACATGGCTGACACCAATCCCTTACTTAACCACGTCATCATATTAGGCATTCCCGAGGCAAGTGTGGCGTCAATCCCCAAGGCTTATCACGACAAGGTTAAGGTGGTTACCGACGCGCAACTGCACAGCCATGCCGTTTCAAGCCGGTCGCTCGCCATCGCCGAAACGCTGTACATATCCATCGACAAGGACGTACTCGACACCAATTCAGCCCGCACAAACTGGGACCAAGGCACGCTTTCACTAGACGAGATGAAACGCATACTGTACCTTATCATGAAGCACGAACAGGTAATAGGCATTGACGTCTGCGGCGAATGCCCCGCCACACTCGGCCTGTTCAGTACTGACAATGGCATTATCATTGACGACAACGCGAACCGTGAGCTGCTCGAAATGTTCAGACAGCAGAGATTATTCTGAACAACAAGAGTTCGATACAAGCTTAATCCTTGTAAAGGGCAAAATATATCCACCATTGCGCTGACATAATAAATATATCTGACAGATAATGACTGCCGTCTGTCAGCGCATAACCATCTGGTAAACAACAAGATGACTACATAAATGACAGCTGACAGAGAAAACGGGAATATCCATCAATGTAACCCAGTTAACAAGACAGCAACCAGAAAACAAAAGCGCTCCTTCCCGTCACGGAAAGGAGCGCTATCATAGAGATATACTTCTTAATCAGATTATTCAGCCTTAGGAGCTTCTTCTGCAGGAGCTTCAGCCTTAGCCTCTTCAGCTACGGGAGCCTCAGTTGCCTGTGCTTCAGGAGCAGCAGCCTCGGCAGCCTTCGAGCGGCGGCTACGACGAGTCTTCTTGGCTGCCTTCGGAGTCTTAGCCATGTTCTCGTCATAATCAACGAGCTCGATGAAGCATATATCAGCAGCGTCGCCCTGACGGGTTCCGAGCTTGATAATACGTGTATAGCCTCCGGGACGGTCAGCTACCTTAGTAGAGATTTCCTTGAAAAGCTCTGTTACCGCATACTTGTTCTGCAAATAACGGAACACGACACGACGAGAAGTTGTGGTGTCGGTCTTTGAACGGGTAATCAAGGGCTCTACATAAGCCTTGAGAGCCTTGGCCTTTGCGAGAGTCGTAGTGATTCTTTTGTGCATTATCAGCGAAACAGCCATGTTTGCGAGCATAGCCTTACGGTGAGATGCAGTACGACTCAGATGGTTGAATTTCTTGTTATGTCTCATTTTTTCGTTAATTCTTTTTGGAATAATCGCAAGCCGTGGCCACCGCCACACAGCGGTGGCCTACGTTAGAGCGGTTATTCTTTGTCTAATTTGTACTTTGATATGTCAGTTCCAAACGACAGATTCAGACTCTCGAGCAAATCATCAAGCTCTGAAAGCGATTTCTTACCGAAATTGCGGAACTTCAAGAGGTCTGTCTTGTTATACTGTACCAAGTCTCCGAGAGTCTCGACGTCAGCAGCCTTCAGACAGTTGAGTGCACGAACTGAGAGGTTCATGTCTACAAGCTTGGTCTTGAGCAACTGGCGCATGTGGAGAACTTCCTCGTCGAATTCCTGGTTGCCCTCAACGTCGTTGTTCTCAAGAGTGATCTTCTCGTCAGAGAACAGCATGAAGTGGTAAATCAGTATTTTAGCGGCTTCTTTCAGCGCATCTTTCGGGTGAATGGAACCGTCCGTCGTAACTTCAATAACCAGTTTGTCGTAGTCTGTCTTCTGTTCAACACGATACGGCTCAACCGAATATTTCACGTTACGGATCGGAGTGTAAATAGAATCGATAGGAATAACGTTGACGTCAGTGCAGAACTCACGGTTCTCGTCTGCGGGTACGTAACCGCGGCCTTTGTTTATGGTAAGGTCTATCTGCATTGAGGCTTTGGCATCTAAATGACAAATCACCAAATCAGGGTTTAACACTTCAAATCCAGTCAGATACTTACCTATGTCGCCGGCCTTGAACTCGGTAGAATTCTCCACGGTGACACTAACTTTTTCGTTCTCGAATTCTTCTACTACTTGCTTGAATCTTACTTGCTTCAAATTCAAGATAATGTTGGTAACATCCTCTTTTACGCCAGGTACAGAGGAAAACTCATGCTCAACACCCGCTATGCGGATAGTGTTGATAGCATAACCCTCAAGCGATGAAAGGAGAATGCGGCGCAGCGAGTTACCGATGGTAACACCGAAGCCAGGCTCAAGAGGACGAAACTCGAACTTGCCGAATTTGTCGTTAGCCTCCAGCATTACTACTTTATCAGGTTTTTGAAATGCTAATATCGCCATTAATTTAATGATTTATTTAGAATACAACTCAACGATTAACTGTTCCTTTATGTTCTCGGGAATATCGGCGCGCTCCGGTTTGTGCAGAAGCTTACCGCTCTTTGTATTCTCGTCCCACTCAAGCCAAGGATACTTGCTATGGTTGAATCCTGCGAGAGCTGCCTCGATTACTTCGAGAGACTTAGACTTCTCGCGAACGCCTATAACCTGTCCGGGCTTAACTGAATATGAAGGAATGTTGACAACCTGTCCGTCAACCACGATATGCTTGTGGCCTACAAGCTGGCGAGCAGCTGCACGTGTAGGAGCTATTCCGAGACGGAACACAACATTATCAAGACGGCATTCAAGACTCTGAAGCAAAACCTCACCGGTAATGCCCTCAGCCTTTGCTGCATGCTCGAACAAGTTACGGAACTGGCGCTCAAGTACACCGTATGTGTATTTAGCCTTTTGCTTCTCTGCCAACATGACACCGTACTCAGACATCTTTCTGCGACGGTTGTTGCCATGCTGTCCAGGAGGGAAGTTTCTTCTGGACAAAACTTTGTCCGCGCCAAAGATCGGTTCTCCAAAACGGCGCGCGATTTTTGATTTCGGTCCTATATATTTAGCCATAATATTTTTAATTTGCTTTCAGCCATTCCGCATATCCTACACGGATACACGGAATGAATATTAAATGTGTACTTGATTAAACTCTTCTTCTCTTCGGAGGACGGCAACCGTTGTGCGGTAACGGCGTTACGTCTACAATTTCGGTAACCTCTATACCTGCACCGTGTACGGCACGGATAGCTGACTCGCGGCCATTACCCGGTCCCTTAACGAATGCCTTTACCTTGCGAAGTCCGAGGTCGTATGCTACTTTTGCGCAATCCTCTGCGGCCATCTGGGCTGCATACGGAGTGTTCTTCTTTGAACCGCGGAAGCCCATCTTGCCAGCTGAAGACCAAGAAATCACTTGACCTTCGCTATTTGCCAAAGATACAATAATGTTATTGAACGAGCTATGTACGTGAAGCTGACCCATTGCGTCAACCTTAACGTTTCTTTTCTTGGATGTTGCTGATTTCTTTGCCATAACTAATTATTATTTAGTAGCCTTTTTCTTATTAGCAACAGTCTTCTTCTTTCCCTTGCGGGTACGAGCATTATTCTTTGTACTCTGACCGCGAACCGGAAGACCGTTACGATGACGTATACCACGATAGCAACCAATATCCATGAGTCGCTTGATGTTCATCTGGATCTCAGAACGGAGATCACCTTCTACCTTGTACTCAGCGCCGATAATCTCACGGATTTTAGCTGCCTGGTCATCAGTCCACTCGCTGACCTTCAGGTCACGGCTTACGCCTGCCTTATCCAATATCTTTGCTGAACTACTTCGACCTATACCATAAATATAAGTCAATGCGATTTCGCCACGCTTATTCTGGGGCAAATCTACTCCAACAATTCTTATTGCCATTTTAGTTAATGATAAATTAAATAATTAATGTTTTAACCCTGACGCAACTTGTACTTAGGGTTCTTCTTGTTGATAACGAACAGGCGACCTTTACGACGTACGATCTTACAGTCGGGTGTACGTTTTTTCAATGATGCTCTTGTCTTCATATATCTCTACTAAATTATTTGTATCTGAATACTATTCTGCCCTTTGTCAAATCATAAGGACTCATCTCAACCTTGACCTTATCACCAGGAAGGATCTTGATATAATGCATCCTCATTTTCCCAGAAATATGGGCTGTGATTGGACAGCCATTCTCCAACTCTACGCGGAACATTGCATTGGATAATGCCTCTACTATCGTTCCGTCTTGCTCAATTGCATCCTGTTTTGCCATTCTTAATTAATGTATATTTCCTTCTAATTGTTCTATCTCTTCAAACGAAGACAAAATCTCCGACTCTCCTCTGCGCACAGCTATCGTATGCTCGAAATGAGCAGCAGGCTTACCGTCACGAGTCTTAATCGTCCAACGATCAGGCATCATGCAGATTGACCTGTCTCCCATTGTTATCATTGGCTCAATCGCAATGCACATACCGGTTTTCAACAATACGCCGTTACCACACGAGCCATAATTCGGTATTGACGGGTCTTCATGCATTTTCCGGCCAATTCCATGTCCAGTCAATTCACGTACGACACCATAACCGAAAGACTGACAATGTTCTTGAACTGCATTCCCGATATCGCCCACATGCTTACCAGCTACGGCATTTTCAATTCCCAGAAAAAGAGCCTCCTTAGTAACCTTCAACAGTTGTTTTACCTCAGGAGCCACTTCGCCAACACAAAAAGTATAACATGAGTCTCCATTGAAACCATCAAGCATTGCGCCACAATCTACCGATATAATATCACCATCCTTCAGAACAGTTTTATCGTCAGGTATACCATGGACAACAACATCATTTACAGATGTACAGATACTACCGGGAAACGGATTACCATAAGGATTCGGGAAATTCTTGAAGGTTGGTATTCCTCCATTATCCCGTATAAACTCTTCAGCAATCTTGTCCAATTGGAGTGTTGTAACACCCGGCGCGATATGGTTAAATATCTCACCGAGTGTTTTAGCTACTAGTTGATTTGCCTTTCGCATCAACTCGATTTCATCTTCTGTCTTGAGAAATATCTTCATTCAGTACAGAAAAATCAAATCAATATGCAGAAACAGTATTGTTGCGTCCACGAACGCGACCTGAATTGAGCAATCCATCATAATGGCGCATCATAAGATGGCTCTCAATCTGCTGCAGGGTGTCAAGTACGACTCCCACAAGGATGAGAAGCGATGTGCCACCAAAGAATTGCGAGAACGCATCCTGTACATCCAGCAATCCAGCAAGAGCCGGCATTATCGCAATGAATGCGATGAACAAAGAACCAGGCAGTGTTATACGTGACATGACGGTGTCTATGTAATCCGCCGTATCCTTACCAGGCTTTATGCCGGGGATGAATCCATTGTTACGCTTCATATCCTCTGCCATTTGGGTAGGATTCAAAGTTATTGCCGTATAGAAATACGTGAAAGCAATAATCAAAATTGCAAACACTATATTGTACAACAAACTTCTGTGATCCATCAATGAGCGAAGGAAATAACCGCTTTGATCCGTTGAATACTGCACAATTGCCAAAGGAATGAACATCAACGCCTGGGCGAAAATGATAGGCATCACATTGGCAGCAAAAAGCTTCAACGGAACGTACTGGCGTGCACCACCATATTGTTTATTTCCGACAAGCCTCTTTGCATACTGCACAGGTATCTTGCGAGTACCTTGCACCAAAAGCAATGACGCACATACGACAATGTAAAGAATAAGTATCTCGACGATGAACATGATGATACCACCACTGGTGATAGCGGTGAAGCGAGAGCTGACCTCCTGGATGAAAGCCTGGGGCAGTCGAGCTATAATACCAATCATGATTATCAAAGAAATACCATTGCCGATACCCTTGTCTGTTATACGCTCACCAAGCCAAAGCACAAACATACTGCCAGCAGCGAGTATGACTGTTGCAGGAATGATGAATACAGACCAGTCAATTCCTGACGACAAAGCTCCGTATGCCTGCACCTTAAGATTCATCAGATACGAAGGAGCCTGGAACAAAAGAATTGCAACGGTCAAAATTCGTGTATACCAGTTGATTTTCTTCCTTCCACTTTCTCCTTCACGCTGCATCTTCTGGAAATAAGGCACAGCCACTGCAAGAAGCTGCATGACAATGGAAGCCGAGATGTAAGGCATTATACCCAACGCAAAAATAGAAGCATTGGAAAATGCACCACCGGAGAACATGTCCAACAGCGACATTAAACCGCCGCTGGTCTGAGATTGCAGCTTCTGTAACATTGACGGGTCGATACCGGGCAGAACCACGAACGAGCCGAAACGATAAATTGCTACAAACAGTATGGTTATGAGGATTCGCTGGCGCAAATCCTCAATTTTCCAACAGTTCTTCAGTGTCTCAATAAACTTTTTCATTTACTTAGATTATTGTTGTGTTACCACCTGCTGCCTTGATTGCATCTTCGGCAGATTTTGAAAAGGCGTTAGCCTCTACTTCAAGCTTAGCCTTAAGCTCACCGTTGCCAAGAATCTTGACCAACTTCTTACCATTAGTCAGACCGGCAGCTTTCAATTCGTTAATGCCAATCTTTGTAAGATTCTTTGCCTCAGCAAGAGCCTGAAGCGTTGAAATATTAACCGCAAAATACTCTTTGTGGTTGATATTCTTGAAGCCTGCCTTCGGGACACGACGCTGCAAAGGCATCTGGCCTCCTTCGAAGCCAATCTTCTTCTTGTAACCAGAACGAGCTTTAGCACCTTTATGACCACGAGTTGACGTGCCACCAAGGCCAGAACCTGGGCCACGGCCCAGACGGCGACGTGAATGTGTAGAGCCTTCAGCTGGTTTCAAATTATTTAGTTTCATAATCGTTCCTTTTTAAAATGTCATTATTACTCAATAACGGTTACCAGATGATGAACCTTCCTTATCATACCACGAAGTGAGGGAGTGTCCTCACACTCCACTACTTGAGATATCTTGTGCAAGCCCAATGCGGCAAGCGTACGTTTCTGGTCCACAGGAGCACCGATTTTACTCTTGATCTGCTTAATCTTTATTGTTGCCATTTTACAGTCTCCTATCCTCTAAATACTTTATCCAGACTAATACCACGTGTCTTGGCTATTGTGTAAGCATCACGCATTTGGCTCAGCGCAACGATTGTAGCCTTAACAAGGTTATGAGGGTTAGACGAGCCCTTAGACTTAGCAAGGACATCTTTTACGCCGACACTCTCAAGAACGGCACGCATAGCACCACCGGCAACAAGACCGGTACCTGCTGCAGCAGGCTTGAGGAATACCTGAGCTCCTCCAAAAGTAGCCTCAATTTCATGAGGAACAGTACCCTTGAGAATAGGAACCTTTACGAGATTCTTCTTAGCAGCCTCGACACCTTTAGAAATGGCGGCTGTAACCTCACCAGCCTTACCAAGTCCCCAGCCGATAATACCATTGCCGTCACCGACTACAACAATCGCAGCAAAAGTAAAGGTACGACCACCCTTGGTAACTTTAGTAACACGGTTAATAGCAACCAATCTGTCTTTTAATTCAACGTCGCTATTTATTTTAACTTTATTCATTGCCATAATCGATTAAAAATTAAGTCCACCTTTACGTGCTGCATCAGCCAATTCCTTTACTCGGCCATGATAAAGGTATCCGTTACGGTCGAACACGACCTTAGAGATTCCTGCTTCTACGGCCTTTTTAGCAATAAGCTCGCCTACCTTGGCAGCCTGCTCGCACTTCGGCATAGTCTCCATTCCGAGAGAAGACGCAGCTACCAATGTGTTGCCTGTGATATCATTGATTATCTGGACATAAATCTGTTTATTGCTGCGGAAAACACTCATCCTCGGACGTTCAGCCGTACCGTTTACACGCTTACGGATTCTGAACTTTATCTTAATACGTCTTTCTATTTTCTTTGTTGTCATAATCGTAAAATGTTAAAGTTACTTAGCAGCGGCAGTCTTACCAGACTTTCTGCGGATGACTTCGCCTTGGAACAATATACCTTTGCCTTTATAAGGTTCAGGCATACGGAAAGAACGGATTTTTGCACAAATAAGTCCGAGCAATGCTTTATCGCATGATTCCAATATAATAACAGGGTTCTGATTACGTTCAGACTTGGTCTCAACTTTAACCTCGCTTGGCAATTGGATGAAAATCGGGTGGGTATATCCTAAAGCGAACTCTATGATATTTCCTTGATTTGAAACTCGATAGCCGACACCGACAAGCTCAAGCACTTTCTTATATCCTTCGCTTACACCTACAACCATGTTGTTGACAAGTGCACGGTAAAGACCGTGGAAGGCTTGCTTCTGCTTATAATTTACAGGACTGTTCTCGTCAATTTCAAACAATATGTGATTATCTTCTATCTTGACGATAATCGAAGAGTCTACTTTCTGAGAAAGCTCTCCCTTCGGGCCCTTTACATTTACAACGTTGTTATTGAGAGTTACCGTAACTCCAGCCGGAATACTAATTGGTAATTTTCCTATTCTTGACATATCTTTTTCCTCCCAATTAATATACGAAACAAAGTACTTCACCACCGATCTTAAGAGCGGCAGCTTCCTTGTCTGTCATTACACCTTTGGATGTAGATATAATCGCAATACCCAATCCGTTGATAACTCTCGGCATATCCTTATAACCGGTATACTTACGCAAACCCGGTGTTGAAACCCTCTTCAAGCACCTTATTGCGTTTTCCTTGGTTGCGGGGTCATACTTAAGCGCAACCTTAATGGTTCCCTGGGGGCCATCCTCTATAAACTTGTAGTTAAGGATGTAGCCTTTCTCGAAGAGAATCTTCGTAATCTCTTTCTTCAAGTTTGAAGCCGGTACTTCGACAACACGGTGATGAGCCATGATGGCGTTTCTCAACCTCGTCAGATAATCTGCTATTGGATCTGTCATAATATAATTGTTTAATTAATCGGGACTACCCCGACAATATTAAATAAATTTCTCTGAATGCTTACCAACTTGCCTTCTTCACGCCTGGAATGAGACCAGCTGATGCCATCTCGCGGAACTGGATACGTGAAAGGCCGAATTGACGTATATAGCCCTTTGGACGTCCAGTTATCTTGCAACGGTTATGCAAGCGGATTGGGTTTGCATTACGCGGAATGCTCTGCAGCTTGCGCGCTGCATCATAAGCCTCGGCAGGATCATTGGTTGTAGCGATGATTTTCTTAAGAGCCGCACGCTTCTCAGCATATCTTGCGACCAGTTTAGCACGCTTTACCTCACGGGCTTTCATTGATTCTTTTGCCATATCTATTAATCGTTTTTAGCGTTCTTGAAAGGTAAACCAAATGCCTTAAGGAGTGCGTAACCCTCTTCGTCTGTCTTAGCAGAAGTTACGAAGGTGATATTCATACCCTGAATCTTATCGATGGTGTCGATATTGATTTCCGGGAAGATTATCTGCTCCTGGATTCCGAGAGTATAGTTTCCACGTCCGTCAAACTTGCTTTCGATGCCCTTGAAGTCACGGATACGCGGAAGAGCGATACGGATAAGTCTCTCAAGGAACTCATACATACGCTCACGGCGCAATGTTACCATAACACCGATAGGCATCTTCTTACGAAGCTTGAAGTTGGCGATATCCTTCTTTGAATATGTAGCGACAGCTTTCTGTCCTGTTATAGTGGTAATCTCATTGATAGCCACATCGATAATCTTCCTATCTTGCGTAGCATCACCGAGACCTTGATTTACCACGATTTTCTTCAGGACAGGAATCTGCATCTTTGAAGAATAATTAAACTGTTTTTGCAGCGCGGGAGCTATCGTCTCCGCATATACCTTCTTTAATTCAGCTGTATTCATTATTTAATTTCCTCCCCTGATTTTTTTGCGATACGAATCTTCTTGCCATCTTCCGTTCGCTTGATGGCGATACGAGTAGCCTTACCGCTCTTCGGGTCAACCAGGCTCAAGTTGGAGACATGTATCGGAGCCTCCTGCTTAATTATACCACCCTGCGGATATTTAGCGCTGGGCTTCATGTTCTTGGACACCATGTTGATGCCCTCGACAATTGCGCGCTGCTTCTCCACCAAAACCTTAAGCACCTTTCCGGTCTTGCCTTTGTCCTCACCGGCCAAGACAATCACCGTGTCATTTTTCTTTATATGTAACTTGTTCATTACTTAATCACTTTAAATGTTAGAGAACCTCTGGTGCCAAAGAAACGACTTTCATGTTAACTGCACGGAGCTCACGGGCTACCGGACCGAAAATACGGCTTCCGCGAAGTTCTCCTGCATTATTCAGCAACACACAAGCATTATCGTCAAAACGGATGTATGAGCCGTCAGCACGACGAATCTCTTTCTTTGTGCGAACAATCAAAGCCTTAGATACTGCACCCTTTTTCAAATCACTTGACGGAATGACGCTCTTGACAGCAACGACAATAACGTCACCAACACTTGCATAACGACGGCGCGTACCACCCAATACACGTATGCAAAGAGCTTCACGTGCACCGCTGTTATCACATACTGTAAGTCTTGATTCTGCCTGTATCATAATTACTTAGCTTTTTCAATTATTTGAACTAATCTCCATCTCTTTGTCTTACTCAAAGGACGGGTTTCCATAATGAGCACTGTATCACCTACATTAGCCTCATTCTTCTCATCATGTGCATGGTACTTCTTTGTCTTCTGGACAAACTTACCATATATTGGGTGCATCTCCTTGAACTTAGCTGCAATAACAATGGTTTTATCCATCTTGTTGCTGATAACGACACCCGTTCTTGTCTTTCTTAAATTTCTCTTTTCCATCTGAACCATTGTTATTTATTAAGCTCTCTTTGACGAAGAACTGTTTTCATGCGTGCTATATCACGACGAGCGGCCTTAATCTGAGATGGATTCTCCAGCGGCGTGATTGCGTGATTCAACTTCATCTGATGGTATTTCGCAACCTCTGCCTCTAACCTTTCAACCAAATCCTTGGTTTCGAGCTCTCTTATTTCTTTAATCTTCATAATTAAGCGTTTTTATCGTAATCACGTCTAACAACAAATTTTGTCTTTACAGGCAACTTCTGTGCGGCAAGACGGAGAGCCTCCTTAGCCACGTCAAAAGAAACGCCTTCAACTTCGAAGAGAATACGTCCAGGGGTCACAGGTGCCACCCAGCCAGCGGGATCACCCTTACCTTTACCCATTCGGACGTCAGCAGGTTTGCGTGTTATTGGTTTGTCAGGGAATATACGAATCCATACCTGACCTTCACGTTGCATATAACGATTGACTGCGACACGGGCAGCTTCTATCTGGCGGCTATCCAACCATTTAGCCTCAAGCGTCTTGATACCAAATGAGCCGAAAGCCAATTGCGTACCTCTGTGGGCGTTGCCTTTATTGCCGCGCCCATCCTGAGGTCTTCTATATTTTACTCTTTTTGGCTGTAACATGATAGCTTCTTTCTTTAACGGTTATTGTTCCTCTTACGATTAACTCTTGATTTGCCGTTAGTACGTCCGCTCTGCTTTTCCTGAGCGAATGTCATGGTAAGATCACGCTTACCGTATACTTCGCCACGGCAGATCCAGACCTTAATACCTAACAAGCCGACCTTAGTAAGGGCCTCTGCCTGGCAATAGTCAATGTCCGCACGGAATGTATGCAGAGGAGTACGTCCCTCCTTATACATCTCCTTACGAGCCATCTCGGCACCATTAAGACGTCCTGTTATTTGAACCTTAATACCTTCGGCTCCGGCACGCATCGTATTAGCTACAGCCATCTTTATTGCACGGCGATAAGCTATCTTACCCTCAACCTGTCGTGCAATGTTATTAGCTACGATTGTTGCATCAAGCTCAGGTTTCTTTACTTCGAATATATTGATTTGAATCTCCTTATCGTAGAGTTTCTTCAACTCTTCCTTCAATTTGTCTACATCCTGGCCGCCCTTACCTATTACAAGACCTGGACGTGCCGTGCAAATGGTGATCGTGACAAGTTTCAGCGTACGCTCAATGACGATACGAGATACACTGGCTTTAGCCAGACGTTCGTTCAGGTATTTACGGATCTTCATATCCTCAACGAGGTTGTCTCCAAAGTTCTTGCCTCCGAACCAATTTGAGTCCCAACCTCTAACAATACCGAGACGGTTACTTATCGGATTAACTTTCTGTCCCATTCTGCTTTTTATTTTTCGTCATTAGTTTTGGCATCAACAAACAAAGTCACGTGATTACTGCGCTTGCGAATCCTGTAACCGCGTCCTTGCGGAGCCGGCCTCATACGCTTCATGGTAACGCCTTCATCAACAAAAACTTTTGATATATAGAGTTCGCCGTCTTCTGCTTTGCGGTCATTCTTAACTTCCCAGTTTGCGATGGCAGAGCGGAGAAGCTTCTCTACGTCGGCTGCAGCAGCCTTCTTCGAGAATCTCAAGATGCCAAGAGCACGATTAACCTCCATTCCGCGGATCATGTCAACGACATAACGCATTTTACGCGGAGAAGAAGGCACGCCTTTAAGCTTTGCGAAGTACAATGTCTTGCGGGCTTCTTTCATTTTTTCAGCCGCTATCTTTTTTCTTGCTCCCATTATATTATCTTTTTATTTTCAATGGTTTGCCTGTTTACTTCTTATTACCTGCGTGTCCTCCGAAGCGGCGAGTCAATGAAAACTCACCAAGCTTGTGGCCAACCATGTTCTCGGTAATGTAAACAGGGATAAATTTGTTTCCGTTATGAACTGCAACAGTGTGACCTACGAAATCAGGAGAAATCACTGATGCTCTGGCCCATGTCTTAACGACACTCTTCTTGCCACTCTCGTTCATCGCGAGAATCTTCTTTTCAAGCGACACGTTGATATATGGACCTTTTTTTAATGAACGACTCATAATTTACTCTTGTTAACTTATTTTTTATTAGCTCTTTCAATGATATACTTGTTAGAAAGCTTCTTCGGTGCCCTCGTCTTAAGACCTTTAGCATACAAGCCCTTACGTGAACGGGGATGTCCTCCGGACTGACGTCCTTCACCACCACCCATCGGGTGATCATGCGGGTTCATGACAACACCACGGTTGTGAGGACGACGGCCAAGCCAACGAGAACGTCCGGCCTTACCAGACTGTTCAAGAGCATGATCCGAGTTACCAACACTACCTATAGTAGCTTTACAAGCGCTCAATATCTGGCGTGTTTCACCAGAAGGGAGCTTAACAACGCAATAACTGCCTTCACGAGAAGTCAACTGAGCAAAATTACCAGCCGAACGAACGAGCAACGCACCCTGCCCCGGACGTAATTCTATATTGTGAATCACTGTACCAACGGGAATGTTTGCCAAAGGAAGCGCATTACCAATCTCTGGCGCCGCGTCCTTTCCAGACATCAGGGTTGCACCTACCTGCAGTCCGTTAGGAGCAATAATGTAACGTTTTTCACCATCTGCATAATACAACAAAGCAATACGTGCCGAGCGGTTCGGATCGTATTCTATTGTCTTCACTACAGCAGGAACACCATCTTTCTCACGTTTAAAGTCGATTAAACGATACTTTCTCTTATGACCGCCACCGATGTAGCGCATTGTCATTTTTCCAGTATTGTTTCGACCGCCGGTAGAACGTTTACCGTAAACGAGAGACTTCTCTGGTACGGATGCAGTAATCTCCTCGAACGTACCAATAATCTTGTGTCTTTGACCCGGGGTTACCGGTTTAAATTTACGTACTGCCATTTTTTATTTTCAAATATTGCTGTAAAAATCAATTGTATCGCCCTCCTTAAGAGTAACGATTGCCTTCTTAAATGCGTTCTTCTGGCCCCTGATCAGTCCGGCCTTGGTATAGCGGCTCGAGCGCTTACCTGCATAGCGCATCGTATTAACGTCTTCAACCGTAACGTTATACAAATCCTCGACTTCTTTCTTTATTTGGAGTTTGTTAGCCTCAGGACGAACAACGAAGCCGTAACGGTTTGGTCGCTTGTCTGTAATCTTGGTCATCTTCTCAGTGACCAACGGTTTTATTATAAATGCCATATTTACCTTTCTCCTTTTACTTGTTCAAGATTTCATCGATTATCTTCAGCGAGTTTTCAGTCATGACAAGAACATCAGCATCCAAAACCTTATAGGTATTGAGTGATGACGCCATCATAACTTCTGCACGCTGCAAATTTCGAGCCGACAAATATACGTTTTTATTTGATTCCGGCAAAACGAAAAGCAGTTTCTTACCGTCAACTTTAAGATTTTTAGTAATATTTACAAAATCTTTTGTCTTCGGAGCGTCCAAATTGAAATCTTCTACTACAACAATGGCATCTTCCTTAGCCTTATAAGACAAAGCGCTCTTACGTGCAAGAACGGTTACTTTATGGTTCAGCTTAATGCTATAGTCGCGGGGCGTCGGACCGAACACACGGCCACCACCCTTAAGCAACGGAGAATTGATGTCACCACGACGTGCACCACCGCCACCCTTCTGACGACCAAGCTTACGTGTAGAACCTGCATGCTCACTTCTTTCCTTAGCCTTAGCCGTACCCTGGCGCAAGCTTGCCATGTAACGCTTAACGTCAAGATAAAGAACGTGGTCGTTGGGTTCAATTCCGAAGACAGATTCGTTTAACGTAACCTTTCTTCCGGTGTTTTCACCTTTGATATTTAATACGTTAATTTCCATTATTTCTCAATTAAAACGGTTGAACCTTTGCAACCAGCAACACTACCTTTCACAAGGATGAGGTTATGCTCCGGTATTACTTTTAACACTCTGAGGTTCTGAGTTGTTACCCTATCGCCTCCCATTTGGCCTGCCATGCGCATTCCCTTGAATACCTTTGCAGGATAAGAACATGCACCGATTGAACCCGGCTTACGCGCACGGTCGTCCTGACCGTGAGTGCTTTGGCCTACACCGCCGAAGCCATGACGCTTCATTACACCTTGGAAGCCCTTACCCTTTGACGTACCTACAACGTCTACGAAGGTAGAATCGTTGAAGATATCAACGGTGATTACGTCACCAAGGTTGTACTCTTCATCAAATTTGAACTCGGCCAAGTGTCTCTTCGGTGTTGTTCCAGCCTTCTTGAATACGCCCATCATAGGCTTTGTGGTGTTCTTTTCCTTTGCTTCACCAAAGCCTAATTGAACAGCCTTGTAACCGTCCTTCTCAACGGTCTTGACCTGGGTAACAACACAAGGACCAGCTTCGATAACAGTGCACGGCACATTCTTGCCGTCGGCACTGAAAACGGATGTCATTCCGATTTTTCTTCCAATTAATCCTGGCATTTCAATTAATATTAAAAATTATACTATACTTTGATTTCAACCTCAACACCGCTCGGCAACTCAAGTTTCATGAGTGCATCTACTGTTTTAGCCGTAGAGCTGTAAATGTCTATAAGGCGCTTGTAGTCGCTCAATTGGAATTGCTCACGCGATTTCTTGTTTACGAAAGTACTACGGTTTACGGTGTAAATTCTCTTGTGTGTCGGCAGTGGAATAGGACCACTTACAATAGCTCCCGTTGCCTTTACCGCCTTCACGATCTTTTCTGCTGACTTGTCTACCAATTTGTGGTCGTAAGACTTCAGCTTGATTCTGATTTTCTGACTCATGTTTTTTAATTTATTATTTTAAATTAATTACAAGAGAAGAGGTACGCCCGTTAAGAGTCATTCGCTAACGTGACGCCTCGTTCTCCTGTTTATTTGATTATACCAAATCTACACGGCCCTTGATTTCCTCGAGCACAGCCTTAGCGATTGTGCTTGATACAGGCGCGTGGTGATCATACTCCATAGAGCTCGTTGCACGGCCGGAAGTAATGGTACGAAGTGCCGTTACGTATCCGAACATCTCAGCCAATGGAACCATTGCCTTGATTATACGTGCACCACTACGGGTCTCGTCCATACCTTCTACTTGACCACGACGCTTGTTCAGGTCACCGATTACATCACCCATGTTCTCCTCCGGAGTAACGACCTCGAGCTTCATGATAGGCTCCATCAACACCGGACCTGCCTTAACGCACGCGTTCTTGTAAGCATTGATAGCTGCGATCTCGAATGACAACTGGTCAGAGTCTACCGGGTGGAAAGAACCGTCAAGCAACGTAACCTTGAGGCTGTCCATAGGATATCCGCCAAGCACGCCACTCTTCATTGCAGACTCAAAACCTTTCTGGACAGAGGGGATAAACTCCTTGGGGATGTTACCACCCTTAACCTCGTTGATGAACTGCAATCCGCCCTCTTTGTAATCCTCGTCAATCGGGCCAACGTTTACAATAATGTCAGCAAACTTACCACGACCACCGCTCTGCTTCTTGTAAACCTCACGCAGGTTGACAGTCTTGGTGATAGCCTCCTTATAGTTAACCTGAGGCTTACCTTGGTTACACTCAACCTTGAACTCTCTCTTCAGACGGTCGAGAATAATGTCGAGGTGAAGCTCACCCATACCAGAGATAACGGTCTGGCCACTCTGTTCGTCTGTATGTACAGTGAAGGTTGGGTCTTCCTCTGCAAGCTTAGCAAGACCGATACCAAGCTTATCAACGTCAGCCTGGCTCTTCGGCTCAACTGCAATACCGATAACCGGATCCGGGAATGTGATTGACTCGAGCACAATAGGATGAGCCTCATCACAAAGAGTATCGCCAGTACGTATATCCTTGAAACCTACGCCGGCACCGATATCACCTGCATCGATAACTTCCATAGGAACCTGCTTATTTGAGTTCATCTGGAACAGACGGCTTACGCGCTCTTTCTTACCTGAACGTGTATTGTAAAGATAAGAACCAGCCTCAACCTTACCTGAATAAACGCGGAAGAACACCAAACGGCCTACATACGGGTCAGTTGCAATCTTGAACGCAAGAGCAGAAGTAGGTTCTGTCTCTGACGGCTTGCGATCCTCCTCCTCACCTGTAACAGGATTGGTTCCAACGATGTTAGGAGTATCGAGAGGCGAAGGCAAGAATGCGCATACATAGTCAAGCAAGGTCTGCACACCCTTATTCTTGAATGACGAACCGCAAAGCATTGGGGTGCACTGCATTGACAGTGTTCCTTTACGGATAGCTGCGATTATTTCCTCCTCTGTAATAGAGTTGGGGTCTTCAAAATATTTCTCCATCAGGGCCTCATCGTACTCAGCCGCACTTTCGAGAAGCTTTCCACGCCACTCTTCAGCCTCGTCCTTAAGATCTTCAGGAATATCGTCTATCTCATACTCAGCGCCCATAGTCTCATCATGCCAATAGATAGCCTTCATTTTGATGAGGTCTACAAGTCCCTTAAAGGTCTCTTCACTACCAATAGGCACAACCAAAGACACAGGGTTAGCGCCGAGAACATCCTTCATCTGGCGGAGAACGTCAAAATAGTCTGCACCTGAGCGGTCCATCTTATTGACGTAGCCAAGACGTGGAACGTTATACTTGTCTGCCTGGCGCCATACAGTCTCCGACTGAGGCTGAACACCACCTACGGCACAGTAGGTAGCAACCGCACCGTCAAGCACACGCAAAGAGCGCTCTACTTCGGCGGTAAAGTCAACGTGTCCCGGAGTATCAATCAAGTTAATCTTGAATTGCTTGTTGTCATAGTGCCAATAGCATGTGGTGGCAGCAGAGGTAATGGTAATACCACGCTCCTGCTCCTGTGCCATCCAGTCCATTGTAGCGGCACCGTCATGCACCTCGCCAATCTTGTGAGTCTTACCCGTATAGAACAGGATACGCTCAGAAGTTGTCGTCTTACCGGCATCAATGTGGGCCATGATACCGATATTGCGAGTCAAATGTAAATCTTGCTTTGCCATGTTTCTTTTTACCTAACTATGTTGTTAAAACCTGAAGTGAGCAAATGCACGGTTAGCCTCAGCCATGCGGTGCATATCCTCCTTGCGCTTGAACGCGCCACCCTGATTGTTATAAGCATCCATGATTTCGGCAGCCAGCTTGTCCGCCATGGTCTTGCCACCACGTTTGCGTGCGAAGTTTATCATGTTCTTCATTGAGATGCTCTCCTTACGGTCAGGACGGATTTCTGTAGGAACCTGGAAGGTAGCACCACCAATACGGCGGCTCTTAACCTCTACCTGTGGAGTGATATTGTCAAGGGCAGTCTTCCATATCTCAAGAGCTGACTTTTCCTCGTTAGCCATCTTCTCCTTTACGGTATCCAATGCTTTGTAGAAGATTTCATAAGATGTATTCTTCTTTCCGTCATACATCAGATGATTAACGAACTTCGAGACCTTCTGGTCGTTGTAAACGGGATCCGGAAGGATCACACGCTTCTTTGGTTTTGCTTTTCTCATTTCTCTTTTTGAAATTAATTCTGCATGGGGCTGTTCTCGTTCTTCAGCTTTCCCTCCGGAAACGCTTACTCAACCTTTATAACAAATCTCCAGCAAAACGATGATAAAAATGTCTATTGTGTCCTTAATTTATACTTTCAGGCTAATATTATTTCTTTGCCTTAGGACGCTTTGCACCATACTTTGAACGGCGCTGTGTACGGTTAGCAACACCTGCGGTATCAAGTGTACCACGAACAATGTGATAACGCACACCGGGAAGGTCCTTTACACGACCGCCACGTACGAGTACAATAGAGTGCTCCTGAAGGTTGTGGCCCTCTCCAGGAATGTAGGAGTTGACTTCCTTCTGGTTTGTCAGACGAACACGGGCAACTTTACGCATTGCCGAATTAGGTTTCTTCGGGGTTGTTGTGTAGACACGAACACATACGCCACGACGCTGAGGACATGAATCCAAAGCCGGCGATTTGCTCTTGTCAACAAGCGCCTTTCTACCTTTTCTTACCAATTGTTGAATTGTAGGCATTGTTGTTATTTTTTTTAGTTATATATTGTTTTTATTATTTTCTTGAATCCAAGACGGCCAGGACACAGGCCGTATTTGGGCTGCAAAGGTACAAATAAATATTCAAATTACCTAATTATAAAGAATTCAAAAAGCCTATACCCTTATAATATTTAAACAATATAGGCTTTATTAAAATAAATTAACTTAAATACAACTATTTCAACACGCTTTGAAACATACTAAGGCTGCATGAGTTATACAAAGGTATTACAACTACATGTCAGCGTAAAGATATATCCGGCAGCAAACACGCACCAGACTAAGCGCTTGACTTACCCCGAACGGAAGACTAAACTGCTTTAACAAATGTCCGTCCGGGGCAAGTCTCCAGCTATTAAGCTTCGCCCTTATTTATGTTGAAAGGCGCTATCGTTCCCTTTTCCTGCTGTGGCAGTTTGATTTGTCCAAACGCATTCTCGTATCTTACTATATTATCCTTCAGTGCCATAAGCAAGCGCTTGGCGTGTTCTGGAGCAAGAATCACCCGCGACTTTACCATTGCCTTTGGCACACCCGGGAGTATACGGGCGAAGTCGAGTATAAAATCCGAACTTGAATGGGTTATAATTGCAAAGTTGGCATACTCGCCCTGAGCTACTTCCTGCGGCAATTCAATCTGAAACTGCCCTTGTTTGTTATTGTTGTTGTCCATTGTATTTATATATTATAATAAGGTATATTTCATTTATTACTGTACTTTTCGGCCTGCTGGCGTATAAGTTCCATATCGTCAAAATAATTTATCTTCATGGCGTCACGCACATCATGCAAAGTCTGCGCCGCAACCTCACGGGCAGCCTCCGATCCTTTCTTCAAGATATTATACACCTCAGGGATGTCCTGCTCGAACTCGTGGCGGCGCTGACGCATAGGTTCAAGACGCTTATCAAGCACCTTGATAAGGAACTTCTTGCATTTCATATCGCCCAGTCCTCCACGGCGGTAATGATCTTTCAGCTCGTCAAGGGTCTTGTACTCGGGCCAGAACTCGGCAAAATCGTCAGGCGTACTGAATGCGTCGAGATAGGTAAACACAGTGTTACCCTCAACCTTTCCCGGATCCTCTACGCGCAAGTGACCGGGGTCAGTGTACATGCTCTTGACCTTCTGCTGCATTTCCTTCGACGAGTCTGACAGGTAGATACAGTTGCCGAGGCTCTTGCTCATCTTCGCCTTGCCGTCAGTACCCGGCAGACGGCAGCACACCGAGTTGGTTGGCAGCATGATTTTCGGCTCCACCAACACGTCGCCGTATATGTAGTTAAAGCGTTTCACGATTTCGCGCGTCTGTTCGAGCATTGGCTCCTGGTCTTCTCCTGCCGGCACGGTAGTAGCCTTAAATGCTGTTATGTCGGCAGCTTGGCTTATTGGATAAGTGAAGAAACCCACGGGAATGCTTGCCTCGAAATTGCGCATCTGTATTTCGGTCTTTACCGTCGGATTGCGCTGCAGGCGCGATACGGTCACCAGGTTCATGTAATACACGGTGAGTTCGGCCAGTTCAGGTATCATTGACTGCACGAAAAGCGTGACTTTCTGCGGATCAAGACCTGCCGAAAGGTAGTCAAGAGCCACCTCAATGATGTTCTGGCGCACTTTCTCCGGATTGTCGGCATTGTCTGTCAGGGCTTGCACATCGGCAATAAAGACGAACATGCGGTCGAAATCGCCCTCGTCTTGAAGCTCAACGCGACGGCGAAGCGAACCTACATAATGTCCGAGATGAAGGCGGCCCGTAGGACGGTCGCCGGTAAGTATGATTTTTCCCATCAATGTTTACGTTTTTGATTATTCCACGTTTTATGATGTGCAAACTTACGAAAAATCCACGAAACAGACAAAAAAGTATGGTTTTAAAAATACAAAGAGGCATATCAGCACCGCACGTTGGACATTAAATAGAGCAACTACGATACTGATTATGCCTTATTCTTTCTTCCTCCGGAGACCTCCAACAGTTTATTTTTTCTTTAAAATACTGTTCACCACACGTATGCTCGACACGAGTTTGTTGGTTGAAGTGAACACGTCAACATTCCAGACATGCGACGAACGGCCACGGTGTATTATTGTGCCCACGGCCCGCACAGTGTCCCCTTCATGCGCCGACGATACATGATTGCCGCTCACCTGCATGCCCACAACAATTTCATCCGGCTGGCAAGAAATCATCGAGCCAAGCCCGGCTACGGTTTCGGCCAGGGCCAGCGTTGCCCCGCCATGCAGAATGCCGAAAGGCTGGCGCGTGCGTTCGTCAACGGGCATGGTGGCCTCTATTCGGTCTTGCGAGGCGTAAGTGTACTGTATGCCGAGATTGCCCATCAAGGCATGGCGCGTCTGCGAGTTCAACATATCAAGCGGTATTTCAGAGGCATGCACCTCGGAAAGAATGAGCTTTTCTACCGCCTGCGCCACACCGTCCTCATCATTTGATGCAGTAACGTAATCGGCGCATATCTTAACCGAGTCTTGCGCGTGTCCCATAGCGACACCTACACCGGCAAGCTGAAGCATGGTAACGTCAGCTACGCCGTCGCCTATGGCTATCACCTCGTCATGCCCAACGCCCAACATTCCCATAAGCACACCCAAAGTATTGGCCTTGTCTACGCCGAAAGGTACCACTTCAAGGAAATACGGTTCTGACGGGAATACGTCAAGCACACCAGCAAGCCTCCGCTTCCAATGCTTTTCCAATCCAAGCAACGCCTCTTGGTCGTCGCTTACCAGCACACACTTGCACGGGCGGAAATCTATTGCTATGGAGAACTCTTCCTCCTCCACTATTTTAAGGTTGTTCAACTGTGCCTCACGGCGAACGTGCGCATTGTCAGCGTTGTCCGTAAGCAACGTACCGCCGTTGTAAGTGAATATCGAAAAACCGTTTTTCCGCGCCTTACGTTCCAGATATGGTATCTGCTCAGGGTTTATGCGACGCTCGAACATCACCTCGCCGCTGTCGGCCTTGACTATCTTGCTTCCGTTGTACGACATTATATAACCGCCGAAGTTGTCCAGCTCAAGCATCTTTGCCAACGGCAGCAGACCCGACGTAGGTCTCCCGGAGGCAAGGACGATGCGCACTCCCATGTGCTGCACTTTAACCAGGGCGGACAGCGTACGCTTGGTAATTTGCTCAGCGCTGTTAAGCAGCGTACCGTCGACATCGAGCACTAATAACTTATATTTCATAGTATTCCGTATTTTGGGTTTGCATCCACAAATATAGCGAAAGGTGAGCGCAACGGCAAGAAAAGACAATGTTTTTTGACATGACATTGCCGAACCGCATCTTATATTCGTGTCAACAAATATACGCAAAGATTACGGAATCCGGTTATATTCTGCCGATTATTTCAGATTAAAAAACGTTTAGAGACGCATTCGTAAAAAAACTATAATCGCACGGCACGGATACCAACCTGCCGCAACCCGCGCAACCGCCCTGGAATACATATTCCCGCGGCAGCATCATCCCTTCAGGTCCGTACCGGCCGGGCGCTGGAATATGCTCAGGCCGAACTCGCGCGCCATTACGACTGCGTAATCGAGCATCGAGCTTTGGAACATCTCAAACGGAGCCCACTCGGTAAACGAGCAGAAACAGTAAAGCTCCACGGGCAGCCCCTCGGGCGTAGGCTGGAGCATGCGCACCATTATCATGAGGTCTTTGTTCACGTCGGGATGGCTACGCATATAGCCTATCATAAAGTCCCTGTACACCTGCGTGTTGCTGACGGGGAACCCTGCGTCGGCATACTGGCTCGCTGACACATAGCCTTTCTCGACGAAACGCGCGATGTCATCGGCCGAACAGAAGCGCACGGTATTTGCGTCGATGTTGACCGACAGCTTCATGCGCCGGCCGCCGGCCGCCCACATGCCGCGCCAGTTCTGGAAACTGTCGCTCACGAGGAGGTAAGGCGGAATGGTGGTTATCGTCTTGTCGAAGTTCTGCACCTTTACGGTTGTGAGCGACACCTCGCGCACATAGCCGTTAGCTCCATATTTCTGCATTGTTATCCAGTCGCCGGGGCGCAGCATGTCGTTGGCCGTAAGCTGGACGCCGGCCACGAGACCAAGGATTGTATCCTTGAAAATCAGCATGAGGATGGCTGCCGAAGCGCCCAGGCCGGCCAGCACGCTTATCGCGCTTTTGTCGATGATAATGCTTATGATAAGTATAAGACCGACGACGAACGCCAGCAGGTCGAACATCTGGAACACGCCCTTGAGAGGACGGTTGCGCAGCTTTTTGTGCTCCTCGGATATTTCGTAGAGCGAATGGAGGAAGGCGCTGACGAAAAGCAGTGACACCACCACAAGGTATATATTGCATACCTTGAGCAGGAACGACAGCAGTCCGGGCGAATGGGTGAGCACAAGCGGCAGCGCGACATACCAGATTACGGGCGGTATGATACGCCTGAAGGCCTTCATCACACGGTGGTTGAAGATATAGTCGTCCCACTTGGCCTTTGTACGTTCGGTAAGTTTCTGAACCGCCGGCATTACAATAAAGCGGAACACGGCCGTACAAACGTAGGAGAACAGTGCCACGGCAAAAGCCGCGGTAAGCGGATACAGCCACGTCAGCATGCTCTCCGACACGCCTGCGGTATGCCTGAGAAAGTCGAGAATAAATACATCAAAACCGTCCATCGGGGTAGTATTCTTGGTTATTCAGTACGCAAAAATAAGCAATATTATCGAAAAACGGAAAAAACAAAAGCGAAAAGAAGGCGTCTTGCATGTCACCGCCACTGCGGCACATCACAACCCCGAGCGGATTAAGGCGTATGCCTTGCGCGTCAGTCCGGCGTCGCGCGAGTTGAGGTAGACGTGCCGCCCGCCGCGTGTGACAACCCTTACGAACGGTCCGTCGCCAGAGTATGAATGGAGCGTCAGGCTGCGTCCGTCGGCCGTCTCGAATCGTCCGAGGGCTACGCCGTTAAACGAATAGCCGTTGGTGCGCCGCTCGATATACGGCATTTTGTCGACAAGCATTACCGTTGATATGCTGTCCAAAGGTATTGTCTCGCCATAGCTGCCGCTTATATTAAGCCGTCCGTCGGCCACGGTAACGTCAAGGTCTTGCGTGGAATTGATGAAAATCGGCAACAACGACACTACTACAACCACCGTGACACAGCACAGCGCAAGGGGCAGCACAATCCTGTCGCCCATCACCTTGCGCCCTGTCACAGCGCCCGCTACGCCCACCACAAACATCGGCAGTACCAACGAGCAGAAGTAAGCCACGTCGGCCGACAGCAGCGCGGACACAACGCCGCCCACGAAAGTAACCGCGGCGGCCACGAAAAGCATGCGCCTGAGCCTGCGCCTCACGACAACGGCACGGTAGGGCATGCCCTCTCCTGCCCCATCCTGTGGCTTGCGGGCCTCGCCGAACATGCAGCAGCCCACCTCGAAGAGCACAAACGCGACCATACCCGCAGGTATCAGCATTATCAATACGTCAACAATGTCCATATACCTATCATTTTATTCCATGCGCAAAAATAACAAAATATGTCGAGAAATGCAAACGCAAGAACAACGTTTGGCGGCATGAAGCAGTCCCATTGGCACCAAGCTTGTAATGCGCTGACAGCCAACGGCTTTGCGAAAGGCCGCCTTTCGCAAGACAAAAGGCGGCCTTTCAGCGTGCGATTGACGGCTTTTTGGAAGACAAAAGGCCGCCTCTTGCAAACCGACTGGTTCCCATGCTCCCGGCAAACAATATCAAAGCGGCAATTTACTGACAAACCGCCCCGGACTAAGAGGTTAAACCGACCGAATAAAAAAACATTAAAAATTTTAATAAAATTACGCCTCGTGTGTATATTTATTCTTACCTTTGTGGCAAACAAACTGCATACCTAATATCGAAAGCACATTTCATATCCGCCAGGACTGCAGGAACAAAGCCGACACGAACTACCATACAGACTAATACCAGGCTACGGTTGCATGACCGCGGCAGCGTGCCACGATGGCTACAGATGAATACTTTACTTACCACAGTTATATAATTACCTATTCAATTAAACAAACTATGTACAAGAAAAATTTAAAGGCAATCGGCTATGCGCTGATTTTGCTATTGGGATGGGCAAACTGTCCCCTGCCAGTATGCGCGCAGACGGTTAACGAGAGTGTCACGGCTACATGGCCGTTCGACGAGGGCACGGCTGGCCAGACGGCCTCCTTCACGCCCGAGGAAAGCAGTACGTATTTCAACAACAACTATGTACAGGTTGGCTCTAACCTGAGTTATTACAGGGCAAAAGCCGCCAACGGCGATGGCGAACCCGTACAGACAACGTTCCAGCCGGGCGAACAAGACAGCGGCCCGACGGACAACAACGCCGTTGAATTCATGATTGTGCCGAAAACCGGACTCAGTTTCACTCCTACAAAAGTGTCGTTCGTAAGCTCAAAGTTCGGAACTGGTGGCGGCAAGCTTGACATTTCATGGGTCAACTCCGACGGTTCTACCGTAAGTCTGGCGACAGGTGAAAGCCCGTCGCGCGAGAACGGCAGCGACCCGAACGAGACTTTCGGCGGACAATACAGCACTCCGTTCAGCTTCAACGTTACCGGAGCGGCAGCGTCGACGGGTGCCTGCGGACTGCGCGTCAACATCTATAGCCTCGGTGCCAATAAAGACCTCGGCTTCGCCAACGTAGTAATCGAGGGAACGATAAGCGGCACGATACTTGACGTAAAGCAGTGCAACCTGACCGTACAGGTCAGTCCCGAAGGCGCGGGCACGGTAAACGTTGTGCCAGTAGGCAACGTGTTTGACGAAAATACAGCCCTTACGTTCACCCAGACGCGCAACTTCGGCTACAGGTTTACGGGCTGGAGCGTGTCTGACGGCACTACATCCGAAGAGGCTGAGCTGGCTTACACCATCACCGGCGACGTGACCGTAACGGCCAACTACGAGCGCATTAACACCTACGCCCTTAGCTACGGCGCCACTGGCGGCGGCCGCGACTACATGATTTCGCCCACCCCGACACCTACGGTGGTTGACGGAAAGAACATGTACGAAGAGGGAACGGAAGTTACTCTTACCGCTACGGGCAACTACATTCTCGACTTCTCCAACTGGAGTACAGGCGAGACAACGCCCGAAATAAAGGTTACGATGGACCAGGACAGGAACGTCACGGCTGCATTCGCCGCATCGAAGGACGTCATTGCTGGCTGGGCTTCTATCTCACGGGCAATAACGGCCGTAAAGCCGACTTCTACGCTGACGAAAACGACGCCGACGCGCTTGTAATGCGTAACGAAGCGGGCGAAAGCCGGGGATGGCTTGACCGCAGCGTAGTCTCCGGCGGCGACGAAGGACGCGGCGCGGCAAGAAACTGGCAGACTGACGGACTCGGCACGTTCTACTGGCAGACACAGGTGAACGCTGCCGCATTCAAGGACATCAAGGTGCATGCGGCGATGATGTTCAACTACAACACACTGTCAAGGCAGGACGTTGAGTGGTCGCTTGACGGCCAGACATGGAACAAAATAGGAACATACGAACTGACAACGGCGAAACAATACGTTGAAAACACGTTCGACCTGCCGGCCGAAGCAAACAACCAGGCCACCGTCTACATACGTTGGAAGGGCGACAAGACGGCCGACCCCACCGGCACAACATCTGACAACGACGGCATTTCGATAGCCGACATATACATAACGGGCACGCCCGAGATAATCAATGACGGCATGGCACCCAAGCTGGAGAGCACAGTCCCGGCGGAAGGAGCCACCAACGCGTCGGCCAACGGCCGCATTGTGCTAAACTTCGATGAAAGGGTTAAGATGGTTGAAGGCACCGTAGCAACGCTCGGCACGCAGGAACTGCAGCCCACGGTGTCAGGACAGACTGTAACGTTCGAGTACAAAGGCCTTGACTACGCCACCCCATACACATTCACATTGCCGGCAAACAACGTCAGCGACCTTACCGACAACTTCATCACCGACGAGATAACAGTCAACTTCACCACAATGACACGACCTACGGTTACCAAGGCCGAGTTTGACTTCATCGTGCCTGACGACGGCACTATAACCGAAGCGCTGGCTGCGGCAGCCGCGCGCGAGGACGAATCAAAGCGTTTCTACATCTTCGTTAAACAGGGAGACTACGTCATTCCCGCCTCTGAAACATCAAAAGTTGAAGGCACAAACTATCCCCATCCGGCAACGATAGTGAACACGCCAAACGTGTCAATCATCGGCGAAGGCATGGACAACACCTCTTTCGTGAACACGGTTCCATACACAGAGCCTGGAACTACCAACCCGATTGAGGGCCTCGGCAAGTGCGAGACATTCAGATTTGAAAGCCAGGCTACCAATATGTACCTGCAAGACGTGACCATCAAGAACGGGCTTCAGGACAACACGGGTCGCGGCGCGGCTCTGGAGGACGGCGGAGACAAGAACGTGTTTAAGAACGTTCGCCTCTACGGATACCAGGATACGTACAACTCAAGGAACAACAGCGGGCGTTATTACTTCGAGGGAGGCGAACAACGCGGACGCACTGACTTCCTCTGCGGCGGCGGAGACGCTTACTTCAACGGCGTAACGCTCGTGATGTGCGAGGCCGGAGGTTTTCTCGCAGTGCCCAGCACACCGAAAAAGTACGGCTACATCTTCATGGACTGCACCATCAAGGGCGAAAACTCTGACGTTGACGGCAACTATTCGCTCGGTCGTCCTTGGGGCGACGGTACTCCGATAGCACTCTACATCAACACCAGGATGGAGGCTCAGCCCACTGCGGAAGGATGGAGCGAGATGGGCGACGGATACCCGGCACGCTTCGCCGAGTACAACTCGACAACAGCGTCAGGCACCGTAATCAGCCTCAACGACCGCAAAAAGACTTTCGGCGACGGACATGAAAACAATCCGGAGCTTACCGAAGAAGAGGCCGCTTTCTACACCGTGGCCAAGGTAATGGGCGAAGGCGACGACTGGGATCCGACCGCAATGACCGAACAAGCGTCCGCGCCGACCAACGTTTACATAGAAGGCACACAGCTGACATGGGACGACAACCAGTACGTTCTCTGCTGGGCAGTATGCAAGGACGGTAAAGTGGTTGACTTCACGACCACTCCCGAATATACCGTTGACGACGCATCAGTCACTTACTCGGTACGCGCTGCCAACCAGATGGGCGGACTCGGCGAAGCAACCGTTGCCGAAATATCGACCGGAATAAACGAAATTGACGGCACGGAAACCGGCGAAGCCGTAAAGACCGAATACTACAGCATTGACGGAGCACGTGTAAGCAGCACCACCCGCGGCGTAGTGATAGAGGTGAAGACCATGGCCGACGGCAGCAAGACGACCAAGAAAATCATTAACAAATAACCGTTTACATAATCCGGCCGTGCCGGCATGGACACCCTCCACGCCCACACGGCCGGAATAAACTTACCTAACAACTTAAAAGAATCAAGAGTATGCTAAAGAGAATTTTACAATCGCTGCTGACAGTGATGACGTTATTCGTCGCCGGCAGTATTCAAGCACAGACTCCGGCCTTCCCCGGAGCGGAAGGTTTCGGCCGGTACACCACGGGCGGACGTGGCGGTACGGTGTATCATGTCACCACGCTTGAGGACACGGGAACGCAAGGATCCTTGCGCTGGGCATGTAACCAAGAGGGCACCCGTACAATAGTTTTCGACGTTTCGGGCACTATACACCTTAAATCAGAGCTAAGACTGAGACATGAGAACGTGACAATAGCCGGACAGACGGCGCCGGGCGACGGCATTTGCATAGCCGACTATCCGTTTGTAATCTCGACAGACAACGTCATCATACGCTTCATCCGCTTCCGCTTGGGCAACAAGGAAGTGGCCAACCATGAAGGTGACGGTCTTGGTGGCATGGATCTTGAGAACATTATCATCGACCACTGCTCCGTAAGCTGGAGCATAGACGAATGCCTTTCAGTCTATGGAAGCAAGAACTTAACAGTGCAATGGTGTATAGCATCGCAAAGCCTGCGCGAGGCAGGACACTCAAAAGGCCGTCACGGATACGGCGGCAACTGGGGCGGTTCAGGCGCTTCGTACCATCACAACCTGATAGCCCATCACGACTCACGCACTCCGCGCCTTGGCCCGAGACCAAGTACACAGACCGATGAGCGCATGGACATGCGCAACAACGTTATCTACAACTGGCACGGCGAGGGCTGTTACGGAGGCGAAGCGATGAACGTCAACATCGTAAACAACTACTACAAGCCGGGTCCGGCAACCGACGGGACGACAAAACAACAGCGCATAGCGAAAATCGGAATACGAACAACCGACTATTGCACAGAAGACGACGGCAGTTGGAACGAATGGCAGCCGACATGGCACAAATGGGGAACGTTCTACGTCAACGGCAACGTAAACCCTGCACAACCCAACGTAACGCAAGACAACTGGACATACGGAATATACAACCAGTTTGACAATAACAGCAAACTTGACAACATGCTTACGGACGAGGCGAAAGAAGAAATGCGCCTTGACGCCCCGATTACGTTTACCAACGTTACTACACACTCAGCCGAAGACGCCTATGAGCGGGTACTCGAATACGCCGGAGCCTCACTACGCCGTGACTGGGTGGACGAGCTGATAGTAAATGACACCCGCAACGGACAGGCTACCTGCACAGGTACCAAGAGCAACATTCCCGGAATTATCGACTCGCAGGACGACCTGAAGCAGGCATTCACCGATGCGGGCGACGACTGGAGCGCATGGCCCGAACTCGAAAGCGAGCCCGCACCGACTGATACCGACCAGGACGGAATGCCAGATGAATGGGAAGACGCCAACGGACTTGACAAGAACAATGCCGCAGACGGCGCCACGATAGGCGCAGACGGATACTCCAACCTTGAAAAGTACATGAACAGCCTTGTACAAGACATCATGGACGGAGGCAACGAAGGCGGCACAATGCTCAGCGGTAACGAAGAGTATGATGGCGAAGGCGGCGGCGACGAACCGTCACAGAGCGTAGTATATGTATTGGACAACACCACATACACCACGTCTTCAGCAGACGGATATACATGGAACTTCAACAACGGGTTCAGCGTAAGCAACGAGGCCGGCAAGGCATACGGCAAAGAAAGCGGAACAGACCTTGTAAAATACTCGGCCGAACAATTTACGATAAACATTCCCGAAGGCAAGAAAGTGACCAAAGTCAGCTTCTACGGATACAACAAATATGCAGACAAAGACAGCTACATTGCAGAGCTTAACGGACTGGAATACGGCGAGACAGACTATGTTTTCCCGGCGAAGGACAACGACCAGGCCGTTTACAGAACTCATGACATAGAGCTGGCGACACCTGCCGAAGGAAGCATGACGTTCACAATAAAGGGTAAACAATGCGCCCTGAAGATAAGCCTCTACACCGACATATCAACAGGTATCAGCGACATCACAGTTGAACGCAAGCCCACAGGCAAGATATACAACCTGCAAGGCATGGAGGTTAAGGAGCCTTTGCGCCCCGGAATATACATCCGCGACGGAAAGAAATTCATAAAAAGGTGAGAAAGTGAGACGGTGAGAGAGTGAGGACGGGCAGAAAAGGCCTGCCGGGATGCACCTATACAACCGTCGGAACAGAACACCGAACGCAATTAAAAACAGACAGTTAAAGCCGTTAAGGCAATGCGTAAGAGCCGTCCAAACGACATGTTTGGACGGCTCTTTTCACATCCTGCCAACTGTCTGATAATCAACGGCTTTGCGAAAGGCGGCCTTTTACCTTTCAAGAAACGGTCTTTTAGAGGACAATAGGCCGTCTTTCAGAAAGCAAAAGGCCGCCTATTACGGTTCATCAGCAGTTCAGGTGTATTACAACGAACAGCAAAAAGTCCTCAAAGATGTTGGAATTACAATACATACTTTATCCAACTAATCGGCAAATAGCCCCGTCCTGAAAATCAACTGATTTCCGTGTGCATGACAGACGACCATATTATCGTACGCATGTAAGCAACGGTTGCCATTTACGCAGCCAAGAATCATCATGCCACAAAAAAATTGCAGGACACGATATCGTGCCCTGCAAAATCTGTATTAACAACTAAAAAGTGATAATTACTTCACAATCACCTTGCGTGTTGTTCCGTCAGACATCTTAACGATGTTCACGCCCTTAGTCGGAGCAGCCAGCAGCGTGCCGTCCAATGAGTAGCGTGCAACTTCAGTTGCGTTCTCTTCTTCAGTTGTAATATTTTCAATACCTGTCGTATAAGCTGCAATTTCCTTTTCATCAGCGTTTACAATCTCGCCCGTCTCGGTATTGATAAGCATTGCAACAACCTTCAGTTTAGACTTGTCTTGGATAAGTTCATTGCCCAAATAATAGCCTTGTATACCGTTAGATACATCAAACGTCGTAGTTGCCGTCTGCTTTTCTTCCATTACAATCGGAGCTTTCAAAGTCGGTTCCGTTGGCATAAGGTTCTGCGAAGCCAAAGCTACATGGTCATAAACCATATCCTTTACATATACACCTTGCAAAGAACCATATCCCGGTATATTAACCTCATCAACCTCACCCTTTGTCAGCCATGCATCAAGATAAGATTCACCTGTAGCCATGTTGCCATACATATAACTGCTACCGTTATATTGCCACCAGTAATACTCACTGCCTTGCAGACCGTCGCTCAACAGTACATAAGCCAGTGCATACGGTGCATCGTCACGGTTATAAAGGAAGGTAACGTCTGTGTTTACGTTAATCTCCGTTTGGTTTTCGTTCCACTGCGGACTTACCGCAACCTCTGCCTCGGCTGCCCCACGCAGGGCCTCAAACCCGTCAAGTATGCCTAAGTACGCCGATCCTGAACCGTAATAAGGATCAAACAGATACATATTACCCGTTCTATTCAACAATGCGCTTGGAACACCAAGTGAAATTTTATTAGCCTGGAAATATCCAGTCATATCATCGTATACAACTGTCTCCATCGGGTCTTCATAATTCACTGAAACGTGCGGAGATATGCCTATGAACTCGTCGGGATACGTGTCAGCCAAAGCAGCCATGCCTGCATAGCCTCGCGGACAATTCGGACAACCGGTACCCGTGAATTCCTCAACTACTATCTTCTTAGCCACATTCCTTGATACAATCAGCAACGAGCCTGTGGCAGAAAGCACGCTCTCATTACCTTCATTGGCTTGACCGTTGACTTTGGTTATAGTAATTTCCTTGTTGAAAGAGCCTGTCTCACTTCCGGCTTCAACTTGGAATGTAACATCTGCCATCTCATAAAACATTGCTGGTTCATCAAGCGTCACAGTATTCTCTTCTGAAACTTCGCCCGTAGTAACATCTTTCACTGTGTAGCTCAACGAAGAGATATCGTTTACACCAAGGTTTTTCACAGACAGACGTACATTTGCCTTACCGTCCTTTGCTGCAACGACCTTGAAATCAGTGTCATTCAATGTAACGGCGTTACTCAAGAAGTTGTCGCCAGACAATTGGATCATGGTCAACAAGTTGCCTGATCCGAAACCGTACATGGTATCCCAACCAGTGTCTTCGCCGTCGATTGTCATGTTCATAAAAGCGCCTCCCTCGATATCGTCGCCGCCATCAAAAGCAACAGGATACAGTCCATATTCAGACCCAAGATCTGTCACGTCAAACGAATAGCCGACATAGCAACCTCCCTCAGGAATTGTATAATTCTCAGGCATTGCCAAAAAAGGCTCTCCGGTGGTAAACAGGTCACCGGTAACGGTGACGTCGGTAATATAATCACAAGTGCTTGCGTTTACGGTAGTCGGCAACTGGTCTGCAATCCAACACTTCACATTGCCAACGCAACTTCTATCCACTATGTAAGAAGCAATGATGTCAATCTTGTTTCCTGCAAATTTGCCAGGTACAAAAATGGCACAATCATAATGAGAGGCATAGTTTTTACCACCACCAATCAATCCTATACTGCTACCATAAGCATAAGTAAACACCACACCGTCAGTGCTTGCACGAGTAGCAGGAGCTTTCATCATCACATTATTATACTTGTGAGGAAAAGCTTTCTCGTATTTCTGCAACTTCTGGGCATTTGCCAAGCTACAGAAGGCAACGAGAACCGTTACTAAAGAAAGTAATTTTTTAACCATAACACATTAAGTTTTAAAGGTTAAACATTAAGTTAATAAAATACATATTAAGGTTGTTATCTTAATAATTTCTTTTCAGTTGTGCCATCAGAATACTTAATTATGTTTATTCCTTTCTGCTGGCAGTCAAGTTGTTGACCACCAAGAGTGTAGTATCCTACGACTGTTTTATCTGTTGATGTCTGCACATCGTTTATTCCTGTCGGGTCTGAATAAACATAGTTTACAGTTATCTCACTGCCGCCTTGTATCGAATACTTCACGTTGAAACTGCCATAATTACCAGTTCTAACTCTCATCCATTCAGACTTGGTATCCATTGTCTCACCTGCCGCAAGAGGAACTGCATCACAATCTATGACATCACTTATTGGATATTCGGCAATTCGGTCATTTAGCGGAACAGGAACGCAGTCGCCGAAACCGCATATCTGGAACTGGCCTGACGGCATGTTTTCTATTGAACAACTTACGGCGCACGAAGTTGAAGAGTTTGTCATGTTTTTAACATATACACCTGAATGAATGGTTCCGATTCCCGTAATACTTGAAAACTCAATATTGTCACGCACTACAGTAGAACCTGCTGGTATAACGTTACCACCAGCATCGACAAATTCAACAGTATTTCCTTGTGCAAAAACAGCTAAACCTGCCAATAACGCAAAACAAAGTGTAAAGATTCTTTTCATATTGATTTTATTTGTTTAAATAATTATTCCTCTTCATTATCATTCATTATCGCAGCTTTTACTACTTGCTGTACTCCACTATCATTGTAAACAAAAGCCACAACCGAGACATTTTCAGGATTCCAATCTGTCGGAATGTCATACGTAAAAGTGTTAGTCACGCTTTCACCTTCATCCAAATTGAAGTCATCACCCCACGTTCCGTTTACAGCAGCACGGAAAACGTGATTGTGTACGTAGTTCATGTTCTCACTTCCGTCAAGCATTGTTTGAAAGGCTGTTATCCCATCCTCTACAAGCCAAACCTGAAGTTTGCCGGACGTTGTACCATTTGTACCAAGCGACGACACGCTGATATCAAGCGTTCTGCTGCTTTCGTCATAAGCATTACTTATCTCCATTGACAACGTTGCCTGCTTTGAAATCTCGTTTCGCACCGAAGTTGCCCATTCACTCCATTGCAATATGCCAGATGAACGGTTGATAATACCTGCAGGTTGCGTTGTTATACCCCAATGATAGAAATACTCATCGCCCGTTTCCGTCAACAAACCTATATTATCTCCAAAGCCCTCGAATCCTGTAGGACCGCTATGTATGCCCACCGCGATTATTACCGAGTCACCATAATCAGATATAAGACTTTCTATTTCCGCAGCAGCGGTAGGACAGTTGGGACAAAGTTGGCCCGTGAAATCTTCCAACAGAATCGCACGATTTACGTCCGCGGGTTTCACGTAGATAAACCTCTCGTCCTCCGAAATGTCGTTGCAGGCGGCAAAGGCAAGGGTTAAAACGCAGATGGCAGTGCTATATATAAGTTTCAGATGTTTCATTTTGTTTAGAAATTATAATTGTAAGAGAGTGTAAAACCACGACTCGAGGGCACACGGCGGCATACTCCGCCGGCACAGTTCCAGCCTTCACGTGTGCGTCCGTAGCCTAATTGCACACGGTGTGAACCGTTATTGTAGGAAACATATCCCTGGTAATAGTGAACGTTTGTTCTGCCGCTATTGTACATATCGGCCACGGTAAACATCCAGTGGGGCAGGAACGACAGCTCCAACAGTCCGTAGAGCCAGTCGCCGTCGTCATCGTCAGTGCTAAGGTATTGCAGCTCGCCGCGCAGTGTCAGCTTCCTGTTTATGCGGTATTTTGCATCGGCAATGAAGATGTCTGAATGCACCATGCCGCCCTCTCCCTCAACGATGGTCTGGTTATAAAACTGGTTCATGTACATGAGGTTAAGCCTGAACGCACGAGAGAAAGGCTTTTCGATCTGGATGTTGAAGTCCTGGTAGTAAGTCTCGTCACCCCATTTCCAGAACGCCGAGCCATAGCCGTCAGTGCCGCTGAACGTGCCGTTATAAGGATTTACGGCATGGTTGTTGCGGTCAATGGCGTGTACGTGCGAGAAGTTAACTTTCACGTTCATTCCATATTTTCCTCCAAGGGCGGTATTTCGCTTGAAGCGGTATCCCAGTTCGGCCTGATATGCCCACTCGCCGTTAGGCTGCGTGGCATACGGATAAAGCGCCGCGAGGGCATAAGTATGCTCAGTCGTGAAAGCCGGCAGGTGGTTGATTGACGAGGCTATGGCGCTGGTCTCGCCCCTACGGCTGCGGAACACCATAGCGTCGCTACGCTTTGCCTGCACCAGCAGGCTGAGTCCGCTCTTTGAATACGAGGCCGACAGCATGGCGACATTGCCCTCACGGTAGATGTAAGGATAGCGTCCGTCAAAGGTAGGGTCTTGTCCTTTCCACGCATATTCGGCAAGAATGTTGAAGCCGCCTTTCTGAAGGCTCGCCCTGACGTCAAACGCGTTGACAGACGTAGGGAAATTAAGCTTGTGTGAAGTTCCGATAACAAGGTCTTCGTCTTTCTCATACTTGTTCACCCACGAAGCCCCCAAGGTAAGGTAAGTGCCCTTATCAGAAAGAGCCTTGAACCATTGGTCGAAGTTCAATTCGAGGTCGGCGCCAGTCACCCAGCCATTGTTGTGCGCCCAGAAACGGCGCTGCTTGCCGGAGAGAATCTTAGCCGTAACACCCTTGACAGGACGAACGACGAGGCGTCCGCCAAGTAGTGAGTTGTCAATACCAAGAGTGCGCTCCTCGTATGTACGGAGAATGAAGCCCGAACCGAACTGTTCGTAGAAGTTACCCAACGTCAAATCCCATGATTTAAAGTGTGCCTTAACATACACATAAGGGACACCCCAGCCCTTAAACCCTTTCTCGTCGTAGAACGTTGGCAACGGGTGTTTAACGAACTCGAAACGTGCGCCGGCGTCAATGTGCTCGCTCGTGACGTTCACGTCTGCATAGGTATTGGTCAGTCCCCATTCGTTATACCCCTTGGCGTTGATAGTTTTATCCTCTTCAGGTATGATAATGTCGCTCTGTATACTTCCGCTTACGTTAATCTTGTTGCCCCCGTCGTCTTGCGCGGCTGAGCAAACAGGCATGGCTATGGCGGCCAGCAGGCAGAGCAGCTTGCTCGATGTTGTTGCCATCAGTGGTTTCTCTCTAATTAAAATGAATATTCTTAAATCCCGATTGCAGGCTTATTTTGCCTGAAGCTCCCTCACTTTTTCTATAAGTTCTTCTTCAGCGCCTTCTACGTAGCCGTTATGGCGATAGGCGATTTTTCCGTTACCGTCTACTATTATAGTATAAGGTATTGTCTGAACCCCGAGTGAACGCTTGAAGTCACCATTCGGATCAAGCAGCACGTCGTATGTCCATCCGTGGCTGTCGACCAGTGGTTTCACCTTATTTACGTTCTGGGCCTGGTCAATCGACACGGCGATAACCTTCACGCCAGTCTCGGCCTGCCAGTCTTCATACACTTCACTGATGGCTGTAAGCTCGCGGTTGCAGGGCTTGCACCACGTAGCGAAAAAGTCTATTATAAACGGCTTACCATTGTTTGAAAGCGTATCAGTCCTTACAGTCTTACCGTTGATATCTTTCAACGTTACCGAAGGAATCTGGGCTTCAGCCGCAAATGAAAAACTGAAAGCTAAGACAAATGAGATAAAAAACTTTTTCATGTCTAAAGTGTATGATAAGTTAATAAAAAATTACGGATTTCATCAAATTTCCAAATTGTTACATTTCACAAGCAAAAATATAAAATTCATAAAAAGAAGCATATAAACATACAGTTAATTTTTACTAACAATCGCAGTAATAATTGGGTGTAAAAGAACAGTTTAATCATTAAAATCCCGTTAAACATCTAACAATCAGAGATTTAGAGCAGACATACATGCGCTGGTTCATATCAAACGTTGAAAGGGCAAATCGTTGTTAAATACCAATAGTATTATTTTATTTTAGTAAAAATCCCAAACTTAGCCGACATGCAAAATAGTAAAACATACCGAAAAAGACTAACGTAAAAACAACTTTGGCCAGCATTCTGCAAGTCCGATTACAACAGGTGGTGACAGCCTGATAATCAACGGCTTTGCGAAAGGCCGCCTTTTACCTTCCAAGAGACGGTCTTTTAGAGAACAAAAGGCGGCCTTTCAGCGTGCGGTTGACGGCCTTTGGGTTTCATCCGCAAATGTGTTGGATAAGCCGCCTTTGACAATGCGGCACACAACCATTACGATTCCAGACGAAAACCTTACAAACGCACTACGAGAAATGCGTGTTTAACGTTTTTTTACTCTCCATGATTATGTTTCTGCAAAATAATTAATACTTTTGCACCGCAAATCAGAATTATCTGACAAGGAGATTACATTACCTCGGCAATTCGGCATGGCCGTTGTAGCCATGGCTGAAAGTAATGGGACGGCTCTTCTCCTTAAACACAGACGAAAACATCTGCGTCCCGTCTTGCAGAATTAACATGGACTGAACCCACAGGTTTAGAGGGGTGAGCCAAGTATAATTCTATGCAATTGACAGGAAGATTTGCCGCAGTACACACGATTGCACACATTCTCACGACACACGCACCGACGACCGCCAATGGCTGTCGGGCAACTCACTGCGCACTTAACCAACCAAATAATCATATATTCAACAAAAAACAAAAAATCATGAAGAAGTTAAATCTGTTTTTCATGGCCATGACCATGCTGTTCATGGCCGCAAGCCTCACAGCCTGCAGCGACGATGACAACAACGGCGGAGGAGGAGCTGACCTGCCCACTCCGCAATACGAGCAGGTAAGCGGCAAGTACGCTATCACATCGGAAGGTTCTCCTTACGAGAGTATCGAACTAAGCGCCAGCGGCAACTACATCGTGACCCTAAACTACAGCGGAGGTTACTACGCCGCCGACAACACTTCGGCAAACCGCATATCCACAAACCACCACAAGTCGCTATTAAGCGGCGGCGCACAGACGCGCGCCACGCAGGATGGGAACGTGATATACGGAACATTCACCAGTCTCGGCGAGAATGAATACGCCCTTGAAGGTTTCGGCACGATAAAGCTTGACTACACAGGCAGTGACGTAACTGGTATAGAAGTGACGACACAGGGTGGACAGACCACGCAGTACACTGCCGAAAAACAACCCGTAATGGGCGACGACAACATGACAAGCTCACTCTGCCGCACATGGAAGATAGAGAAAATACATGATGTGTACTATGACAAGGAAACCGGCAAGACCGATGACGTTACCGTAACACCCGAAAATCCAGGTGAAACAGGTTATGATATGCCCATCGAGGTTATGTGGTCTAAATCGGGCACGTATTTGGTTTCTTACCGCGACGGCAGCATAGGCATAGCCGAGTGGAAATGGAAAGACCGCGGCGCAGGCCAACTGTACTATGCGTGGGATGGCGAATGGACGGGCGACTACGCCACGATAACATTCGACAGAAACAGGGCCGTAATACATGACAAATGGGAAGACGAATACGGACGTGACGAGTCGTGGACTTACCTCGTAGCCGTAGACGCCCCTGAAACGCCCGGCACCGACCTGCCCGAAGCACAGTCACCTCTGGCAAACGTGTTCACCGGCAAACTGCTCAAGCAGATGGGCGACGACCAGTTCTTCTACGAAAACGGCTATCTGACGCAAATAACAAACGACAAAGAGACAATCACCTTCAACTACAACTACGCGACGGGCGCAGACGGCCCTGACGTTTACGTGACTATGAGGGGAGACGGCGACGACGATTTCGCCATAACGCTTAACGAGCAAGGCTTCGCCGAGAAGATTGTACAGACAAGCTACGACCAATACGGTGAGAATGTGTACACAAAGACATTGGAATACGACGCCGACGGCCACCTCACGGCCATGAACGACGACCGCAACGGCCGCCTGTACGACCTGACTTGGACTGACGGCAACCTGACAAAAGTACACTGGCTATCCGACAGCGGCAGCGAGCACACATATACATACACCTACGGCGACCAGGCAAACACCAACTGCCTGCTGTTCTACTACAAGGTGTACTCGGTTGACATCGACGAGGTGCAATGCCTCTACTACGCCGGCCTCTTGGGCAAAGCTCCCAAGCACCTGCCCGAATTGGAGACAAGCGACAGCGGCAGCACAACCACCTTCACGTGGACCGACAACAGCCTGACAGTAGACGGCGACGACTATCATCCTACGGAGTTCAGCTTCTACGAAGAATAAATAAACACTACGTGGGTTCTATATAAGAACGTACAACAACATTCAAATCTCAACCAGCACAACACAACGAAAAAATCGGCGCGGAACATTTTGTTCCGCGCCGATTTTGCTATATGTACAGGCCTGCTTATTCAGCCTCAGCCTTCTCTTTCTCGCTGTAATCGATGACGTTCTTGCGGTTGGCCTGCATACGGTCATAATCTTCCTTTGAGCCGACAATGATTTTGTCAAACTCGCGCAGACCGGTACCTGCCGGGATGAGGTGACCACAGATAACGTTCTCCTTCATTCCCTCGAGATAGTCTACCTTGCCGCGGATGGCAGCCTCGTTGAGCACCTTTGTCGTCTCCTGGAACGAAGCGGCAGACATGAAGCTCTTGGTCTGGAGAGCTGCGCGCGTGATACCCTGGAGTATCTGTGTTGACGTAGCGGGCACGGCGTCACGCACCTGAACGATCTTCAAGTCGCGGCGCTTCAGCGTAGAGTTCTCGTCGCGCAGTTTGCGTGCGGTAACAATCTGACCCGCTTTCAAGGTCTCGCTGTCACCTGCGTCAACGACAACCTTCTTGCCCCAGATACGGTCGTTCTCCTCGGCGAAGTCGAGCTTGTCGACGATTTCCTGCTCGAGGAACGTAGTGTCGCCCGGATCGTTAATCTGCACCTTACGCATCATCTGGCGCACGATTATCTCGAAGTGCTTGTCGTTAATCTTAACGCCCTGCAGACGGTAAACGTCCTGCACCTCGTTGACGATGTACTCTTGAACAGCGGTCGGGCCCTTGATGGCGAGGATGTCGTTAGGAGTAATCACGCCGTCAGACAGCGGTGTACCGGCACGAACGGCGTCATGCTCCTGCACAAGGATTTGCTTGGACAGAGAAACGAGGTATTTGCGCTGTTCGCCAGTCTTTGACGTAACGATAATCTCACGGTTACCACGCTTAACCTTACCCATTGTAACCTCACCGTCGATTTCACTGACAACGGCAGGGTTAGACGGGTTACGTGCCTCGAACAGCTCGGTAACACGGGGAAGACCTCCGGTGATGTCACCAGCCTTACCTACGGTACGCGGTATCTTCACAAGGGTAGCACCGGTCTTGACAACCTGTCCGTCCTCAACGACAACGTGTCCTCCCACAGGGAAGTTATAGGTACCTACCACTTCACCGCTCTCGTCAATAATATCACAGGTCGGAACCTTGCTCTTATCCTTCGACTCGGTGATGATCTTCTCGGTAAGACCTGTGGTGTCGTCGGTCTCGGAGTGGAATGTCACGCCATCAATAACATCACGGAACTTAAGTTTACCGGCATATTCGGTTACGATAACGGCGTTGAACGGGTCCCAGCGTGCGATGATGTCACCTTTCTTAACTACAGAACCTCCCTTGAAGTAAAGAGAACTACCATACGGAACGTTCAATGTAGAAAGTACGATGTTCGTATGCGGGTCGACGAAACGGATTTCAGCCAGACGGCTTACAACCATCTCGCACTGAACCTCGCCATTCTCTCCCTGCTCAACAAACGGAACAGTACGAAGCTCGTCGAACTCGATACGGCTGTCGTTCTTGGCAACGATAGACGCGTTAGCTGCAGCGTTGGCAGCCACACCACCGGCGTGGAACGTACGGAGGGTAAGCTGTGTACCGGGCTCACCGATAGCCTGCGCGGCGATGACGCCTACGGCTTCACCCTTCTGTACCATGCGGCTGGTAGCCAAGTTGCGTCCGTAACACTTCATGCAGACACCCTTCTTGCTTTCGCATGTGAGCACCGAACGAATCTCAACGCTCTCTATCGGGCTGTCCTCGATGGCCTGCGCGATAGGCTCGGTTATCTCCTCGCCGGCCGCAACGATAAGTTCGCCGGTAGTAGGATGTATAATGTCGTGAACGGAAACACGGCCGAGAATACGCTCATAGAGCGAAGATATAACCTCATCACCGTTCTTCAATGCCGTACAAACAAGACCACGGAGCGTACCGCAATCCTCCTCGGTAATAATAACGTCATGCGATACGTCAACAAGACGACGGGTTAGGTAACCTGCATCGGCTGTCTTCATAGCGGTATCAGCAAGACCCTTACGTGCACCGTGGGTAGAGATGAAGTATTCGAGCACGCTCATACCCTCCTTGAAGTTTGAAAGGATAGGGTTCTCGATAATCTGCGCGCCTTCGGCACCTGCCTTCTGCGGCTTGGCCATAAGTCCACGCATACCTGCCAACTGACGTATCTGGTCCTTAGAACCACGGGCGCCGGAGTCAAGCATCATGTAAACGGCGTTGAAACCCTGGTCGGCTTCGGTCATCTCTTTCATCAAAACATCACCAAGCTCGTTGTTTACGTGCGTCCAGGCATCGATAACCTGGTTGTAACGCTCGTTGTCAGTGATGAATCCCATGTTGTAGTTGTCGGTAATCTGGCGAACTTCCTCGTTACCTTTTTCCACAAGGGCAACTTTCTCCTTCGGTATGATGATATCGTCAAGGTTGAACGAAAGTCCTGCCAAGTATGCCATGCGGTAACCCAGGTTCTTGATACCATCAAGGAACTCACAGGCACGCGCAAAGCCAACGGCCTTGATTACATCTGCAATGATGTCGCGAAGACTCTTCTTTGATATAATCTTGTTGACAAAACCTATTTCATCCGGCACAATGCCGTTTACTATCACACGGCCGACAGAAGTATCAACCATATGGCTGTAATAGTTTCCGTACTTGTCTACATCCTTGACAACGACCTTAACTTGAGCGTGGAGATCACACTTGCCCTCATTATGGGCTATGATAGCCTCTTCAGGCCCGTAGAAGGTTAGTCCTTCGCCCTTTGCCCCGGGACGTATCTTTGTGATATAATAGAGTCCAAGCACCATATCCTGTGATGGCACAGTAATAGGAGCACCATTAGCCGGGTTAAGGATATTATGGCTCTGGAGCATGAGGATTTGCGCCTCAAGCACAGCCTCGTTGCTCAACGGGAGGTGAACAGCCATCTGGTCACCGTCGAAGTCGGCGTTGAATGCAGTACATGCCAACGGATGCAACTGGATTGCCTTGCCTTCGATAAGTTTTGGCTGGAAAGCCTGTATACCGAGACGGTGCAGTGTAGGCGCACGGTTGAGAAGCACAGGGTGACCCTTCATTACGTTCTCAAGAATATCCCAGATTACGGGCTCACGACGATCGACAATCTTCTTCGCGCTCTTGACGGTCTTAACAATACCGCGCTCGATGAGCTTACGGATGATAAACGGCTTGTAAAGCTCGGCTGCCATCAACTTCGGAAGACCGCACTCACCCATCTTCAGTTCAGGGCCGACGACGATTACAGAACGTGCAGAATAGTCAACACGCTTACCGAGAAGATTCTGGCGGAAACGTCCCTGCTTACCTTTCAATGAATCAGAGAGTGATTTCAACGGACGGTTTGACTCGCTCTTGACGGCGCTGCTCTTACGTGAGTTGTCGAACAAGCTGTCAACAGCCTCCTGCAACATACGCTTTTCATTACGCAGGATGACCTCAGGAGCCTTGATTTCCATCAACCTCTTCAAGCGGTTGTTACGGATAATAACACGACGGTAAAGATCATTCAAGTCTGATGTAGCGAAACGCCCTCCATCAAGTGGCACAAGTGGACGAAGCTCAGGCGGAGTGACAGGGATAATCTTCATTATCATCCACTCCGGTTTATTTATATTACGGCTCGCGCGGAACGCTTCAACTACCTGCAGACGCTTGAGGGCTTCGGTTTTACGCTGCTGTGAAGAATCACTGTTTGCACGGTCGCGAAGCTCGTATGACAGAGAATCAAGGTCGATGTTCACGAGCAAGTCGTAAATAGCCTCGGCACCCATCTTGGCAACGAACTTGTTGGGATCAGTGTCGTCAAGATATTCATTGCCGTCGGGCAGGTTGTCCATTATATCAATATATTCGTCCTCGGTAAGCAAGTCCATCTTATGTGAACCGTTCACCTCGATACCCTCTGAATCTTTCCTGCCTTCCATAACGCCGGGCTGTATCACGATGTATTTCTCGTAATAAATCACGGAGTCAAGTTTCTTCGTAGGAAGGCCAAGGAGATAACCTATCTTATTAGGCAGCGAACGGAAGTACCATATATGCGCTACGGGTACGACGAGCTCGATGTGCCCCGTACGCTCACGGCGCACTTTCTTTTCCGTAACCTCTACTCCACAACGGTCGCAGACAATGCCCTTATACCTTATTCGCTTATATTTACCGCAAGCACATTCATAATCCTTTGTCGGGCCGAAGATACGCTCGCAGAAAAGGCCATCGCGCTCGGGCTTGTACGTACGGTAGTTTATTGTCTCAGGCTTGGTCACCTCGCCATAAGAATTTTCGAGGATTTCCTCAGGCGACGCAAGACTGATGGTTATCTTCGTAAAATTACTCTTTATCTTTGAATCTTTCTTGAAAGCCATATTTCTTATGTTGTAATTGTTATGTAAAGAGTTCCTTTATTAGTCAAGAGTTATGCTTAAGCCCAAACCACGAAGCTCATGCAGAAGGACGTTGAGTGACTCCGGTATTCCCGGTGTCGGCATTGGCTCTCCCTTGACAATTGCCTCATAAGCCTTTGAACGCCCTACCACATCATCTGACTTGATTGTCAAAATCTCTTGCAGAACATGGCTTGCACCGAATGCCTCCAATGCCCAGACCTCCATCTCTCCGAAACGCTGGCCACCAAACTGAGCCTTACCACCAAGAGGCTGTTGGGTAATAAGAGAGTACGGACCGATACTGCGGGCGTGCATCTTATCCTCAACCATATGGCCTAACTTAAGGAAGTACGTGATACCAACGGTTGCAGGCTGGTCGAACGGTTCTCCTGTCTCACCGTCATAGAGGCGCGTAGAACACAGACGCGGCAGTCCTGCCTTATCCGTCCACTCCTGGAGATCATCAAGCTTCGCACCGTCAAAAATCGGCGTTGCGAACTTAACACCAAGACGTTTTCCTGCTGCACCGAGAATAGCCTCGAATATCTGTCCAAGGTTCATACGCGATGGCACACCTAACGGGTTGAGAACCAAGTCTACAGGACGTCCATCCTCAAGGAACGGCATGTCTTCCTGACGAACGATTTTAGAAACTATACCCTTATTACCGTGTCGTCCTGCAAGTTTGTCACCTACGCTGATTTTACGTTTCTTGGCAACATATACCTTAGCCATCTGAAGAATACCAGAAGGCAGCTCATCACCGATTGTTATCGCGAACTTGCGGCGTTTCATCTCAGCGTCAAGCAGCTTGTACTTCTTTATGAAGTTCATGATAAGCTTCTGGATGAGTCCATTCGTATGTTCGTCAGAAGTCCAATTGTTTGACTGGATTCCGTCATACTCAAGATTCTTCAACTGAGCCATCGTAAACTTACTGCCCTTAGTTATGATCTCGGCACCTGTGTAATCCTTGATTCCCATAGATGTCTTGTCATCCGTCAGAGTAAGCAGCTTATCTACAAGAATATCCTTCAGGTCGTCTATCTTGGCTGCGTATTCCTCGTCTATCTTGGCAAGGACAACCTTGTCTTGCTGTTTCGAAGCACGAGTCTTGACTGCACGTGAGAACAGTTTTTTATCAATTACGACACCTGTAAGTGACGGATTGGCCTTCAACGAAGAGTCCTTCACATCGCCGGCCTTATCGCCGAAAATAGCACGAAGAAGTTTCTCTTCCGGAGACGGGTCGCTCTCACCCTTAGGCGAAATCTTACCGATAAGGATATCACCCGGCTCGACACGAGCACCTACACGGATAATACCGTTGTCATCAAGGTCCTTGGTTGCCTCTTCACTGACGTTAGGGATGTCACTGGTAAACTCTTCCATCCCTCGTTTGGTCTCACGCACATCGAGTGAATACTCATCAACGTGCACTGACGTAAGGATATCTTCACGAACAACACGCTCGTTAAGCACGATAGCGTCCTCATAGTTGTAACCCTTCCAAGGCATGTAAGCCACAAGGAGGTTGCGACCGAGAGCAAGCTCTCCGTTTTCTGTAGCATATCCTTCAGTGAGTATATCACCTTTCTTTACCCTCTGTCCCTTATTACAGATAGGACGAAGGTCTATTGTCATATTCTGGTTCGTACGACGGAACTTCGGTATTCTATATTCCTTGAGCGCTGGCTCAAAGCTTACAAATTCCTCTTCCTCAGTCCGGTCGTAGAGTATTCTTATTGTTGTCGCGTCTACATATTCGATAACTCCATCGCCCTCTGCCGTTATCATGGTGCGCGAGTCAACGCATACTTGTCTTTCTATACCAGTTCCTACGATAGGAGCTTCATTGTGCAACAAAGGTACTGCCTGGCGCATCATGTTACTTCCCATCAACGCACGGTGCGCATCGTCATGCTCCAGGAAAGGAATCAGGCCAGCAGCTATTGAAGCAATCTGTTGTGGCGACACGTCCATAAGGTCAACCTGCGACGGCGGAACAACAGGGAAATCAGCATCCTGACGGCATTTTACGACATCACGGATAAACGTTCCGTCATCGTTAAGCGGCGCATTACCTTGGCCGATAATGTGGTCTTCTTCCTCTTCCGCGGTAAGATAAACGATATGGTCATTATCCAAATCAACAACACCGTCCTTAACTTTACGATAAGGAGTCTCGATAAAGCCAAGATCATTAATCTTAGCATAAACACACAAAGACGAGATAAGACCGATGTTCGGGCCTTCAGGGCTCTCAATCGGGCAAAGTCGTCCATAGTGAGTATAGTGAACGTCACGGACCTCAAAGCCTGCACGCTCACGTGACAAACCGCCAGGACCAAGCGCTGACAGACGGCGCTTATGCGTTACCTCGGCAAGCGGGTTTGTCTGGTCCATGAACTGCGACAACGGGTTTGTTCCGAAGAAAGAATTTATAACGCTCGATATTGTCTTCGCGTTTATAAGGTCTGTCGGAGTGAACACCTCATTATCACGCACGTTCATGCGCTCACGTATAGTGCGGCTCATGCGGGCAAGGCCAATCGAGAACTGGTTGCTCAACTGCTCGCCAACGGTACGTACACGGCGGTTGCTCAAGTGGTCGATATCATCTACCGTTGCGTTTGAATTAACTAGCTGTATTAGATACTTGATAATCTCGATTATGTCCTCCTTGGTAAGGATGCGAACGTCCATATCCGTATCAAGACCAAGCTTCTTGTCTATACGATAACGGCCAACCGTACCCAAGTCGTAACGTTTGTCAGAGAAGAACAGATTTTGTATAACCTCACGTGCGCTTGCATCGTCTGCCGGGTCAGCATTTCTCAGCTGGCGATAGATATACAGCACAGCCTCCTTCTCGGAGTTACTGGGGTCTTTCTGCAAAGTATTGAAAATTATCGAATACTTACTTGCAGAATCAGCGTCCTTGTGAAGAAGGATTGTAGACGTTCCACTCTCGAGAATATCATCGATGTTGTCCTTGGTTATCTCAGTCTCGCGCTCCATGATTACCTCATTACGCTCGATTGACACAACTTCACCTGTATCCTCATCTACAAAATCCTCATTCCAGCTCTTCAATACCCTCGCTGCGAGCTTACGGCCGAGAACATCCTTCATGTTCTTCTTTGTAACCTTCACTTCCTCGGCCAAGTCGAATATCTGCAGGATATCCTTATCTGTCTCGAAACCAATGGCTCTCAAAAGAGTAGTAACGGGCAATTTCTTCTTACGGTCGATGTATGCGTACATCACATTGTTGATGTCTGTCGCAAACTCAATCCATGAACCCTTGAACGGAATGATACGTGCAGAATAAAGCACTGTACCGTTTGCATGCACTCCCTGACCAAAGAACACGCCAGGCGACCTATGCAACTGTGATACGACAACACGCTCTGCTCCATTTATTATAAATGTGCCATTATCCGTCATGTAAGGTATGGTGCCAAGGAATACGTCCTGTATGAATGTTCCGAAGTCCTCATGATCCGGATCAGTGCAATACAATTTCATCTTTGCCTTCAGGGGCACGCTATATGTGAGGCCACGCTCCAAACATTCATCAATAGTATAACGCGGTGGGTCAATATAGTAATCCAAGAACTCAAGAACGAAATTGTTTCTCGTGTCGGTTATAGGGAAATTCTCAGCGAATACCTTATACAAACCGTCATTCTTGCGTTCTTCAGGTGGAGTGTCCAACTGCAAGAAGTCCCTGAAAGACTTTAATTGCACATCGAGGAAATCCGGATATGGCATCGGATTCTTCACGCTGGCAAAATTTACTCTGTTATCAACAATTTTTGAAGCCATTACAGATTTATATTACCGTTATAAATGCCACCTTAGAATATTTTGAACGGCTGAAATGATAGTGTTACCAAACTTTGGTGCCGGCCAATATGCGGCGGTGGATGACCGCATAATCAAATAAAGACACAAAAAGGTTAAGACTCTCCGACTGGGAGAATCTTAACCCCTAATATTTCTGTTGACAAAATTATTTCAGCTCAACCTTAGCGCCGGCCTCTTCGATAGCCTTCTTCAGGTTCTCTGCCTCGTCCTTAGACATGCCTTCCTTCAAAGTAGAGGGAGCGCCGTCTACAAGTTCCTTAGCCTCTTTCAGACCGAGACCACAAGCCTCCTTAACGGCCTTAACAACCTGCAGTTTAGCTGCGCCAACCTCAGCGAGAACTACATCGAAAGATGTCTTCTCCTCAGCTGCGGCTGCATCACCACCTGCAGCAGGACCAGCAGCAACAGCAACAGCTGCAGCAGCAGGCTCAATTCCGTACTCGTCCTTCAGGACTGTTGCCAACTCGTTTACTTCCTTTACTGTCAAATTTACCAATTCTTCAGCAATAGCTTTGATATCTGCCATTTTATTCTAATTTTAATGTTTTTAAATGTTAAATGTTTGGGTGTTTAATTATTCAGGACGCTCGCCCAAGGTCTTGAGCACGCCATGGATGGTATGCGCACCTGATTGAAGAGCTGAAACAACGTTCTTTGCCGGAGACTGGAGCAAAGCAACAATCTCTGCGATAACCTCGTTCTTGCTCTTGAGAGCTGCAAGTTCCTCCAACTTATCAGCGCCGACGTAAATGCTTTCCTCAGCATAAGCTGCCTTCAAAGAAGGGATACCCTCTTTTGCATAAGTCTTGAGCATTTTAGCCGGTACATTGGCGGTATTGCAGAAAAGCACGGCGGTACTGCCTTTCAGACAGCCGTACAAAGGTTCATAATCAACATCTGAAGCCTCGAAAGCCTTATGGAGAAGAGTATTCTTCACCACGACCATCTTGATTTCATGCTTGAAGCAATCACGACGGAGCTTGCTTGTTGCGCCTGCATTCAGACCCGTAACGTCAACAAGGTAGAAATGAGCGTACTCCTTAAGCTTCTCGCCAAGTTCAACAACTATAGTATCTTTTACTTCTTTCTTCATCTTACAAAACTTTTAGAGTTATTCAACTGATTTAGGATCAATCTTGACACCCTTACTCATAGTGCTCGAAATAAAGATACTCTTGACATATGTACCTTTAGCGGCAGCAGGCTTCAGCTTAATTACAGTAGAGATAAACTCCTTTGCATTCTGGAATATCTGTTCCGGAGTGAAAGAGACTTTACCTATAGAAGCATGGATAATACCGGTTTTGTCAACCTTGAAGTCTATTTTACCCTGCTTTACCTCTTTTACCGCTTTTGCAACGTCCATGGTTACGGTGCCGCTCTTAGGGTTAGGCATCAAGCCACGCGGACCGAGTACACGTCCCAAGGGTCCTATCTTACCCATGCACGACGGCATCGTGATAATTACGTCAATATCTGTCCAACCACCCTTGATCTTTTCGATATACTCGTCAAGACCAACATAGTCAGCACCTGCCTCTTTCGCAGCAGCCTCAGCATCCGGTGTACAAAGGCAAAGCACGCGGGTTACCTTACCCGTGCCGTTGGGAAGAGAAACAACGCCTCTAACCATCTGGTTTGCCTTACGCGGGTCAACGCCCAAACGTACATCGATATCTACGGAAGCATCAAACTTGGTCGTGGTAATTTCCTTGACCAGTTCGGCAGCTTCTTTCAAAGAGTATGCTTTCCCTGCTTCAACCTTATCAGCTACTGATTTTTGATTTTTTGTCAGTTTACTCATTTTCTTAATTGAAGTTATAAATTATTTACCAGGGAAGTCCCCTTTTACAGTGATGCCCATGCTTCTTGCCGTACCGGCTACAAGCTTCATAGCCGACTCTACCGTAAAACAGTTGAGGTCTGCCATCTTGTCCTCGGCGATTGCACGAACCTGCTCCCATGTAACTGAAGCTACCTTCTTACGGTTAGGCTCGGCCGAACCGCTCTTAATCTTGGCTGCCTCCATAAGCTGAACGGCTGCAGGAGGGGTCTTGATTTCGAAGCTGTATGACTTGTCAGCATAGTAAGTGATAACGACTGGAAGAACTTTTCCGGCCTTATCCTGGGTTCTGGCGTTGAACTCCTTGCAGAATCCCATGATGTTGATACCCTTAGAACCAAGGGCTGGACCAACGGGAGGTGAAGGATTGGCAGCGCCACCTTTAATCTGTAATTTGATTAATCCAGCAACTTCTTTAGCCATTTCTTTTGTTATTAAATAATTGATTTATATAAAAGAACAGCCACATCCGTAACAATGCGTTATTCTTTTGCAACTTGCATAAAACCGAGTTCAAGCGGTGTCTTTCGCCCGAAAATCTTTACCATGACCTTAAGTTTATGCTTCTCGGTATTAACCTCTTCGATAACACCGCTGAAGCCACTGAACGGTCCATCCGTAACCTTGACAGTCTCATCAACACTGAAGGGGATGTTGACTTCCTCAGCCAGCTCCGACTCTTCAGCCGTTCCGAGAATACGGTTGATGTCAGCCTGCTTCACCGGGGTAGGAGACTCCATACCTCCAAGGAAGCCAAGCACGTTAGGCATGAAGCGCAACGCATGCGCCACGTCACCCTTCAAATCTGCCTCGACGAGCACGTAGCCGGGAAGAGCTATCTTCTCCTTAACTACACGCTTGCCGTTACGCAGCGTCGCATGCTTCTCCATAGGTATAAGAACCTGAGAGACATGTGAAGAGAGCAACGTGTTATGCTTCAGTTCGGCCTCGATATATTCCTTTACCTTAGCCTCCTTACCGCTAACAGCGCGCAGGACATACCATTTCTTACCTGAATCAGCCATTTCCTCTTTTAGGGTTTAATTAGGATAGATTGCGCTCATGACAAACCGGAACACGGAGTCCATAATGAACACCACAACAGCAATGATCAAGGAAGCAGATAATACAACCATTGCTGAGTGAGTAAGTTCGGCCCGTGTAGGCCATGACGTCTTATGCACAAGTTCGTTGTAACAAGCCTTGCAATAATTTGTTATCTTCGTAAACATATTATCTTTCTTTAGCACGGGAAGAGAGGCTCGAACTCCCGACACCTGGTTTTGGAGACCAGTGCTCTACCAACTGAGCTATTCCCGTAAAATAGGTTCTCGTCGCGAAAGGCGAGAACCTAAATATCTATTGATTACGTCGTCAGGGATTAGTCGAGAATCTCGGTAATCTGACCTGCACCTACCGTACGGCCACCTTCGCGGATAGCGAAACGCAGACCTACGTTCAATGCAACTGCGTAAATCAAGTCTACAGTGATTGTTACGTTATCACCAGGCATTACCATCTCAACGCCCTCGGGCAGATGGATTTCACCTGTACAGTCCATGGTACGGAGATAGAACTGAGGACGATACTTGTTTCCGAACGGAGTGTGACGTCCACCTTCCTCTTTCTTCAGAACATAGATCTGAGCCTTGAACTTCTTGTAAGGCTTAATCTGTCCCGGATGGCAGAGTACCATACCACGCTTGATTTCGTTCTTGTCGATACCGCGGAGCAGCAGACCTACGTTGTCACCAGCTTCACCTTCGTCAAGAATCTTGCGGAACATCTCAACGCCGGTAACGACTGACTTCTTGTCCTCGCCAAGACCGAGAAGCTCTACTTCGTCGCCAACCTTTACACGGCCAGTCTCGATACGGCCAGTAGCAACAGTACCACGACCTGTGATTGAGAACACGTCCTCAACCGGCATCAGGAACGGTTTGTCGAGGTCACGCGGAGGTAGCGGAATCCAGCTGTCAACAGCGTCCATAAGCTCCATAACCTTGTCTTCCCATTTCTTAACGCCGTTCAGAGCGCCGAGGGCAGAACCACGAATGATAGGAGTATTGTCGCCATCATACTCGTACTGGTCGAGAAGCTCACGCATTTCCATTTCTACGAGCTCAAGCATTTCCTCATCGTCTACCATGTCGCACTTGTTCAGGAACACAACCAGACGGGGAACGTTTACCTGACGAGCGAGAAGCACGTGCTCACGTGTCTGAGGCATAGGACCGTCAGTAGCGGCAACAACGATGATTGCACCGTCCATCTGAGCAGCACCGGTAACCATGTTCTTTACGTAGTCAGCGTGTCCCGGGCAGTCTACGTGTGCGTAGTGACGGTTAGCTGTCTCGTACTCAACGTGTGCGGTGTTGATAGTAATACCACGCTCTTTTTCCTCGGGAGCGTTATCGATTTGGTCAAATGACTTAACTTCGTCAGTCTTTGTAAAACCTCTTTCAGCAAGCACCTTAGTAATGGCTGCAGTCAGAGTAGTCTTACCGTGGTCTACGTGACCGATAGTACCAATGTTAACATGCGGTTTGGTACGTTCAAAATGTTCTTTAGCCATAGCTTTACTTATTTATTATTTAATGAATAATCGTGTATTTTCTGCTTCTACTTACAATCAGAAAGTCGTAGAGCTGTAACCGAGATTTGAACTCGGGACCTCTTCCTTACCAAGGAAGTGCTCTACCACTGAGCTATTACAGCAGCGAGAGCGGAAAACGGGACTCAAACCCGCGACCCCCAGCTTGGAAGGCTAGTGCTCTATCAACTGAGCTATTTCCGCAAAGACTTCTACTGAAGTGGGTGGTGATGGATTCGAACCACCGAAGGCGAAAGCCAGCAGATTTACAGTCTGCCCCATTTGGCCACTCTGGTAACCACCCTTGTTCCTAGTAACGTCTCCTCTCCGTCGAGCCTCTTGTCGGATTCGAACCAACGACCCCGAGATTACAAATCACGTGCTCTGGCCAACTGAGCTAAAGAGGCAAGCAAAGCAGCCGTCAGGCGCTTGTTCGTAAGGACGTGTCCTAAAACGGCTGCAAAGATAGGCATTATTTTTTAACCTCCAAAATTTTTGGCGTTTTTTTTTTAATTATTACGCTGTTTTTCCTTGAATTTCACCAACTGGACCTTCAATGAGTCGACACAGAGGTCAATTCCTTCCTCAAAAGTATCGCAGACTTTCTCCACAAAAATACGCTGTCCGGGAACCATCACGGTAATGCTCGTTTCCTTGTTGAGCGACGTGGCCGGCTTTACAACCTTTAGCTGTACTTCTACATTATGGATATCTTCATAAGACTTTCCCAGCTTGGATACTTTCTTCTCGATAAACGCCTTAAGTTGTTCGGTAGCGTCAAAATGAATAGATTGAATCTTAATTTCCATAGTTACCTCCTTGTTTTATAAGGTTATTATAAGGGTTAAGCCCGTGGATGGGCTGATTCATAAACTTTCTTCAGTTGTTCAAAAGTAGTATGTGTGTATATCTCCGTAGTTGTAAGCGTAGCATGCCCAAGCAGTTTTTTCACGCTCTCGAGCCCGGCTCCGTGGTTGAGCATGGAGGTCGCGAAGGTATGCCTCAGCACGTGAGGACTGCGTTTTTTCAACGTACATACCCGTGCAAGATTGTCACGCACGTCGCGTCTTGCCTTGTAATACGGCAACCGACGTCCGTCCGGCAACAGGAACAGCGCAGGCGACTTTCCGCTAACCGACTCATCGCGCAGCGCCATATATGCCGATAACGCATCGCGCAACTCCTCGCCAAAGGGAACAACGCGCTGCTTGTCTCGTTTTCCAGTCACTTTCAGCACGCAGGAATCAAGGTCTACATCAGTATCGTCAAGACCGAGAAGCTCGGATATTCGCAATCCGGTTTCATACAGCATTAATATTAATGTACGCGCGCGAATCTGGCCGAACGAGTCCATTTTCCACATGCTTTCGTCCAGAAGCTCGTCCATCTCCTTATCACGGACGAACTGCGGCAGCGGTTTCTCTTTTTTCGGGCCACGTATTCCGTGGGCCGGATCGGAGGCGACAAGACCTCGGGACAGGGCAAAACGATAAAAGGAACGCACCGCGCTCAATCTTCTATTGACTGAAGTCGCAATGTTTCCTTTATCCATCATGCTCTCCATCCAGTCACGGATGACATCGGAGTCGACAGTCTCCCATGTGAGCGTGGCGTCCAAATTCTTGAAGAACGACTCAAACTTTCGCAAGTCGTCGCCGTATTCCCCGACTGTTCTCGCGGAAAAATTACGCTCGAACCGCAGGTAGTCCAAAAATTCGTTTATCAACATAAAAGCGCTGCCATCCAAAGTATTCGGCAACGAATTTACGAAAATAAAACCGAACCACCAAATTTTCGGGAATATTTTTTACTCCTCGGCAGTTCTCAGCTTCTGTACGTAAATGGCGTGCTGCATCTTGAGGCGCTTGATGACAGACGGCTTGTTATACTGCTGGCGTGCGCGAAGCTCCTTAACAACACCCGTCTTCTCGAATTTTCTCTTAAACTTCTTCAATGCTCTTTCGATGTTCTCGCCATCTTTAACTGGTACAATAATCATGTTTTGTCTTTAAATTTTTATATGTTAAACTTATTTTTATTATCGGTGCTTTTATTAGCGGCTGCAAAGTTAAACTTTATTTTCCTGAATTCCAAATATATCGGGCATTTTTTAATCTTTTGGCAGACGATATGCTCTTGCATAATGTAAAAATAAGCTAACGCCCGTCACCTCATCTCACCTCATAGCACCGGCGGGCATGCCTGACGGCCTTGCCGAGCGCCACGAGCTTGTCCATGACGTAGGCTCGGGCGTCGGTCTCGGGCACCACGAGCAGCGGTCTGCCCGGCCGCTTCAACGGCTTTAGCGTACGATAGGCGGCCGCGGCGTCGCCCTTGGGGATGTCGTCGTGCACGTAATAGCAGTCCACAGTGCTGCCGCCCTTGCGCAATACATAGCCGTCATCATTCTTGCCGGTCATGGCATAACCATCGTCAAGCAACAGGTTTTGGTACCATATACGGTCGCCCCAGGCAAGGGCGGCAATGTCATAACAGGGCAGCGTGTCGGCGTAAGCCTTCGCCTCGCGGCGCATGGCGTCCTTGTTGCTCTTGTAGGCATGTATGTAAAACGGGTAAAACACATTGCCCGAGGCTATCATCATCTCGTCCGCCGTGGGGATAAACTGCCCCGCCCCAATGCCGAAACGGCACTTCATGGGCGTTAAGTCCTCACTGAGCAGCGTAAGGAAAGGGCCTTCCTGGCGTTCGTTGCCCACCCACGCCTTCGACACCTTGGCTACAGCCAGCGGTATGGTGATGCGTACCGAGCAGAAGGCGTACAGCACGACGAGCGCCGCCACGGCGTAACGTGCGCCACGCCGGCCATTACACCAGCGGGCGATGGCAGCCCATCCGGTTGAGCACAGCATGAGAACAAATGGCAGAATGTACAGCCAGTGCTTACCCGCACATCCCGTACGGCGGAACATATAATGGAGCAACAGCATGGGCAAGAGGCATGTCACGAGGAGCAGCAGCGACCGTCTGCGCCAGAGCACGACAACGCCAAGCGGCAGAACGACGACGCTGACAATCGTGTAGAACGTGAACAGGGCGTACTTTACCTGACCTGAATACTGCCCGCCGGCGTCGAACGACGAGTACATGCCGAGCGTATGGCGCACAGGGTCGGCTCCCATCACGGCACACCCCACCGTCACTATAGCCACGACGGCCACCGCCGCAACGGCCGACAGCGCCACGCAACGCCATACCTTCTTCCTGCCGTAGACGAACAGGAGCAACGGCAGGAGCACGGGATACACTATCACGACGTCAATCCTGAACAGAGGCGCAAGCCCCATAAGCGCCACAGCCAAGACGAAACGCCCATCCAACACCATGCACATGGCCCATACGAAACAGGCATAGGCGGGCACCGCCGAATTGGGATACATCGCGCAGGCGTACGACTCGGGCAGGAACAGCAGGGCAAATACCAGCACATGAACCGGCAGCAAAGTGAGACGGCGGCAAAACCTGACCGCACCCACTACGGCAAAGCATGCCGCAAACCACGTAACCAGGCAGTACAGCTGTTCGCAGGTAAGCCCCGCAAAAACGGCATTTAACCCCACAACGACATAGCTCACCAGCGGTTGCATATCATAAAAATAAGAATACGGCGGAGGTACGGTCACGCCTTGGTTGGCCATGACGGAGCATCCCGCCAGCAGGTGCATGCTGTCGTTCTCGTAACACGAGAGCGGAAACACGCCCACGGCCATCCACACAAGGAAGAGCGCAAGGCTCCAATAACTTTTGATAATGTCGGTCAAGACCATGCCAAGCCTTCCGGAACGGGCACTGCACATGTCATTCATCGGCTTTTCCATAATTTTTGCAAAGGTAATGATTATAAACCTAACGCCGGAACGACAAGCATAATATTTACTAAACAACCCGATTTAGTCGATGAAAAACAAGAAAATATCACCCTGATTGGCCTGTAAAACCAAGCAACCCCGCCTCCACAGCCTATAAAAAATCAACAAACAGCCTGTCTATTCAACTTGGCAAGCCCAATAACGCCATTTAATCCAATCAATAAAAAATAATGTATATCCACCTTGTCCGCCACAAGCAAAAAGTAAAGCCCCGAAAAACCGTAAGCAAAACACCGCCCGTTGATTACACATAACAAGATAAACGTTTATAAAACAGTCCTTTCATCACTATCAAGACGATGTTTACTTACAAACTAAAAAGCCGTCTTTTAGCTTGTAAAAGACGGCCTTTTGCAATGCTAAAGGCGGCCTTTCATAACCTCGAAGACCGCCTTTTGTATTGCCATTGATTAATCAATAAACACCATTACGTCACACCTCGGCGCACGCCCGGGCAAGCCATTCACGCTCGCCGGCGTCAAGATGGGGCGCCAAACGGTCGTACACCATGCGGTGATAACCGTTAAGCCAGCTGCGTTCCTCGGACGTAAGCATGTCGGTTATTACCGGTTCGGTATCTATCGGGCACAGCGTCAAAGGCTCGAAGCCGAGGAAACGGCCGAACTCAGTCTCCATATAAGGCACCGTTAGCAACGTGTTCTCCGTGCGTACGCCGAACCGTGAGGCCAGATAAAGCCCCGGTTCGTCGGTCACGGTCATGCCTTCGACGAGCGGAGCGGGCACATGCTCCATGCGAATCTGGTGAGGCCCTTCATGCACGTTGAGATAAGAGCCCACGCCGTGGCCCGTGCCGTGCAGGTAGTTAAGCCCCTCGCGCCACAGCGGTTCACGGGCTACGGCGTCGAGCTGGGTGCCCGAAGCTCCGCGCGGAAACTTGCACATCTCCAGCCGTATGTGCGCCTTGAGCACGAGAGTGTATATCCGCCGCTGCTCTTCGGTAACCGGACCGAGGGCAACGGTGCGTGTAATGTCGGTCGTTCCGTCAAGATACTGCGCGCCGGAGTCTATCAGCAGCAGGCCTTCGGGGCGCAACTCTACGTCGGTTTCGGGCGTAGCCTCGTAATGCACGATGGCCCCATGCTCCTGATAAGCCGCTATCGTGTCGAACGACAGTCCCTTGTACAAAGGCTGCTCGGCCCTGAGCGACGTCAGTTTGGCGTCTATGCTCATCTCCGTCTGCCCTCCGGCCTCAACTGCGGGGCGCAACCAGCGCAAGAACTTGACCATAGCCACACCGTCGCGCAGCATTGCATGGCGGAAGCATTCTATCTCCGTGGCATTCTTCACGGCTTTCAACGCCGGAATGGGCGACGGCCCCGCAACCTTCACGCACGCGGGTATATTATATAAGGTATAGTTGATTTCGTCCTCGTCCATCAGTATATTGTACTCACCGTAACGTTCAAGAGCCTTGCCCACGTCACCGTATCCGGCCGTGCCTACACCCTCGGCGGCAAGGTATGCCTCAACCTCGGGCGTCAGCTTGTCACGGTCAACGAACAGAGTGACGCTCTTTGAGTCAATCAGCAGATAGGTCACGAACACGGGATTGCAGTGAACGTCAGCGCCACGAAGGTTCAGTGTCCACGCAATGTCGTCGAGAGCAGCCACCAGCATGCCGCACGCGTGCCGCTCCTTAAGCGCCGCCCGTATGCGCGTTATCTTGTCGCCGCACCGCTCGCCGGCATATTCAAGTGGATGAATTGACACCTTGTCTTGCGGCACTGACGGTCTGTCGGTCCATATCAGGTCAAGAGGGTCGTAATTGGTACGCACGGTTATGCCGCCCTCGGCACGCAGTTCGGCAATCAGGCGGTTAACTGACGCTGCCGAATTAACCGTCCCGTCAACGCCCACCGTAGGACTTTCAACGGTCGACAGCTTCATGCCGAGCCACTTGGTGATTGACGGCGTGCCCTCGATACGCTCCTTCATAAGTTTGAATCCGGTACCACGCAGCTGCTCCTCGGCGGCAAGAAAATAGCGCGAGTCGGTCCAAAGGGCAGCGTCGTTCATCGTCACCACAGCCGTACCGGCAGAGCCGTTGAAGCCGCTGATCCACTTGCGCCCCTCCCATCTTGCCGGCACGTACTCGCCGTTATGCGGGTCGGTACTGGGGAAAATGAACGCGTCGATACTCTCGCGGCGCATTACGTCGCGCAAGGCTGATAATCGGGAAGAAATCATTGTGCTCATACAAATCGTTTTTTAAGGTATAAAGAGTCTGCCGGGATTTAGTCTTCGCCTACAAAGCAGACCACCGCCCGCAAGCCACAATAACAACTTTATTATTGCAAAACAGACATTACAAAGGTATAACTTTTTATATTTAATAACAAACTAAAAGGATAATAAATGCCGAATGTCCGGCTTTTTTATTAACTTTGCACCACAGGAAAACGGGACAAGGGCAGCCACATTGCCACTTGCCGTTATTTGATGCAAATGAATGTCTTAACAAATAAAACATAGGTTTATTATGGAATTTTTGACTAACGAAAAACTTACAATCGTCGGCGCAGCCGGAATGATTGGTTCAAACATGGTTCAGACAGCGCTCACAATGCGCCTCACCAACGACATTTGTCTCTATGACGTGTTCTCACCCGAAGGCGTAGCAGAGGAAATGCGCCAGAGCGGATTCGGCGATGTGAAGATTACCGCGACAACAGACGCCAAAGAGGCTTTCACAAACGCTAAATACATCATCTCTTCAGGTGGTGCTCCCCGTAAGGCAGGCATGACCCGTGAAGACCTGCTCAAGGGCAACTGCGAGATCGCTGAAGGACTTGGCAAGAACATCAAGGAATATTGCCCCGACGTAAAGCACGTTGTAATTATCTTCAACCCTGCTGACCTGACAGGTCTCGTAACCCTGCTTTACTCAGGATTGAAACCTTCACAGGTTACAACCCTCGCCGCTCTCGACTCTACACGTCTGCAGAGCGCGCTGGCAAAGAAGTTCAACGTAATGCAGAGCGAGGTTAAGGGCTGCGCTACATACGGCGGACACGGCGAGCAGATGGCTGTATTCGGCTCACACGTAACCATCGACGGACGCAAGCTGACCGACATCATCGGCACAGACGAGTTCCCCGAGGCTGAATGGGAGCAGATGAAGAAAGACGTTACACAGGGCGGTGCTAAGATTATCGAACTGCGCGGACGTTCTTCATTCCAAAGCCCCGCTTACCTGTCAGTTGAAATGATCCGTTCGGTTATGGGCGGTGAGGCGTTCAAGTATCCTGTAGGAACTTATGTTTCAACAGACAAGTACAACCACATCATGATGGCTATGAACACCACGCTCGACACTACCGGCGCTCACTACACAGTACCCGAGGGCACAGCAGAGGAGAACGCTAAGCTTGACGCAAGCTACGAGCACCTTTGCAAGATGCGCGACGAGCTGGTAACTCTGAATATCGTTCCCGAAATCTCTAAGTGGAACGAAATCAATCCGAACCTGTAATTACACTCTTTTCATAACTGTATGGGCGTGCCTCTCCGTGAGGTGCGCCCTTGTTTTTTTGTCGCATACATAATAGCGTAAGGCTGCATAACAATGATATACCTATGCTTCATAGCAGTTTATTCGTCATAAAATTAGCTTCTTAACAATATTTTCCAATGGAAATTATGTGATTTGAAAAATTATTACTTTCTTTGCGGCATGAATGTGGAACTAATACGGAAAAAGACTATGAAGCACGTGATTATTGGCGGCGTGGCAGGTGGAGCGACCGCAGCCGCACGATTGAGGAGAGTTGACGAGACTTCGGAAATAATCTTGCTGGAGAAAGGCAAATACATTTCGTACGCTAATTGCGGACTTCCTTATTATATAGGAGGCGTGATTGAAGAACGCAGCAAACTGCTGTTACAGACTCCCGAATCTTTCGGAAAGAGATTCCGCATTGACGTGCGCGTTGAAAACGAAGTAACGGCATTACATCCAGACAAGAAAACAATCACTGTGCGAAGGGCTGACGGCTCTGAGTACGAAGAAACATACGACAAACTATTGTTGTCGCCAGGGTCAACGCCAGTACGTCTGCCGTTGGAAGGCATTGACCTTGACGGTATCTTCACATTGCGCAATGTGGAAGACACCGACCGGATAAAGCATTACCTTACGGAAAAACAAGTAAGGCGTACCGTTGTTGTAGGAGCAGGCTTTATCGGACTGGAAATGGCCGAAAACCTGCATCATGCCGGAGTGTCAGTATCCATCGTAGAAATGGGAAATCAGGTAATGGCGCCTATCGACTATTCAATGGCAGCTCCCATTCACCAGCACCTGGCGGATAAAGGCGTCGCGCTTTACTTGGAAGAAGGCGTAACGGGATTCAGCCATGAAAAAGACGGACTGCTTGTCCATCTGAAAAGCGGAAAGTCAATCGCCACGGATATGGTGTTGCTATCCATCGGAGTGCGCCCGGCCACGGCATTGGCAAAGGCTGCGGGAATAAAGCTGGGCGAAACAGGCGGAATCTGGGTGGACTCTTACCTGCAAACATCCGAAAAAGATATTTACGCCGTTGGCGATGCTATTGAGTTTCCCCACCCGCTTACGGGTAAACCGTGGCTTAACTATCTTGCCAATCCTGCCAACCGACAAGGGCGTATCGTGGCAGACAACATGGCGTTGGGCAACTCCGTGACTTACGAAGGCGCCATCGGCACCTCCATAGCAAAGGTATTCGACCTGACCGTAGCCTCAACAGGACTGGCCGCCAAGCGCCTGAAACAAATGGGTATGGAATACCGCAGCTCGATAACCCATTCGTCCTCACACGCCGGATACTACCCCGACGCATTGCCGCTGACGCTAAAACTGACTTTCCATCCTACAACAGGAAGGCTTTACGGCGCACAATGCGTTGGCCATGAGGGCGTGGACAAGCGCATAGACCAGATTGCCCAACTCATCAAACGCGGCGGAACGGTGTATGACCTTATTGAGACAGAACATACCTACGCCCCACCCTTCTCTTCCGCCAAAGACCCGATAGCAATCGCCGGCTACGTTGCGTCGAACATTATCAGCGGCGCAATGCCCGTCATTACGTGGCGTGAGTTGCAGGCAGAGAAAGAGCATATATTACTTATCGACACCCGCACCCATGAAGAATTCTCGTTCGGCACTATACCCGGAGCCGTCAACATTCCGGTGGACGAAATGCGCAACCGCCTGAACGATATCCCTAAAGACAAGCCCGTGGTGCTGTTCTGCGCCGTAGGTCTGCGTGGTTATTTAGCAACACGCATTCTCGCAGGGCACGGATACAAAAATGTACGCAACCTGACAGGTGGTTACAAGACATATTCCGCGGCAGTGGCGCCTGTTCCGCCACCTACACCACAAAGTCCTAAAACTGCACCGGCTACAGACAACAACAATGACGGAAACATACTGAAGATCAATGCTTGCGGTCTGCAATGCCCCGGTCCGATAATGAAAGTAAAGCAAGCCATCGACAACGCTGAGCCAGGACAACGGGTTGAAGTCACCGCAACCGACGCAGGTTTCGCCCGCGATGCCTCGGCATGGTGTAACACTACGGGAAACAAACTGATAGAAAAGACCGAAAGCAACGGACGTTACACAGTAGTTATCGAGAAAGGCAACGTCTGTCCCGCCCCTGCTACAGCCTCAACCAGCGGATGCGGAAAGACCCTTATCCTGTTCAGTGACGACCTTGACAAAGCATTGGCAACATTCGTCCTCGCCAACGGAGCGGCGGCAACGGGACAGAAAGTGTCCATATTCTTCACGTTCTGGGGCCTGAACGTGCTGAAGAAAGTACAAAAGCCGCAAGTACAAAAAGACATATTCGGAAAGATGTTCGGATGGATGCTTCCTTCAAGTTCATTAAAACTGAAACTGTCGAAAATGAACATGCTTGGCATGGGCAGCCGCATGATGCGTTACCTGATGAAGCGCAAAGGAGTAGACTCGCTGGAAACATTGCGCGCCCAGGCACAGCAGCAGGGCGTGGAGTTCATCGCCTGCCAGATGTCGATGGACGTGATGGGCATAAGCCGCGAGGAACTGCTTGACGGCGTAACGATAGGAGGCGTGGCAACATATATGGAACGCGCCGACCAGGCAAACGTAAACCTATTCATATAATTTGCGGATAATTTTCCGTTATTACCATAAAACAAAGAAAAAAGATGGACAACACGCTATGCCGGATTCGAGACCTGTACCGTGCCATTGCCGAGTTTGAAAGCTCGTTTTCAAAAACATACGGAATCTCGCTTAACGAAGGGATGTTGCTTTGCACCTTGCTTGACAAGGGACAACAGACCTCAAGCGAGATTGCCGATGCACTCGGACTTTCACACTCCAACGCATCTAAAGTAATCCGCTCCGTCGAGGATAAAGACCTGATTACAAGGCAAGTAGGCAAGGAGGACAAACGGCAGATGAATTTTATATTGACTGCCGCAGGTCGGGAACTAATCACGCGGATTAAGAATACAACATACCATTTGCCGGAACTGCTGGCAAAAGCAATCAGGCAGACTGAATAGAATATTCAAGTAAAATGGAATCAACTCTAACCACCAATCATCCCGTCTTATGAAACGCTTAATTGTAGAAACACCAAGACTGCAGTTGTATGAAATGGAGTTTACGGATATGGCGCCACTGTCCTCGATATTGCAAGACGAAAAGGTAATGTATGCTTACAACGGGGCTTTCACAGAAAAAGAAACGACGGCATGGATGAGAAAGCAGCTTCAACGTTATAAGGAATTTGGATTCGGATTATGGGGTGTGTTCCTTAAAGACACAAATGAAATGATCGGTCAATGCGGCATTACCATGCAAGAATACAAAACGACTCAGATACCAGAAATAGGATACCTCTTTGCACACAGACACTGGCACAAAGGATATGCAACAGAAGCTGCAACAGCCTGTAGGGAATATGGACTTAATACGCTGTATTTTAATAAATTATATTCCATAATCAGAGATACAAACATCGCATCGCGGAAAGTAGCAATACGTATCGGTATGCAACCTATTGATAGGGTTATAAAACATTATCGTGGAATGGAAATGCCTCATATAATATTTTGCACAAAATAAAAATAAGATTAAAACAAAATTCCTTTCGACGATTCTCTCCATCCTTGTTTCACCAATATAGGATTCGGTTCGGCAATGACATGTCAAAAAACTTCGTTTATTCCTTGCCATTGCGCTCGTTTTTCACTATCTTTGCAAAAGGAGGAACTAACCATGCGGAAGATATTTTTGACGATAACTGTTGTTTTGGCAGGCGCCCTTACTGCATTTGCGCAAGACGATAAAGACAATCATAACACAGTAGAAAAATGCGACACGCTGACCTCGACAAGCGTGGAAAAGGGCAATGTGTACATGAGCCATTACCGACCGGCAACATCGGACTCGGCGCAATATAAGCCGAAGAGCTACAATATCGACAGCCATGCCGTAACAATGCCGAACCACAACGCCTTTAGCTATAAGATAAAACAAGACGACTGGCTCGGAGGATTACTGAAAGACATTCTGTTCTGATAATGTTTCAGAAATATATTTAACCAGAAAAAGGCTGCTATATTGCCGTTTACTGCATTGCAAAAGACGGCAAATCACAATTCAAAAGACGGCATTTCGCATTACGATTTACGGCCTTTCAAAAGACGAAAGACCGTAAATCATAAACTATAAGAAGAATTAAACGAGATTTGTTCACATCTGTCAGCCACGAGATACAAAGCATTAAGTATCAACAGGTTATATGGCTGACAGAGGACATAAGCATCTGTCAGTTACCGTCAGGCTTCGTCATCGTTATGAATGAGCAGACAAAGGACTTACACATATAACTGACACACAGCGCAAAAACCGTCAGAATGCATACATCTGATAATCAAAGCGTTACGATGCAGGCTGACGGCTGACAGAGAATTTCAAAAAAATATTACTGACTACCTCATCAGCCAGCGCCCGCCGTGCTGTATCATCGGCACGACCACTTCTTCGTTAAGGCTGTCGCCGAGGCTGAACACAAGGAATGCTTCCGCCGTACGGACATGCGAACGGCCGTCGGCTGAGGGGATAGTGTCGTTGACGCAACGCATCACCCGTATCTCGTTTATTCCGTGATGTTCCTTGCCCATACGCTCAACGAACATAGAGGCGTTGGCCTCAAGCTGCTCGCGATAATTGTCGGGAATAGTGTCCGGCAGGTACATGCCACGCACGAAGTAGGCATGATTTCCAGCCAAAAGCGAGTCGTAATACTCTTTGGCGGCGATGGCGGCAGCATTGTCTACCGTCTTCTCGTCCGAACACGAGAAGAACGAGAGAGCAAAAAGCGAAAGGATTATGATAAAAAGTCTGCGCATCTTGTTTTTTATAAGTAGTCAAAGTAGTTAAATTCAATTATAGGAGTTAAAGTCAAATGCCTTGCCAAATGAAGAGTAAATAACCCATGCTTATGTTATTATACCCATAAGTCAAGATTATTAATTCATCATTATTCACACTTCACTTGGCAAAGGCATTTGACTTTAACTCCTATAACTACACAGTTCCTTCCCTCCTAACAACTATTTCTGCCTTATGAATATGTTTATCGGCGAGCCTGTCAGCTTCCAGTTCTCACGGATTTTATTCTCAAGGAAACGCTTGTAAGGCTCTTTGACGTACTGCGGCAGGTTAGCGTAGAACACGAACGAGGGTATCTGCGTGTTCGGCAGCTGCGAGCAATACTTTATCTTGATGTACTTACCCTTTATCGATGGTGGCGGATATGCCTCGATAAGCGGCAGCATAACCTCGTTGAGCCTGGTAGTTCCGATCTTTATCTTGCGGCTTTGGTAAACCTCCTTTGCCATCTCGAGCACCTTGAATATACGCTGCTTGGTAAGCGCCGAGGCGAAGATGATGGGGAAATCGGTAAACGGAGCCATGCGGTTATGTATCGCCGTAACGAACGTGTCGATAACCTTCTGGTCCTTGTTTTCCACCAAATCCCACTTGTTCACAACCACAACGAGCGACTTGTTGTTCTTCTGGATAATCTGAAAGATATTCATGTCCTGCCCTTCTATGCCGCGCGTGGCGTCGAGCATGAGGATACATACGTCGGAGTTTTCGATTGCGCGGATTGAGCGCATTACGCTGTAGAACTCCAAGTCCTCAGAGACCTTGTTCTTACGGCGTATACCAGCGGTGTCGACAAGGTAGAAGTCAAAACCAAACTTGTCGTAACGTGTATAGATACTGTCGCGTGTTGTGCCTGCTATCTCAGTCACGATGTTGCGGTCTTCACCGATAAAGGCGTTGATGATACTGCTCTTTCCCACGTTAGGACGGCCCACTACGGCAAAGCGGGGAATACCGTCTTCAAGCAGTTCGCCGCTGTCGCCCTTCAATTTAGACAACACCAGGTCGAGCAGATCACCCGTTCCGCTACCGCTCATGCTACTTATGCACATGGGGTCGCCCAGTCCGAGCTTGTAAAACTCGGCAGCAGCATACTGCTGGTCGTTGTTGTCAACTTTATTGACCACGAGAACAACGGGCAGTTTTGTACGGCGCAGGATTGCCGCAACGTCTTCGTCCCAGTCGGTAACGCCGGTCGTAACGTCTACCACGAAGAGCACCAGGTCGGCCTCTTCCGTCGCGACGATAACCTGCTTACGTATTTCCTCCTCGAATATATCATCAGACTTCACCACCCATCCACCGGTGTCAACAACGGAAAACTCGCGCCCGTTCCAGTCGCACTTGCCGTATTGACGGTCACGCGTAGTGCCGGCGATATCGCTGACGATGGCCTGGCGCGACTTGGTAAGGCGGTTGAAAAGCGTAGACTTGCCCACGTTGGGGCGGCCTACTATCGCTACTAAATTTGCCATACTTTACAGAATTAAGAGTTAAGAATTAAGAATTAAGAAAATATGACTTTCCCGTTCAAAATCCGTAACCCCCGTTTTATATTATTTTTTACATAGAGCGAAGACTAAAGAACAGGGAAAAGCAACCTACAAGGCTTATTTTCTTAATTCTTAATTCTTAACTCTTAATTATAATCTCATTCAGGGTTATACCCGAAATTGTCAAGCTCACGC
>NZ_JACJJG010000070.1 GCF_016899855.1 Marseilla massiliensis
GCCCATCCCTTCATCGTCCTGTGGCTGTGCGCACGCTTTATATTGCATGACTTCAACGGTGTGGAGTCGATAATGGATATTCCAGTACATTTACCCAACGCACATGTCTGCAGGAACAGCAAAAGATGGAGTCCTACCTTAGCCTGGCGTTCTACGAAGCGGTTGTACGACAGGCGGTGTGGAAACTCCTTGCGCATGTGGTTACATACATAACCGAGGTAGAAAGACTTGAGGTCTCGGTGGCGCAAGATATGGAACAGTACGAGAATGGTCATCACCTCGCTGTTGGACATGAGGCACGGGCGGTTGCGGCGACGTTTGCCGCAGATGTCCAGCGTGTGTTTTTTCAGTTCGGAAGCAAAATATTTGCAGAATTCATCGAGAATACAGAAAATTTCTATTATATTTGCATCAGTCATGGGAATGAATATTTTTATGTAACTTATTGATTATCAACTATAAAGGTACTAAAAATATCTCATTCCCACAACTTTTTCAATCGTTTTCTTATACCGAACTCACGTTAACTTACGAAAATCAACGAAAAGACTCGCGAAATTCATGAGGAACTTTTGGAGAATCAGGATGTAAGCAAGGCCGTCACTCAGCTGGGAAATCAGCATTTAGCAAGACGCAACTCCTCGGCAATAATCGTGAGACATGGTGAGCACTACGAAAATGCAAATCATCAGTGCGAAACCATAGAAAAACGAAGAGCCGTGGGGAGTTTCTACAAAGCGACTTATTGGGCATTCAAAGCCATAGTCTTTGAGACTTCTTACCAACAACACAATAGTAAACGATATCAGCCACACCACAACTCGCTTATCTCTAGCAGGTTGTACGTTTGTGACTGTATGAAGGTATTTCCTTAAAAATATTTTACCGTCACTTACATTGTAAAAGGTCATCTTTTAACGCACAATTGACAACCTTTTGCGACACAAAAAGCCATAAACCACATCAAAATCGACCGTCTTACACATTGCAAAAATGTAACCCAAACATTTCTCATCTCTTACAACGACACTTATCATACTAACATAAAACACCTTAAAAACTGAAAGATAAAATCCTGCATATTCAACCTCTATAACACTTATAGCCAACAAGTTACAACTAAAAATGACAGATGACAGATAAAAATCAAACAGATTATTACGCTTACAAACAAGAACAAGGTGATCGACAATAATTGCATATAAAACATAGTCAAACTACAAGATAAACAATAAAATGCAATTGCATACGTTACAAAATAAAAAAACAGAAAATATTTATGCAAAAACACAGTGCCGATTTTTCCGTTTTAATGTCTGTCTACAATAAAGAAAATCCCGAGTATTTACGAGACAGCCTGATGAGTGTTTTCAACCAAACCTTAACGGCAAAAGAGGTTATTCTCATAAAAGACGGCCCCGTAACAGACGAACTAAATTCAGTAATATGTCAATTCGAAAAAAAACACAAAGAATTGCATGTTATTCCATTTGAAAAAAACCGTGGTTTAGGTAAATGCCTCAACGACGGCATTAAATTATGTTCTTACGACATAATCGCCAGAATGGATACGGACGATATAGCCAAACCGGAACGTTTTGAAGAAGAATACAATTATTTAGCACATCACCCTGAATGCGACATCGTAGGTTCTTGGATTGAAGAATTTATCTCAACCAAAGACAACATTATTGCGGAAAGGAGAGTTCCGCAACAGCACAAGGAAATTTATGAATACGCAAAACGTCGTTGCCCTGTAAACCACCCTACCGTAATGTATAGAAAAAACGCCGTTATGGCAGTCGGCGGATACTTAGAACAATATTTCCCGGAAGATTATTTCTTATGGATCAGAATGTTAATGAATGGTTCCCAATTTTACAATATTAACAAATCTCTACTATGGTTCCGTTATTCACCAGAAACAATAAAGCGCCGCGGCGGATGGAAATATGCCAAAGATGAAATAATCATACAACACAATATTTACAAATTAGGTTTTATCTCTTTGCATGTGATGATAGAAAACATTGCCATACGGTTTTCTACAAGAATATTACCGTATCCGATAAGGAAATTAATTTATAAGACGATTAGGAAACATTGAAAGTCTCAAATACAAATTGTTAGTACATCTTCATTTAATTACTTATCATAATGCAATTTATCATTTTGAGCATTTAAAATACTTGTAAACAAAAGTATGCCAACAGGTATTAAAAAAATATATGAAAATATTGAAAAATATGCAAGCGCTACTGTAATAACAAAAAGCACAGTATAATATTTAACTCGAAATTTATAGCGGTCAGCATATTCACGCATAAGATATTTGGAAAAAAAAGCATTACGATAATCGAATTTCCCCTTAACACTCCTTTCTATAAATAATGTCAGTGGATAAATGACCAATATGAACAAAAGAACCTTTAGACTGAAATAATTTATTGAAAAAAACACTGGCACAGAATACCGAAATAACATAAGTAAAAGATGGACAACAAGGCAAAAGCCATTACGTATCCAATTATATAAAAAGAACAATGGAAGTGTCATAAAGCCGCACAGCAACATTAAAATCGGTGTTCTGGAAACATAAAGCAAACCCCACCATACAATAAATTCCAAAAACCTTACAACATAAATAAGAACTTTATGCTTTTCATAAAAGTCCAATTCATAAGAGCTTATTCGCATCGTAGGGTTTTCTTCTTTTTTTATCGTTTCGCAATCATTTTGTATGTAACCTATTTCATATAAACCATACAAAAACAACAACCCCAAAACAAAACGTATTAAAGAGAATCCATGCAATCCAAAACTTATAAAAAATACCGGTAAAAGATATTTTACGCCCCATGCCGAAATACCAACTTTCCCTTTATATCGAGTTTTAAAGGAATATAACATAGGTATAAAAAATAGCATCACACTTCTATAAACTCTACAACTCTGCATGACTTAAACTTGTTTATTAAGGCCATTTCAGCCCACTTGTTTTTTTTCATCTTGTATGTAACAAGATACGCTTCAGACGATTCACATATAATATCACAATCAGAAAAATTGTCTGTCAAAACTCCGGCATAAGGCGGAACAACGCCTGCGGCTTTTAACATTGCTTTCTTACATGATAATAAATCTTTGCTAATATGCCCTGTACAAACCCCATTTGAGTCATATTCCAATGTTGTTGAAAAATATTCCGGTATATTATAGTAGGCTGCAACGGCATTAGCTATGACATCAAGCGTAGCAGATGCAATAACAAGTCTGCAACATTCTGCTCGTTTCTTATTTATTATATTTATAATTTGTACATTTTCCTTTGCAAATAGAAAATTCTTACAAAAATCTTTCGCCATCAACGTCAACTGTTCGCACGTTTTACCACGAAGTTTTTTTATAAGATTATGCCTTAATGGCTCTTTTTTAAAAAAACGGAACATCAAACGATTATATATGCGGTATGGTAACGAAAACCAGAATTTTACGAGCCAGTTTGAGCCATAGTAATACTTTATGAAGTCAAATGTAGTGTTTGACCTAAACATTGTACCACAAATATCTATAAGAAAAGCTCTATCTTCCATTGTCTTTGCTTTTAAGCAGTACAAAAATATAAATAATTTTAAAATCAATCATTCTTCAATTCTTTTTATATTTATAATAATATTTAACTTCTTCTTTAAAATCTTTATGATGCTTTTGGAAAGCAAATACGCCTCGCAACATATTTTTCCAACATTTCCAGCCATTTGGGACAAATAACGGAAAATAAAGAAGCCTAATCAAATGTTTAATACTTACAGCCACTTTCCATTGAAAAGGAACGTATGGCAATGCACAAAGCCACAGATGATTACGAAATTGATAAAAATATCTGAACGGAGACCATATTTGTACTTTGTAACGCCATATATTCATATCTGACACTCCAACTTTATGATTTATACAAACATTCCTCGTTATACCAACCACATACCCTTTTGCCTCTGCGCGCCAACACCATTCATAATCAACGAAATCTATAAACAATGTAGATAACATATAGCCAACATCCTTAATCACGCAACATTCCACAATGCTTCCTGAAGAAATAATATCACGCCGTTTCTCAAATCCATCATCTGAAACTTGATATGTGTGGAATATTGAATTATATTCTTGTTGTGTGCCTATTTCAACCACAGTCGGGCCTAACAACCCAAGATTAGTAACACGTTTCTTTATTTTCTCATACTCTGTAACCATTGACAAAGGATATTCTTTGCCGACCCTACTATCTTGGTCAAAGAAAAGTACATAATTTAACTCTTCTAACATACCTAAATATCGCAAACCGACATTTTGGGCGTTAGCAATACCAGTATTTTCACCTAAGAAAACATATTTCATCATCCCAACATTGTCCGCATCAAAATTCCTTGTTCTCGAATTATCTACAATCACACCTTTGTAATATTCTGCAATTATTTTGACATTTTCAATGTCTCCGTTTTTGGGCGCAAACATCACTATAATTATGCCGATTTTATCAAACTGCATTTCTCCTACCATAAATTACATTTTTGTAGTCATACCCGATTTAAGGCCTTTTATTAACATTTTCACTTTGTCAATTTTATTATTTTCCAACAATAAAATACGTAGAAAACGCATTATTATCAGGTCTTTTACAATTTTAGCCTTGTATGAAAAAGGCAACCATTCTTTGTGTTTTCTAAGATTCAATACATGACTACGTGTTATCTCATATGTTCTTTTTACACTGTAATTATTTGCTTTTACCGGTAACAATCTTGCCTTTGTCGGCTTTCCCATCGTATGCTGTAATACACATTCTGTTAAACAAATGATTTCATATCCAGCCTCTCTAACCCTTATCGACGTATCGTGATCGAGGGCGTCCAAAGGGAACATTTCATCTACACCGCCTATTGCCGTAAGTATATCAACAGGATAAACAGTACCAGAATTAATGAAAATTTGTCGTTTCTGTTTTTTATCCCTTATCTTCCATTTGTCACATCCATATATGTAAGGAGTATATACACAAGGCTGGTTCTGCCCAGTGTTTTCTTCAATGAGTCGCCTATATTTTGCAAAATCATGCCAATGGCTGTCTTGATCCATTGTCAAAATATAATCATACCTATTTTTTTTTGCATAATTCCATGCAAAATTTATCGCTGGTGCTATAAACAGGTTCTTTCCCGTACCATGCCATAGTATTTTATTTTCCATGGGATGCAACCGTTCCATTATTACATTATGTAAATTCAGCTCTAACGGTGAATTATCCCAAATTATAAGTTTATCTATATATGGTACGTATCCTTTAATACTCTCAACCACATCCGTATCCGGCTTATACACAACCACCACTCCAAGCATTTTATATTTTTCGCTCATATTCTCCAAAATCCTTTAGCCGTACCATTAATAATTTTATTAAACTGTATGATATTTACTACTAGGCCAGGAATATTGCAAAAACACATTACAACAAAGAGCCACAAAATATCATGCGTCAATTCACTTATCAGCCATGCCAACGGTATAAACAATACTGCTGAAACCGTCATATAAAGTTGCAAACGTAATGCCCCAATGCCATTTAAGAAGAACGAATAACGTGTGCTTGCGACTAGCAGGAATACGTAAAAAGCAACAATGGCAGTCATACTTAATGGCACCTCACATTTTTCACCTACCCATATACCATAAACCCACGGTGAAACAGCAACCATCACAACCAAACAACCACCGACAATAATAACAATCTGATTCATTCGGTTGCTTGCCTTTCTTATCCAATCAATATCTCCACGTTCATAAGCATCGGTCGTAGCATTCCAAAAAGGCATACATATTACAGAAAAAATTACAAGCATTAAGCTTGTGTATCTATATGCGACTTGATAAGGTGTAACCATTTCAGGTGAAAAGAACTTGGAAATAAGAATGTTAACCGACATAAATTGCAGAACGCCTGCTATTTGAATCAAAAAAAACTTAATCCCGACCTTACCCATATTGTAAGCAGAGCTTAGATTTACAGAATAAAGACGCGGACGCATGAATGGAAATTTTTTCCAAAATGTAAATGGATATGCAGTAAGATAAACTATTAAAATTGCCAACGTATTAGCCACAACTATACTGAAAAAAGAAGCCTTTCCTATTACAAACAGCATAAACGTAGCCGCTAAAGCTAATGTTTGCCCTGCTGTAATAAGCAAATTGCTAACAGCAGGAAGTTGCATTCCCATATAAACATTCCCAACAAACTTAAATACAAAAGTTAAACAAACTATAATTACAGCCGCAGACAATGCCGTGCGCAAATCTGGTATTATATGTTCTGAAACATTAAAAAAAGAATATACATTGCCATTCCATATGAGCGCAAGAAGAATAGCTGCAAGCGGTACGACTATACAAATCAACATCGCCATCGTAGAACTAACTGCCTGTCGTGCTTTTTCTTGTTCATCATACACCATATATGCCGCAAGTTTATTTCGCAGACCGTTGCCAAGCCCAATATCCATTTGATCAATCCATATCAACAAACTACTTACTGTCAACCATACACCATTCTTATACGCACCTAAACATTGCAAGGTAAGAGGTATCATTATAAGTGACACTAACGCTGACCAACCCTTCAAAAAAAAAGAAGCTAAGACATTTTTTATCAACAAACTTGAACGTTTATTCTTATATTTGAAAAATCCTTCCATAAATCAACTCTGTGATGCGCAAGCATCCCCTTTTTTAAAAGTGAATTTAATACAAGTATAGCACATCAATGCAATCAAGGTCATTCTTTGAATAAACAACGGAATTGAGACAAAAATAATTTCATCAAAAAATTGCAATGCCAAAACAAAAACAAAATATGAATACAAACATTTTGAAAATGGCTGACCGTTTCTCGCATACCTGTAAACCAAGCCCGTTCCAATACCATACAAAAGAGCAAAAAAAGCAACACCAAAAACTCCTCCGTCCTGATAAAAAGGCTTCATTATGGTATATACATTTGTCGGAACTGGAACAAAAACAAACTCACTAAAAGCATCATGCTCTACAGTCACACCGTTTATAAATCTTCCCATATATGAATAAATTGTCCAAAGGCTATTTGGACATAAATATTGTGATATAGTTGGCCTTAAATGCCCAAACGCTATTGGAGGTGATGTAAAATATATGCCTAAGAAATCAATTATCGACATACTGTCACTTGGGCTTGCATCACTGCTTGTACGTGAAACAGTAAACACATAAAAAATAAAAAATAGCACAAAGCAGAATATGGCGATTGTACGTACTTTAATTAATTTTCTTTCAAAAAGGACGTATACAACAGTTATAAATATAAGGAAAAATGTCAGTTTTTCCATATTTGCCACAGCAAAAATAAAACAACATATGATTGTGCTAAAAACTTTCCACAAGGGGATTTTAGGATAACTCCAAAGAGCAACTAAAAGTAATGATTGATTTATTACCATAGTATAATTTAAAATGCCACGATCCTCCCCCTCTATAGCCAACAATCTTAAATTCGCCACAAGGTCTTTCGCATCAAACATTGTTACAAGTTTGTATATCTGATAAACATACAATGGCGTAAGAACTATAGCAAGAATGAAAAAGAAATTAAATAAAAAAATATTTACGTTAATTCCGCTTTCATATATACTCGATTTTGCAGGAAGCAGATTGTAAGTCAAGAATGATGACATAAGAAAAATAGTCAACCAAACAAAAATACATTTATAAAAAACATTTGGTACCGCATCCATCTCACTACCAAACAAAATAATCGCAACACCAAGGACAAGCCACACAATGATAGACAAAAACCAAGGCGAAAATACATTTCCATAATCTAATGTTCTTTTTCCCTTTCTAAATGTTCTTACGAGAAAAAAACATTTTACCGACACTAAAGCTATAAAAACAAAAATTATCACATACCTAGACAGATAATTTATTGGACGCAAAGGCACTTCATTTGCTTTTATGACAGAAAATGAAGCATAAACTCTTTTTACAAGTGCTTGGTACCTAAAATATTGTTCTGCTGCAGACACATAAGAATTGAACGTTTCTTTCACATTACGTTCAAGCATATTCTTATAAAGACGTCCTTCCTCTGTAACTTCTTCATTATGGGTATCTGCATATATAGCATATTTATGCCAAGCTGCTCGGTATCTTCCTGCTGCGATTTTACGTTCTCTGTCTACATTTGCCAGTTGTGCTTTAAATACTTCCTTACGCTTTTTGGTCACAAAATTTTGCAAACGACTAACCACACTGTCAAGCATAAGAGTTGCAACTAAAGGGTCTTTATCAACAAACTGTATCGTTAACGTTTGCTCTTTCGTAGAAATATTGTATTCAATATTTTTTTTCACTGCTTCCACTGTATCTACATTTACAAGATATTGACCATAAGTCTTTTTATGGCATGGAAGTTTTATTTGCGATATTTCCTTAGCAAAATCATTAGTCTTCAATACTTTGCAATACACCTCTATGTCATTGATTCCTTGATTGGCCGCTCCCATCATTTCACGCATCTTTGCGCTTATATTATTTAATCCAACAGCCAAATCAGCCTCTTTATATTCATCAGAAATTTTTATCTGCGCAGCATACTCCTTAGGCATAATAAGCCATACAGTCACAGCAAGAATTATGGCCGTTACTGAAGCTATCAGATAAGGGTGTTTGCGCGGTTCAATCATTTTAATCTATCAAAATTTAAATCACATTATGAAGACCTTACGATTTTTCCACAAGACAAAGCCAGTACGCAACACAAAGGCTAAAAACATCCAAGTTATAAGAGTAGCGAGTTTTGAACGGCTACTATGTTTTAGCGGGACTGTAGCACTTTGAATGACTGTAAATGCAGGAGTACGTTCCTGTACTTTTGCATTTGCCAGTTGCAGCTGTTCTACTACCTGCTGATATATATTATATTTTAACTGCATATCGTTTTCCAAGTCTTCTTCCTTCATCTTATAAGACTGGAGCAAAACATCTTGATTAGCGTCTGCATAAGACGCATAAACTTGACGAGCCTTGTCATATTGTCGGCGCGCATCATCAAAAAGTTTTTGCATATAATCCAAATCCACACGTGCTTTTTTTGTCCTATAATCTGTTATCGCCACTTGCAAATGACTTTTCACAGAATCTGCCATAAGTGCAGCAACCAATGGATCTTGATCTGTTACTGTAATCGTTATAACATTTGTTTTTTTGTCAACCAAACATTTAATATTATGTAAAATAGTCTTAGCTATAGCATCTTCATCTTTTGTCAACCATAGCGGGGTTTTAAATCTTTTCACTGAGCCTTCTCGTTTATCCTTTGAACCAAATGACTCTATAAACTTTTTTAATCCTATAAAGGGATAATCCGTCAATGCAGGTTTATTATGTTTTGTCAAATATGTATAATAGTCACAACTTATATCATGTTTTTTAGTTGTCACCTTAACAGGAAAAAGCCCAACAATAAAATCTGTTGAAGAAACTAAGTCTGGGTAGATTTCCGGATAAAGAGCATCTCCAGTTTGTCCAATCTTCATATTCATACCAACCATTGAAGCCAAAGAAGATATACTTCCAGAAAAACCAGCCCCTGATTCTTCTGGTGCCAAAACCACAGTGCTCTCATATTTTTTTGGTGTTGTAAACGCCACAACGAGTCCTATGACAGCTGCAATACCGACATAAATCACTATCTTTACTTTATCTTGTCTCAATAAGTTGACAACTTTCAAGATATTTATATTTATGACTTTTTTCTTGTCATCCTCCATATTTTATTTCCTATAATCCTTATTTTAAAGAGAATATTATGACACACTCATATCACCCTTACTTAAACAAATTTGCCAACGTTGCAATCATAGTTGCAATCGAGGCGGCAGATGTTCCGATTGACAGTTTTTCGGCTACAGACATGGTGTTGACTTTCTTCTGTGGCACGAATATCTCGCAGCCGGGCCTTGGCTTGGCGCCTTCGCTAACCTTGCCTATCATGCCGTTCATGTAGACGATGAATGTCTGGCTTTTCTTTGCCTTGGTACTAAATCCGCCGGCTTGATTGATATAATATTTAACCTTTTTACCTTTCTGGAAACCTACGGTGTTGGGATACATCACCTCGCCATTGATTTTTACCGTAGCCGAATATTGAGGAACAACGAGACGGTCTCCTTCACGCAGAACAATGTCTGCGTCACTACCCGGGTTGGCAAGAGCCTTGTCAAGCTCAATACCAACCGAATAGGTTTCAGGTATTTCATATTTTTCCAACGCTGCAGAACTTTGCAGGTCTATCTGTTTGTTCTGAGCGGCGGCCTCTACTTGAAGTTGCCGAGCCTGTTCCCTTGCCATCTCCAAAACGGTCTCCATACGCTTGCGCTCGGCATCGTTAAGTTTGCGCTCCAACCGGGCACCAGGAACGTAGGCACGGTCGTTCACGCCTCCTGCGCTTTTAATCAGGTCGCTAAGGCGCTGATTCTTTTTAGATAACGTATAGGTCCCGCTGAACATCACCTCACCGTCCACAATTACATTCTGCTGTTTGTAGAAACCTGGGCTCTTGCGGACGTATACCTCATCAAACGGCATTAGCTTAAAGCCCGGTTCGCCGTCGATTACGAATCCGTCCTTAAGAGCGAAAGTATATGTGCGGGCTATTATCGAGTCGGTTGTCAATGCTTTTGGGTTGACAAGACGGCGCGATACATCCACCTTGACAGTAGAAGCCGTCTGCTTAAGACCTCCGGCCTGCAATACAAAGTCCTCAAGAGTCTCGTTATCAGCATATTTGTAGACACCGGGATAATTCACTTCACCGTGTATGGTTATAGTCTGTTCCTCCATCATTTCCTGCTTTGTGGGAATGAAAAGCACGTCGTTATTTTGTATTGGCACGTCGGCCACGGTACCGGCAAGTATGCCTTCCACGTCAACAGGTATAACTTCAAGCGTACGGTCAGGCTTCATACGGTGCATTACGGCACGGGCGGTAAAGGCTTCTTCCTTCAGTCCGTCGGCATGCTCTATCAGCGAGCGCACGCTCGTGATATTCCCGCCAACCTGGTACATTCCGGGACGGAACACGGCGCCCTTAATTTCAACCATGTTGGAGAAGCGCGCCAGGATGGAATCTACGCTTACGGAGTCGGCATCAGCCAGCTGGAACGCGCTCATGTCAAACTCGTCCACATTATAGACGGAATATTCGCGGCCAGTCTTACGCACCAACCTTACAGATTTCTTGTATGCGTCGCCCGTAAATCCGCCGGCATACTTGAGCAACGTTGCCACGCTCTCGTTCTTCTTCATTTCATAGAACATCGGGCGTTTTACCTTTCCCGTAATATTAACCAGGCAATCATACGGGCCTACGGAAATAACGTCGTTATCGGTAAGGCGGACATTACCCGTCAGCTTACCATTAAGGATATAGTCGTAAATGTCGACGGTTGACACCAAGCGGTTGTTACGGTAAACTTTTATATTACGCAAAGTACCGAGGTCATTGGTGCCTCCTGCCATATAAAGCGCATGGAACACTGTGGCAAACGCCGGCAGGGTATATGTTCCGGGGTTATTGACCTCACCCATAACGTTTACCATTATGGTGCGTGTCTGGCCTACGGTCAGTCTTATTTTCGAACTACTGTAGCGCGAGCCGATAGTGGAACGCAGCCTTGCGTTAGCCTCATCCACGGTCAAGCCTCCTACCTGCACCGGGCCGTAGCCTTCAATCGTCACGGTTCCGTCTGGAGACACAGTTCCCTCAATTGTTTTCTGAGAAGCGCCATAAATGTCTATAAACACAGCGTCGCCAGGACCGAGGCGGTAATTCCGTGGCGTAGCGATGTTCATGTCCGGCTCGAACGTAAGGTCTTTATTATTGAATATGTCACGGCCGAACACCTTTGTCTCTTTCTTGTCCTTGTCGGCAAAATACTTCTCAACGATGGCAGCCGTGTCAGGTATAAAGTTGTTCAGTTCGTCACGCATCATCAGCCAGTCCTCATTGCTCTCGTCATACACGCCCTCGTTCACGTTCTCACGTCCGTCAGACAGTCTGTACGATGGCAGGATGTCTTTTTCCGTAGCACGAGTTACCGTCTGCTTGGAGTCGCCTGTCATACGGTTGCCGGTAGTGGTCTTGCCGTTATTGGTACGCATGCGGTTGCCCGTTGCGCTTGAATTCGAGTTTACTGTGCCCAAGCCTTGGTTATTGGCCATACGCTCATATTTCTGCCTGACACGCCGAATCTGCGATATGTCAACGCCCCGCTGCATAAGTTTTGTCACAATCTGCGACTGGGACGTACCGGAAGAATTCTCTTCCACAACGAATTCAAGCACTTGTTCGTCAGTCATCGTAGATTGCGCTACGGCACACACCGGCAGCAACAACACAATGAAAACCAATATGAAGAATTTTCTTATATACATATTATAAAAATACATTATTCCATTAATTATAAACTTTCTGGCCCAAGCCTAGGCTGCGTCTAAAATTTCTTGCCTCTGAGCATGCTCGCCACCGTGCGGATTATTATACGGAAATCGAGCCACAATGACCTGCGTTCAAGATAACAGACATCCATCCTAAGCCTTGTCAACATCTTTTCCATCGTGTCCGTATATCCGTTGTACAACGTTGCTTCCGACGTAAGCCCTGGCCTCATCTTATATATAAGCTCATACTCTGGAGCTACGGCCGTGATTTTATCAATGAAGAACTTTCGCTCAGGGCGCGGCCCCACGAACGACATGTCACCCCTGAGCACGTTCCACAACTGCGGCAGCTCGTCAAGATGGTGTTCACGCAGATACCGCTCCGTCCTGGTGGAGTTGCTTTCGTCACATCTTGCCACAAGCCTCGGCTCGGTCTCACGGCCGCTCAACGTCCTGAACTTGTATATCGTAAACGGCTTTCCGCCATATCCAATCCGCTCTTGGGAGAATATCACCGGACCGTTGCCCTGCCTTTTAAGCATTATATAGATTACAAGGTACGCCGGCGAGAGTACAATCAGGCCTACAAGCGCGGCCACAAAGTCAAGCGCTCGCTTCACTCCCCTTTGCATGGCACCCATAGCGTCGTGCCCCCGCACAACATCAGCCCTACCGTAACTATACAAACTGTCCACTTTTATTCTTCAGCCTTTTTCCGTTATTATACCATCAATATATATAACATGAAAAATCCGAAATTGTTGCAAAGATAGCACATTTTATTTTAATACAATCGTTTTTACCACCACTATTTTCATTACAGACTCCCCGCACTATCCGCTCGCGGCAGCCGTCGAAGCGTCAAAATCAAGCTTTAGCGGGCACACAAGCAGCCACTGTCATAATGCATTGAAACACAACACGTTACTACAAGCCACATATTAGACTGCGAAAGACCGCATTTTATGTTCCAATTAACGGCCTTTTACATTCCGAAAGACCACCTTTCAGGTTCATCCGCAGTTCAGTTGGATGGACGAATCGTGAAGCGCAAAGAGTCTTAGCTTAAAATAATCATCGTCCCTGAATCCGTAAGCATTCCTTTTAAGGACTTTAATTTT
>NZ_JACJJG010000071.1 GCF_016899855.1 Marseilla massiliensis
CCCCATAACCTAATAACCTTATAACCGCATAACCCAACAACCTCAAGACCTCATCACCTGAAATCTTTTCAGCCTGCAAAATTACTGCAAATTATCGGCATTTCAGCCGTTTTGCGGGATAATTTTCAACGCCAAACATAACCTGTTGATATTCAATAAGTTATATATGCCTTTACAAAAGGCCGTCTTTTGGCCTGCAAAAGGTGGCCTTTTAGCGTGCGATTTGCCGTCTTTTACAACGCGAAAGACGGCCTTTTGCAAAACGGGTGGTTTCGTATCATATAAAAAACGTCAATATGTCGATATTTTATTGGTTTTTGTTTGCCTTATCGCCATTTAACGATAACTTTGCATAAAGTAATCAATCAAAACACTATAAACAATGAAGAAAGTCTTATCTATCGCCGCCCTTGCGCTCGCAACACTGTCTGCCAACGCGCAGGATACGGCCTACAAAATTACGGGTACTGTGCCCGCTGACGTAAAAACGGTATATCTGGGCGTAATGAACGCACGCCAACCCGTTGACAGCGCAGCCGTAACAGGTGGTAAATTCACGCTCGACGGCACACGACAGAAGGACGAACTCCTTATGATTATCACGGGAGATTATTACCTTCCGGTGTTCAATGACGGTACGCCAATCGACCTTAACACCGTTGCCAAGACGTTCACCGGCTCTGAACTGAACAAGAAAATGTATGCCTACGATAATGAACTGTCATCATATACCGAAAATCTTAACGCGGCAATCATGGAGTATCGTGCGGCAAGTGCTGACACTACTGCGGAAGGAATGGCAAAGCTGAAAGAACTTGAAGCCAAGTGTGAACAACTGCAGGACGCTGCAATAACCAAGCAGATAGATATTGTTAAGGCGAATAAGGATAATCTTATCCCGGTAGCTTTCCTCAGCCAACTTTATTACATACTTGACTATAACGAGCTGAAGGAGCTTCTGCCCGAGACCGCTCCTTACTACAACCACCCTGCAATGGCACGCGTAAAGGCGCAGCTTGCGGCTCTCGAGAAGCGCATGCCCGGCAAGATGTTCACCGACCTGTCGATGAACGACACCGAAGGAAACCCTCGCAAGCTGAGCGAATGGTGCGGTAAGGGCAACTATGTGCTGGTGGATTTCTGGGCAAGCTGGTGCGGACCGTGCCGCCAGGAAATGCCCAACGTAGTGGCAAACTACGAGAAATACCACTCAAAAGGCTTCGAGATTGTAGGCGTTTCGTTCGACAACAAGGCCGAAGCGTGGAAGAAAGCCATCGCCGACATCGGCATGAAGTGGCCTAACATCAGCGACCTGAAAGGCTGGAAGTCGGCCGCAGCTCCCGCCTACGGAGTCAACTCAATCCCCTCTAACGTCCTTCTCGACGGCGAAGGAAAGATCGTCGCTGCCGACCTTCGCGGCGATGCGCTCGGCGAAAAGCTGAAGGAGATATATGGATTTTAAGTAGTTAAAGTAGTTAGAGGTAGTTAGAGTAGTTAAAGTCAAATGCCTTGACTGCAATATTGGGCAAGTAAAACATTTAAAGTCAAATGCCTTGTTGGTAAGAATATGGGATATTCCACCCGTTACCAACAAGGCATTTGACTTTAACTACTTAGCGAACGTAGTGAGCGTTAACTACTTTAACTACTCTAACTACTTAAAAAACGTTATCCTACCGTTATCTGTCTTACTACGTTTCTCTCCTCTTTACGTATCTTGGGGAGCACTACCGTGAGCACGCCGTCGGCCACTTTAGCCGATATGTTCTCCTTATCAACATCGTCGGGCAGTATCAGCGTCTGCTCAAACTTGCTGTAAGCGAACTCACGGCGCAGGTAATGCGACCTCTTGTTATCATCGTTATGTTCCTTCTTACTTTCCATCTTGATGTGTAAATCGCCCTCTTGGTTGAGGTGAACGTTGAAGTCTTCCTTCGTCATTCCCGGCGCAGCTACCTCCACTTCATAGTCAACCTCGCTCTCCTTAACGTTTATTGCGGGTGCCGTAGCGTTTGTTCGCGGCATGAAGTCGGTATCAAAGAAATCGTTAAATACGTCCGGTAACCAAGAATTTTTACGATTAACTGGTGTCATGATTATAATCTCCTATTATTTAATTTGTTGTTATTCAATCTGTTTCTTGCGGCCTGAAGCGTTGCTCCCGGCCTTCGCTTAATGTATTGCAAGTAACGTACCAACACAGCGAATGCGCCAAAATGTCCTACATGTAAGACATTTTGGCGCATCAGTTTAATTGAGAATTGAAAATGATAAAGGAGAATTATGCGTCCGACGAGGCGTATTTATTACGGTAAAGGCCGTCGATTATGCTGTCGGCCAAGCTGATGTTAGGCACCTTTATGCTGTCGCAGCCGAGTGCTTCGGCCACAATCATGAAGATTTCAGACGCCGGAATGATAACGTCGGCACGGTCAACCTTCAGTCCGTATTGCTCTATTCGCTCCTCAACGCTCAATGCCTTGAGCTTATCGTAGATAGACTTTATCTCGCTGACGGATACCGTCCGTGTATCCTTGTCTGAATTACCAAGCTTGAACAGTTTGTTGATGTTGCCGCCTGAGCCTATCATCCGCATGTCGGGCATTGTCTTGGCAAAGCGCCTGAGGTCGGCTTTCATGTTCTCAACGGTTTCCTTTGACACCATGCCTCCGAGCATCCTGAGCGTTCCGATGTTGTAAGACTGGCTGTGGGTGAGCACTCCGTCGTGGAGCAAAGATATCTCCGTGCTGCCTCCGCCAACGTCGATGTAGGCGTAGTTGCCCTTCGTACTCTCGATGTTCTCTACGATGTTGTTGCACAGCAGGCGTGCTTCCTCACGTCCGTTGATGATTTCCAGGTTAATGCCTGTCGACTCGTAGAGTTTCTTCAACACCTTCTTGCCGTTCTCAGCGTCACGCATTGCCGACGTGGCGCACGCCCGGTAGTCGTCAACATTGTTGAGTTTCATCAACTGGCGGAACGCCTTTAGCATGTGTTTCATCATCACCATGCGCTCCTTTGATATCTTTCCGAGCGTGAACACGTCGGAACCAAGACGCAAGGGGACACGCATGTACATCACACGTGAAATCTGTTGGCTGCCGTCCTGGGCAGTCCTGAAGTTCTTGATGAGCAGTCGCGCTCCGTTAGAACCGATGTCTATAGCCGCTAATCTCATGTTTTTTTGTATTTAGGAGTAAGGGAGTAAGGAGGAAATGAGTAAGTAGGTATGCCATAAAAGCATATTGTCTTGATGGCATTACTTATGCTTTTCAGCCCTGCCCCGATGTTGTTTGTATAATAAAATAACGTTGTTTTACCGTTTATATTTTACCGTCTCAAGCGTCATTTGTAACCCTTTGACAATCAACAGGTTATCAACGCCTTTACAAAAGGCCACCTTTTAGCGTGTAAAATACCGTCTTTCGGGCTGCAAAAGGTGGCCTTTTACACGCCGAAAGACGGTATTTTGAAATATGGTTGTTATTCTGCTGTAACGCCGACGGTCTTCACCTCAGCCTCGTATGCATTGCGCAGCTCTTCTTGCGAGCGGAATGGGCGGTCGCCGATGACGGGTTGTATCACGTTTTCTCCTGACCCGTCAACTATTCGTCCGTTGGTAGTATCGTTCAGTCCGTACTCTACCGTACGCAGCAAATCACGCTGCATGTCCTCGTCATAGACAGGAGTCATCACCTCGATACGGTTCAACAGGTTGCGCGGCATCCAGTCGGCGCTGCCTATAAAGTATCTTGGCGCGCCGCCGTTACAGAATATCAGTATGCGCGAATGCTCCAGATAGCGGTCGATTATGCCCACGGCCTTGATGTTGTCGCTCACGCCCGGAATGCCTGTAACAAGCGAACTGTTACCACGGAGCACTATTCCAATCTTCACGCCGGCGGCCGAAGCGGCATACAACTTGTTGACAACGTCGGGCTCGGTGATATGGTTTATCTTCATCTTTATCCACGCCTCACGCCCTGCCTTGGCGTTCTTTATCTCGTTGTTGATGAGCGAGAGCACACGGTTCTTCATAGAGTTAGGCGACACCATGAGCTCCTTGAAGCGCACTTGGGAGAACGGACGGTCGATGAAGTCAAACACTTTCTTCACCTCCTGCACGATGTTCTTCCTTGCGGTCATCATCAGGTAGTCGGTATATGTCTTGGCGTTGCCCTCGTGGAAGTTACCCGTACCGATGCAGGCAATGTTGCCCTGCTTCGATTCTATGTACAACAGCTTGGAGTGAATCTTAAGTCCCTCAACACCGAAAATCACGTTTATGCCCTCTTCCTGCATGCGTTTGCTCCACTTTATGTTACTCTCCTCGTCGAAACGGGCCAGCAACTCAACCACCGCCGTAACCTTCTTGCCGTTGCGTGCGGCGCAAATTAGGGCCTTGACAACCTTTGAGTCCTTGGCTAGTCGGTACAACGTAGTCTTGATTGACTTCACTTCAGGCTTCAACGCGGCCTCACGCAATACACGGATGTAGCCGTCAAACGAGTGGTAAGGCACGTGTATGAAAAGGTCCTTGCGGCGTATCTGGTCGAGAATGCTCTCCTGCAACAGGAACTCAGGCTTCATCATGGGTTTCCATTTGGGATATTTCAACTCGTCGTGACCGCAGTCCGGGAAAGTCATCAGGTCCCTGTGGTTCTGGTAACGGCTGCTGGCAAGCGAAGCATCGAGCTTGCTTATGTCTATTTTCGACATAAGTTTCTTCTTCATATCCTTAGGCATCTGCCTGTCGTAAATAAGGCGTACCGGGTCGCCATGCCGTCGGCTGCTCACTCCCTTGGCTATTTTCTGGAGCACGCCATAGTCAAAGTCGTTCTCCATCTCCATCTCGGCGTCCTTCGTGAACTTAAAGGAATAAGCCTCAAAGGTGCTCGGCTTGAAGCCTATGAATATCAATGGAAGGCAGTAACGGACAACATCGTCAAGGTACATGATGTTGTCAAAGCCGTCGGACGACGGCACCTTGACAAAGCGTCCGTGCTCCCTGTCCGGCACCTTGATGATGGCAAGGCTGCTCTTGGGCAGTCGCAGGCCTTCGGCGGGTTCCGTTTTCTTGACCAAAAGATATATACGGTTATCCTCAAGCTGGCCTATCTCGTCGATTTCGGAGAACCAGATAGGATTGGTGTAACCGTTAAGGCGGTCGAGATAAAAGTTCTTCAGGTATGCGGCTTGCTCCTCATTGAGCTGCGTTTCGTTAAGAAGACGGATGTTGTGTTGCTCCAGGCTGTCGAACACTTCGTCTATCGCGACAGTGTATTCCTGGCTGAATTGCGAGTTTAGCTTGTTTATCGTCTTGATGGTCTTGCGGATGTTGTCGTGCTGCTTGCGTATTTCCTTGTTGTCAGACTCCAACAGACGGTTTAGCGAAGCCATGCGCACACGGAAGAACTCGTCAAGATTGTTTGAATAGATACCAAGGAACGAAAGCCGTTCCAACAACGGTATGTTCTCCTTGCGGGCTTCCTGCAATATACGATGGTTGAAGTACATCCAACTGACGTCACGCTCTACATATCGCGTCTCCTTGTTTTTCTTTGCCATAGTTTTACAACTCAGATGTTATTTTTGTACACAATAAAAAAACTGTTTGCCGGCAACATGCGTGTCCGGACCGCCACGCGGCTTTACTGAAAGGCAAAACCTGAAGACTGGCAGACGGTTTTATTTTGTGCAAAATTAAGATTTATATTTAACATTAAGGTTGTATCGGGTGTTAAAATAAGAATAAAATATTGTTACATTTGTGTTTTACGTATGTGTGTTCCAGACTGGATTACAGAACGTAAGAACACAGGACACAAAAATAACCGGGAACTGACTCACGTCAACTCCCGGTTATTTCAAGTATATTATCCCAGCCTTTCAAGTTGGACTGTAAAGTGACGCATGAGCGGAGCCTCCCAAGTTATGCGCACGCCACGTGTTATTTGCTCACGACGGTCGTACACATTCTTCAGCGCGGCGGCTATTACAGCAATGTGGTTGTCGGTATAAACACGGCGCGGAATGGCCAGACGGAGCAGGTCGAGGCCGTCAAAGCGGTTTTCACGGGTAACGGGGTCACGGTCGGCCAGCAGGTAACCAATCTCGCAACCGCGGATACCTGCCTCGAGATACAGCTCTACCGTCAGTGTCTGAGCGGGGAATTCTTCTTTCGGGACACGTGTCAACACCTTCGGGGCATCAACGAATATGGCGTGGCCTCCTGCCGGACGCTGGTACGGAATGCCGTATTCATCCAACAAGCGGGCAAGGTATTGCACCTGGTGAATGCGTGTCTCGAGGTTGTCGAACTCTGTATTTTCGTCAAGTCCGATGGCCAGCGCGTTCATGTCGCGGCCGTTCATGCCGCCGTAAGTAAGGTAACCCTCGAACTGTACGCAGTACCCCTTGGCGCCTTCATACCAGTCCTGACGCTTGGTTGCTATGAATCCGCCCATGTTTACGATACCGTCTTTCTTGGCGCTCATGGTCATTCCGTCGGCCAGAGAGAACATCTCGCGGGCTATCTCCTTGATGGTCTTGTCGGCATAGCCCTGCTCGCGCGTCTTGATGAAGTACGCGTTTTCTGCAAAGCGGGCTGAGTCGAAGATAACGGGCTTACCGTACTTGTCGGCTACCTGGCGCACCTGGCGCAGGTTCTCCATCGATACGGGCTGGCCTCCGGCGGTATTGTTCGTGATGGTTACTATAATAAAAGGTATGCGGTCGGCATGTTCCTTGAGCGCATTCTCCAGCTTCACGGGGTCAACATTACCCTTGAAAGGCACTTCAAGCTGCGTATCCTTGGCCTCGTCGACAGTACAATCGAGCGCAACGGCCTTGCGTCCCTCGATATGTCCCTTCGTTGTGTCGAAGTGGGAGTTGCCGGGCACGATGTCGCCTTCGTGCACAAGATACGAGAACAGCACGTTCTCGGCTGCGCGTCCCTGGTGAGTGGGGATTACATAGTCAAAACCGGTGATACGCTTGATGGTGTCTTTCAGGAAGAAGAACGATTCGGCGCCGGCGTAACTCTCGTCGCCTGTCATCATGCCGGCCCACTGGCGGTCGCTCATAGCGCCCGTGCCCGAGTCAGTAATAAGGTCGATATACACTTGGCTGGCCTTCAGTTGGAACACATTGTAGTGTGCCTCCTTAATCCATTGCTCGCGTTCCTGGCGAGTGCTCTTGCGGATTGGCTCAACCATCTTGATTTTCCAAGATTCTGCAAAAGGTATTTCCATAGTTTAAGGTTTAATATTTACGGTTCCAAATTTAGTTAAAATACCCGTTACGCACAAGCTTTTTGACATATTTTTTGCTTATTTCAGCATGCGGAACAGTCGTGCGGTGACATATTGTAAGCCGAGAACCGTAAGCAAACCACAGGCTTATACTTACGGAAAGGCAAAAAATTTGTTCATTTTCAATTCTTCATTAACCATTCAGCGGGCTTTTACTTACAATATAAAAGGCCGTCTTTCAGCGTGTAAAAGACGGCCTTTGGGCTTGCGGTTGACGGCCTTTTGCAAGGCAAAGTGCCGTCAATCGGGAAGTATCGCGACGGATACGGGAGCATAGTCTGCCGGACTGAATCGGCGAAAACCTTTCGAAGCCGTCTCCGTTCCACGGAAAGACGTCGTGCCGCCGAAGTTGTACAGTCGTCCGTCGACGCACTCCGTGGCGCCGAACCAGTTGAACGTGCCGAGCATTCTAAGCTGTTCTGGCGTGCCGTCGCCCGGAATATAGCGTGTGATGGTTGTGCCGTCGAAGGCGTAGATGTATCCGTCGGCCACGCCGATAAAGCTGAAGTCGGTGCCGAGCGAGTCGGTCTTGGCGCACTTAGTAGCCTCAAGCGCCCCGTCCTTAACGGCATACGCCGTACTCATAAGGTTGTCCATAATCCATGTGGTGCCGTCGGAGTCGTGAGTTACGGCCACGTTGCCGAAGCTCGCATCATGTGCCACTGTGCCCTCAAGCGTGGCGGTAAGGTCGCCGTTCTGGTCGCGCCCCATGGCGTAAGTCTCTATATTGCCGTCAGTAACGACATATAGCATGTTGTCACCTGCCGCCGCAGCCACTACGTTACCCGCGCGCTGGGCTATCGGCAGCCACGACTTGCCCGACAGGTAGTATATGCCGCCGTCGCCTGCAATCACCGGCGTGCCGCCCATGCTCACTCCTGCTCCGCCACAAGGGATGTCGGCATAGCGGTGTTCCTCGCCCGTAGACGTGTCGTAAGCGCGGAACTCGTAGCTCGGTATGGTCTGTTCGTAACCCAAATTGGTATGCTCAATTATGCCTCCTCCATAGTAAATCACGGCGCCGTCGGTAAAGTGTATCGCCGCCGAACCTTCGTTGCCGAGCTGACCGAGGTCGTTGAACACGATGTTCTGGCTCACCCTGAGCGTATTGACCGACGGCTCGCCGTCTATCGTAAACTTGCCTTCGGCTACGCCGTTGTCGTCGAACACCACGTAAGGACTGGCCGTATAGGTCTCTCCCCGATTGATATACACTATGGGCTCCTTCGTCGGCACGTCGGCATTGGGGTCGACAAATGTGAACGACTGGCTGGCGGAGCCGAGCCGTTGCATGGTGCCGTCAGAGGCACGGCCGTTGTAGATGTCGACGTATATGCCGCCGTCACGATAATAAGCGGCCGTCAGCACCACGCCCGGAGCGTCGGTTTCCTCGTTGGCGGGCTGGCGGACGACAATCTGTGTTGAGTCTGCCGAAGCCCTCGTGCCAGGCGCCTCGGCAAACGTTATGTACCCCGTACGCTCCTTTCCGGTAAGGTTCATGGCGGCTATCACCTGCACGCTCTCGCCTCCCTTGCCGCCCATCTGCGACAGCTGGAGCCAGTCGGCAGATGAAGTGGCCTCCCACGGCTCTGCAATAGGTATCGTAACGTCCTTCTGCTCGCCGTCCGAAGACAGTTCAAACACGCCCTCGTCAACAGGTGGAGGCGTCGGGCCGGGCCCCGGATCGGCGTTATCGTCGTCGCTGCACGCCGCCAACATAACAACGGCACATGCCGCAACGGACATCCATGATAATAGTTTAATCTTGCACATAATCGTTATCGTTTTGAATGTTAATAATTCATTTTGTGCAAAATAAGCACTTTCCACAACAAAGCCAATAACGGTTTACCGTGATTTTCGCCAACGCAAGAACATGGCTAAGCCCTCCTGATGACACGCAAAAGCCGTCCAAACGGTACGTAAAGACCGTTCAAACACGCCGTAAGAACGGCCTTTTCAAAGCCGATTCACAACATACTGAAAATCAAAGACTTATCACGCACGTCCCAAAACGCCGCAAAACGCCCTGCAAAACACGGCATATTACAACGCAAAAGGCCACCTTCCGCATAGCGAAAGGTGGCCTTTTGAAAAATGGGCAGGCTTCAGCCTGAATGTTATTTCTCGGGAATCTCCTCAAGAGTCTTCACCAACAAATCCCAGAACTTGCTCGTTGTGGGCCAGTTGGCACGCTCGTTCGGAGTATGGGGCGACAGCAACGTCGGGCCGAACGAGCAGATGTCAAGACCCGGATACTTGGAAAGAATAATGCTACACTCCAATCCTGCATGCACAACCTGCACTGTCGGCTCCTCGCCGAATAGGTCGTTGTATATCTTGCGCATGCGCTTTATAAGCTCGCTATCGGTGTTGGGATCCCATCCGCCGTAAGCTCCGCTCAGCTCAACCTTCATGCCTGCCATGTTGAAACAGCTCTCGAGAGATGTTGCAAGCTCGTCTTTCTTGGTCTCGCTTGAGCTGCGCGCCAGTATTTTCACTGCCGCCTTGCCGCCCTCGATGTCTACGATTGCGAGGTTTGAAGACGTCTCTACAATGCCTGGTATTGACGGAATGTAGCGCCATACGCCGTCGTGGGCAGCGTAGATGGCGTCAACGAGGTTGTCCTGGATTTCCTGCGGCACTACGGTTGCAGGCAGTTCAACGTCCTCAACGGTAACGTCGATTTCGTTTTCTATACCCTTGTATTCCTCGTTAAATGTCTCTTTGTAATCATTAACAAGCTCGATAAGGTCGGCTTTGTTGTCTTTAGGCAACGTCAGAACGACCTCTGCCTCGCGCGGAATGGCGTTGCGCATATTGCCGCCATGCCATGAAGCAAGGCACGCCTCGTCGTCGGCGATGGCCTCACGGACAATACGAACGAGCATCTTATTGGCGTTTCCACGGCCCACTCCAATCTCAAGGCCCGAGTGTCCGCCCTTGAGTCCCTTGACGGTAAGGCGCACGGCAATGTCTTCCTTGTCGCTTTCAGCCTCCTTGTAGTCAAGCGTAGCGGTGATGTCCACGCCGCCGGCGCTACCTATGATGAGCTCGCCCTCCTGTTCGGTGTCGAGGTTAAGGAGTATTTCGCCTTCCAGTTCGCCGGCCGGCAGACCATTAGCACCATACATTCCGGTCTCCTCGTCAGCGGTTATAAGAGCCTCAACGGGACCGTGTTTCAGGTCGGTTGCCTCCATTACGGCCATTATCGCGGCCACTCCGAGGCCGTCGTCAGCGCCGAGAGTGGTGCCCTTTGCCTTTACCCAATCACCGTCAATGTAAGTCTGTATGGGGTCTGTCTCAAAATTGTGCGTGCTGTCTTTCTCCTTCTGCGGCACCATATCCATGTGAGCCTGGAGGATTACGGTCTTGCGGTTTTCCATACCCGGAGTGGCAGGCTTTCGCATAACGATGTTGCCGGCCTCGTCCGTGAAGGCTTCAACGCCTACTTTCTTGGCGAAGTCGAGCAGGAACTGCCGTACTTTGTCGAGATGTCCTGACGGACGCGGAACTTGTGTCAGTGCATCGAAATTTCTCCATATGCACTCAGGTTTAAGGTTTTTGATTTCACTCATAGCATTTATATTTTAGGTGAATAATTATTCTATAACTGCCGTATCGCCGTCCTCTTATCGGTAAAGGCCAGCGCAGCCCAGCTGTATATGCCGAGAAGGATGACGAGAAGGGTCTGTATAGAGTGTACAATCAGTACAAAATAAAGTGCGTTATTATCGGCCACGCCATAAAGTATGAGCATTGTCTTTACGGCAAAATGCCACGGACCGGCGCCGTTGGGCGTAGGCACGATTACGGCAATACTACCCACAACGAAGGTGACAAGGGCGCACTGCAGCCCGAGACCGGCAGTAAAATCGAAACAAAAGAACGTAAGGTAATAATGCAGGAAATAACACACCCATATCCCAAGGGTATAGATTACGAACAGGGGGATGTTCTTTACGTTCTTGAGCGAGATGACTCCCTGCCATATCCCGCCGAAAGTAGCCTTCACCTTATCATAAAACGAGAGTTTCTTAAGCAGGAAATGCAACAGGAAGAGCACGGCAACGGCGCACGCTCCGGTAACAAGATAACCGGTAAGCGAAAAGCGGTGGAGTATCGAATCGACGCTTGTGCCGGTGCGGTTGAAGAAATACGAAAAGACCTTCATCTGCATAAGCAGCGTCACTCCACTGACAACGGCCATGAGAAGGGTGTCAATCGCACGCTCGGTAACAACCGTTCCGAGAGCTTTCGGAAACGACACGCCGTCATATCTCTTTAGCACCCCGCAGCGTGTAAACTCGCCGATACGCGGTATTACGAGACTTGCCGCATAAGAAAGAAAGATGGAATGGACAGCCGTTGACGTGCGCGGACGTTCGCCAAGAGGCTCAAGCGTCTGGCGCCAGCGCCATCCACGGAACATCTGGGCAAGGATACCAAAAGGGAACGAGAGCAACATCCACGTCCAATCCATGCCGTGGAGAAGGATATCGTCAACACTTCTGAAGTCGAAGTCGCGATACATCCAATATAGAATGGCCCCGCCAAATAAAAGCGGAAGCAAGATCTTGACCGTATTATTGGCCAGCGTTGTTGTTTTCACCAAGGTAGAATGTTTGTGCGCCAGCGCCGTCATGCGATTCAGGCAGTGACATGCCTCCTGCACGAAAGGCGCCGTTTATCGTCCTGCAAACTTTCAATAAAAATCCGAGAATACGTGTATCCGTTCATAAAATTTAATGTATGGCTTATCAACAGCACGACTTCATACTTACGGACACAGCCCCAAGTCAGCAAATATCGTATCTGAACACGTAGTCGTCCATGACAAATCCCGAACCGATATCGGTCACCTGGCTCCTCACGTTGGCGTATCCAGACTTAGAATAAGCAGCAATGGCGGCAGCGTTATTCTTGTTTACAGTAAGCCATATAGAGCCAAGCCCTTCACGACGACACATAACCACCAGGTATTCCGTCATACGCCTGAACAGCCCCATACCGCGAAAATCACTTTTCAGATACATCTTGCTGAGATAAAGCGTATTGTCGTCGCATGCCTGCACACCGCAATATCCAGCCTCGCGGCCATCCTTACTTATAATAAAGTATCTGTAGCCATGGTTGGCCACCTGCTCTTTTACCGCCTCGTATGACTGGAACTTACCTAACATATAGTCGATTTGCGCGTTGCTTATCATGCCGGCAAAAGCCTCATGCCATATCACAGCCGCCATGTCAGCAATCTTCCTGACATCGTCATCACCACTGATTTCCCTTATCATAATCTTAGATTTTTATATCGCAACTACGCCGACGGCACTCAAAAATCAGCCGACGGCATAGCCATTTGCAAAGATAATGCAAATTTTCGATTACAGCAATGACGGCATAAGCATTTGCCCCGGCATAAACAACTTTTTTAACTAAATGACACATTATCGCCAGGCAATACTAAAAAATATCATGCCGAATCAACGATTAACGAAAAAATTTATTACCTTTGCGCACGATTAAAACGAACAAAGGCCCCGTAGCTTAGCTGAATAGAGCGTCAGATTCCGGTTCTGAAGGTCTTGGGTTTGAATCCCAACGGGGTCACTGTAAAAAGTGCTAAGTAGTTGAATTTCAATTATTTAGCATTTTTCTTTTGCTAAAATTGGCGTCTTTTTGGCGTCTTTTTTGGGTCAGTTGATTTTTTAATCACATGGGGCTGTAGTTTTTTCCACTTGATAAAACATGGCAAACTCAGGCGTTTGGATGGCGAGTTTGAATATGAACCGTCTTATGTAGTCGATACACTTTAACTGTAAGCAAAAGATTTCGTCTCTTTGCAGCGGAGATTTTCTATGATCTTTTTGCTTCTGCATTGCATAGTCTTATTACGGCTTGGAAAAGCCACGCGACTTTGACCCTTTTGGCCAAGCAGGATTGTCCCCTTTGGCTACAATATGATTGACCCT
>NZ_JACJJG010000072.1 GCF_016899855.1 Marseilla massiliensis
TTTTCAACTATAAAGGTACAAAATTTTTGCGAGATTACCAACTTTTTATCTTACTTCATTATCCCGAACTCGAGTATTAATTTTCGTAATGGCGGCAATATCCTTGCGCCATTCTTGAACCTGAATTTATCGATTCAAGTTCTTGTTTACCATCCGGTGATTGTGCTAGGACGGCATGGTGAATTATTTGATGTATTGTAATATGCGGCAAATCAGCTAATGAAAGGCGGTCTTTTACTGGCCGATATGCCGTCTTTTATATATCAAAAGGCCATGTTTTGTAATTTTATCGAGGCATGTTTTCTTTACTTTATGCTTTTTTGTACATGATATTTTGTCATTAGCAAAAATATGTTTAGCTTTGCATCACTGTGAACTTTAAATGCGTTAACTAATGAAACAGACTATTTTGGTAACCGGCGGCACTGGTTTTATCGGTTCTCATACCGTTGTAGAGTTGCAACAGGCTGGTTACAAGGTTGTAATTGTAGATAACTTGTCAAATTCAAGAGCCGACGTTGTTGACGGTATCGAAAAGATAACGGGTGTCCGTCCTGCGTTCGAGAACGTTGATTGCTGTGATTTCAAGGCCATGGATGACGTCTTTTCAAAATATGGAGACATAAAAGGCATAATCCATTTTGCCGCGAGCAAAGCTGTCGGTGAAAGTGTACAGAAGCCCCTCTTGTATTACCGTAATAATATAACGAGCCTGCTTAACATCCTTGAATTAATGCCACGTCATGGTGTTAAGGGTATAATATTTTCTTCAAGTTGCACTGTGTATGGACAGCCTTCGGCAGAGAACCTGCCTGTAACGGAGAATGCTCCCATACAGAAAGCGCTTAGCCCATATGGTAATACCAAGCAGATTAACGAGGAAATAATCCATGACTATATACATAGCGGGGCTCCAATCAAGTCCGTTATTCTAAGATACTTTAATCCTATCGGTGCCCATCCGTCAGCTCTTATCGGTGAGTTGCCTAACGGTACGCCTATGAACCTCATACCGTTTGTTACGCAGACAGCTATCGGTATACGTAAGCAGCTCAAGATTTTCGGTAACGATTATAATACTCCTGACGGCACATGCATACGTGATTATATTTATGTTGTTGATCTAGCCAAGGCTCATGTTAAGGCAATGGCTCGTGTGCTTGACAATGACGACACTGATGCTGTCGAGATTTTCAATATCGGTACAGGGCGAGGAGTCAGCACGTTAGAGGTAGTTGAAGGTTTCGAACGTGCAACGGGCGTCAAGGTAAATTGGGAATATGCACCTCGTCGTGAGGGTGATATAGAGAAAGTCTGGGCTGATCCGGAAAAGGCAAATACCGTGCTTGGATGGAAAGCTGAAACTAATCTTGACGATACGTTGCGCTCGGCATGGAAGTGGCAGCTTAAGCTTGATGAAGAATCAAAGCAAGGTAAGTAGACATAATTGCTTTTTTACCAGCTTTCTAAGCTAAGAAATAAATGACAGTGGACGGCACATTAATGCCGTCCACTGTCATTTATTTCTTATTGTTTGAGTATTTTACGTGATGAGGCTTGCGTCTTCTCACCATAACGGTTTTTGTTTTAGCAGTTATTTGCATAGCTTGGAATGAGCCTCTTTTCAAGAGGAATAATTTATATGTGTAGCTTTAATGATAAAAACAAGAATGCCGTGCCGCGGAGATTTGCGGCACGGCATTCATCGTTATGATTACTTAAACGCTATCTTTTCGACACGGCGTTGGTGACGTCCGCCTTCAAACGTAGTGGTAAAGAATGCATCAAGTATCTTCTCCGCAGTCTTGTTATCTATGAAACGGCCAGGGAGCACTAACACATTTGCGTCATTGTGTTGGCGGATAAGTCCTCCAACTTCTGGACACCAAGCCAGGCCGGCACGCACGTCTTGATGTTTATTCAGCGTGATAGCCATGCCTTCACCGCTTCCGCAGATAGCAATGCCAGGATACACGTCGCCATGTTCAATGCCCTCTGCCAGTGCATGCGCAAAGTCAGGATAGTCACAACTCATGTCGCTGTATGTGCCGTAGTCTTTGTATGGATATTCATGTTGTTCCAGATACTGTACAACAAACTTCTTTAACGGGTAGCCTGCGTGGTCGCTGGCTATTCCCACAGTCTTGATTTCCATGGCTTATTCCTCCATAAAAGATTTAACTTGTTTATATACATTCTCGGCGGTGTATCCGAGTTTTTCGTCCAATACTTTATAAGGAGCCGAGAATCCGAAGCTTGGCATTCCAAATACTTTTCCGTTGGCGCCTACAAGTCCTTCAAGAGTTACGGGCAAGCCTGCTGTCATACCGAAGATCTTAGCGCCTTTCGGAAGGATACTCTCTTGATATTCCTTGCTTTGGCATCGGAACAGTCCTTCACTTGGAACACTTACAATCCTTATTTTCAGACCGTCTTTGCGTAACAGTTCCGCTCCGGCAACAAGTGTTGATACTTCGGAACCGTCAGCCAGCAAAATAACATCGAAGTTATCGTCCGAGCCTGCAACTACATACGCTCCTTTGCGGGCTTGTTCATAATCATTGCCTACGGGAAGTTTTGCAATGTTCTGGCGAGAGAAAATCAATGCTGTCGGTGTTTCCGTGTTCTCCATAGCCATGGCCCAGCATACGGTAGTCTCGTCAGCATCGGCAGGACGGAATACGCGTACGCTGTCTTTACCGTGATGGTTTTTAAGTTTTTCCATCAGCCTGATTTGTGCTTCCTGTTCTACTGGTTCGTGTGTGGGGCCGTCTTCGCCTACACGGAATGCATCATGAGTCCAGATAAACTTGATTGGCACTTCCATCAATGCAGCCATGCGTACAGCCGGTTTCATATAGTCTGAGAATACGAAGAATGTACCACATGCAGGGATTACGCCTCCGTGGAGATACATACCGATACACATGCATGCCATCGTAAGCTCGCTAACACCTGCCTGGAAGAACGCTCCGCTGAAGTCGTCCTTGGTGAATGCTGTAGTCTTTTTCAGGAAGCCATCCGTTTTATCACTATTTGACAGGTCGGCAGAAGAGCATATCATATTAGGCACTTGTTCCGCGAGAACACTGAGGCAGGCTGCTGAAGCGGCACGTGTTGCGGAACCTTCCTTCTGTACCACTGCGTTCCAATCAACTTTGGGGGCTTTCCCGCTGAACCATTCTTTCATCTGCGCGGCTTTTTCCGGATTGGCTTTTGCCCATTCAGCTTCTGCCGCACGGCGTTCCGCAACAATCTTTTTAAGTTCTTCCGCGCGTCTTGCATAGAGTTCCTTAACTTCAGGGAATACCTGGAACGGATTGTCCGGATTGCCGCCTAAGTTCTTTATTGTATTTACGTATGCATCTCCTCCCAACGGTGCACCGTGTGTTTTTATACTATGCTCATAACTTGAACCGTCGTCTTTGAGTGCGCCTTTACCCATTACTGTTTTTCCGATGATAAGGGTAGGGCGGTGTTCTTCTTTCTGCGCTGCAGACAAGGCAGTGCGTATTTCGTCAGGGTCATTACCGTTTATTTTGATAACGTTCCATCCCCATGCTTTGTATTTAGCTTCAGTGTCCTCGTTCATTACGGCATTACATTCAGTCGAAAGCTGTATGTCGTTTGAGTCGTAGAACATAATGAGGTTGTTAAGTCCCAGCAGACCGGCAATTCTACCCGTACCTTGCGATATTTCCTCTTCTACACCTCCGTCTGAGATATACGCATAAATCTTATGCTGCATAACTTCTTTGCCGAGGCGAGCCTCAAGGAACTTTTCTGCGACTGCAGCTCCAGCGGCGAACGTATGGCCTTGTCCCAGAGGACCGGATGTATTTTCTATTCCACGGTTGATGTCGCGTTCGGGATGGCCGGGAGTAGGTGAACCCCACTGGCGGAACTCCGCAAGCTCTTCAGTCGTGAATTTGCCTTGCAGGCAAAGTGCGCTATAAAGCATGGGAGACATGTGTCCCGGGTCAAGGAAGAAACGATCACGGCCTTCCCATGAAGGGTTTTCAGGGTCGTAGACTAAGAATTCGGAGAATAACACGTTGATGAAATCTGCACCTCCCATGGCACCGCCAGGGTGTCCGGATTTTGCTTTCTCTACCATTGACGCAGCTAAAATTCGGATGTTGTCGGCTGCTTTGTTCATTAAGTTTTTGTCGTTCATTATATATAGTATTAAACGTTAGTTGCTTTATGGCGTGTTCTTATGGTATATATGACAACCTTGCTTTTACTTTAACTGTTTCCTACAGTCTTGATATTCCGATTTATGAGCGTTATCATTGCAAAGATAATTATTTTTTATGAGAATACAAAAGGAAAATTCGTCCAAACTTTCAGTAACTTAACATTTTGATACATTGCCGTTACATATTGTCTCTTTTTAATTAAAAATAGTCTCATTTTTAGTTCATGATGGATTTCAATCATTTTTCTTTGCCTTGTATTTTTATGGTTTGTACATCGTCTTGAGTATACATTCTGACTGTAATGAAAAGGTGGAATGTATTTAGTGGGCAGCTTGTATCTTATGCTATAATAATCGGTTTGACGTATACGTAAACCTGTATTTTGTTGATTCGGTAAATTGTTGATAGTCAGCAGAGTTGCGAAAGGCCGTGAATTGTTATGTAAAAGGGCGCCTCTTACATAACAAAAGGTGCTCTTTTATTCAATAAAAGGGCACCTTTTGACTTTGTGGTAGTCTGATGATTTTGCTTGAATGCCGGTTGCTAGTCGGCAATACACGCTAATGCATCAGGCGGTTTATTCATTAAATAATTGTTTTTCAGTAAACTCACCGAGTGTAGAATACTTTTTGTAAATCTCAGAATAGAGTTTTACGTTTTCTGGATTAGGCTTGTATTCTTTTGAGAATCCGCTGTTCATGTGTTGTATAGCGTCTTCTACTTTTGCGTATACTCCGGCAGCTGTTGCCGCAAACATAGCTGCGCCGAGAGCGCAAGCCTGGTCAGTATTGCATACTTTTATAGGCTTGTTTATGACGTCGCACATGGTCTGCATCACAAACGGTGATTTAAGTGCAATGCCTCCTATACCGATAACATTGTCTATTACGATACCTTCGTTTTCGAATCGGTCGACTATTGCCTTGGTGCCGTAGGCCGTGGCCTCTACGAGCGCACGGAAGATCAGTGGGGCTGTGGTGCCGAGTGTAAAGCCGGCTATAGTGCCTTTCAGCATTTGGTTGGCGTCGGGTGTGCGGCGACCGTTAATCCAGTCCGTTGCTATCATGGTGCTTTCGCTTACAGGAATTTTCTCCGCATCTTCGGTTAATTTGACAATTATCCTGTCGCATGTGTCTTCTATGATTTTGTCCACTTCCTCCTTGCTAAGTTTATTTTCGGCGGTTTGTGGCAAAATGCTGCGGACAGGATATTCGAGTATGCGCCTGAACATGGCATAAACGTCGCCGAAGCTTGATTGTCCGGCCTCGAGTCCTACCATTCCTGGTATTACGCTGCCGTCTACCTGGCCGCAAATACCCTTGATGCATTTACTTCCAATTTCGTCATATGACGCTACCATTACGTCACAGGTCGAGGTTCCGATAACACGTACAAGTGTATGTGGGGTTACGCCGGCTCCTACCGCGCCCATATGGCAGTCGTATGCACCGCCGGCAACGATTACGTTTTCGTTAAGTCCGAGTCGTTGTGCCCATTCCTTGCATAGATGTCCTACCGGTTTGTCTGCAGTCTCCGTTGTTGTGAACAGACGGTCGCGGAAGCCGGAAAGCTTTTTGTCGATGGATGTCAGGAACTCCTCTGGAGGGAGTCCTCCCCATTCTTCATGCCACATTGCCTTGTGTCCGCACGCGCAACGGCTGCGTATGATGTCTTTTGAGGATTTAACTCCTGTTAAGACGGCGGGCAACCATTCGCAGTATTCAACTATTGAATAAGCTCTTTTTGCCACCTCCGGGTCTTCACGCAAGATATGCAGAGCTTTGGCCCAGTACCATTCAGCCGAGTATATACCGCCTTCATATTTTATATAGTTTACGTCCGACTTGGCGCAAGCTTCGTTTATTTCCTCTGCTTCTTTTACGGCAGTATGGTCTTTCCAAAGAACGAACATTGCATTGGGATTCTCGGCGAATTCCGGCAGCATAGCCAGCGGTGTTCCGTTTTCATCGGTAAACGCCGGTGTGGAGCCTGTCGTGTCGAATGCAATTCCTACAACGTTCTCCGCAACGTCTTTTGCACATTGGCTCAAAGCGTCAGTGACAGTGGCTTCAAGTACTTCAAGATAATCTTTTGGGTGCTGCCGCCATTGGTTGGTCTTTGGGTCACAGTATAGTCCTTTTTTCCAGCGTGGATAATATTTCACGCTCGTTGCAAGGATTTCGCCGGTATTGGCGTTTACCACCAACGCGCGTGCCGAATCGCTACCGTAATCCAAACCTATAACGTATTTCTTCATGTTGACTAAGATTTTGGGTTCAGTATAAATAAAAGAAGCTATAGAGGCGGAGGCTTAGTGTCTGTATATAAATGTCATATAAATTTAATTGACTTATAGCCAAAGCCTCTGTAGCTTCTTTGAATTATGGAAAATTTAGAGTAATGCCTTGTTTAGCATGTAGTAAACTTCATTGAAGCGTAGTTCCTTGCGGAATTCGTCAACCTTGGTATTTTCGTTGATGAATACGCATTCAATACCTGCTATTTCGGCATAATCCTGCCAGTATTCATCTGTAAGGTCGTAAGAGAAGCAGCTGTGGTGTGTTCCGCCAGCATAAATCCAGCAGCCTGCGCCTACTTCGAAATTAGGCTGTGGTACCCAAAGTGCAGAGGCAACAGGCAGTTTGGGCAGCGGCTTCGGTTCTATGCATTTAACGTCGTTCACGATCATGCGGAATCTGTTGCCAAGATCTACAACGGTAGCTGTTACGCCTTTGCCGACTTTTGAAGTGAATACAAGTCTTGCTGTTTCGCTCTTTCTTACTCCGATACCGAGGAAATGAACCTCAAGACGTGGTTTCGCAGCTGCGATGAGTGGACTTACTTCCAACATGTGAGATTGCAGTATGGCGCTCTGCTCACCGTTGAAGTTGAGTGTGTAGTCCTCGAGGAACGAGCAACCGTTGTCCATGCCTTGTGTCATGAACCATACTGTGCGGTAGAGAGCAGCAGACTTCCAGTCGCCCTCAGCGCCGAAACCGTAGCCTTCAGCCATGAGGCGTTGTGAGGCGAGGCCAGGGATTTGGTCGAATCCCATTCCGGATTCCTCTACTGCTACGTCACCGAGATCGTCAAAGTTTGTTGTGAATCCTTTTGCGCCTTTAGCTTTCAGGATGGCACGTAAAGCAAGCTCTGCTTTAGCGGCGTTCCATACCTTCTTGTATGCTGTGGATGATTTGTCTTCAAGTTCAGAATCATGTTCATATTCTGTGAAATAGGTGGCAACAAGATTGTTGACATCCTCGTCATTTATAGCCTTGAAATATTCCAATACCTCGCTAAACGGACAATAATCTACATGATATCCGAGTACTTGTTCTGCTGCCACTTTGTCGCCATCGGTTACGGCAACGTTGTTCATCTGGTCTCCGAAACGTATGATAAGCATGTCCTGAGCGTCAGCCCATGCCGCGCACACACGTTCCCATACTGCTATATGCTCTTGGGTTTTCGCCTCTTTCCAATAACCAACAACGAGTTTCCTTCTTATACGCATACGTGCGATTATGTGGCCGAATTCACGGTCGCCGTGCGCGCTTTGATTAAGGTTCATGAAGTCCATGTCGATGGAATTCCATGGTATTTCATCGTTGAATTGTGTATGAAGGTGGAGTAGGGGCTTATGCAGGATCTGCAATCCGTGAATCCACATTTTTGCAGGAGAAAATGTGTGCATCCATGTTATTACACCGATACATTTCTTTTCATTGTTGGCAGCCGCAAAGAGTTCTGTTACTTCCTTGCTGCTGTTTGCCGTTCCTTTATATACAACCTTTATAGGCAGACGTCCGGAATTATTAAGGCCGTCAACCATTTCTTTTGAATGACCGTCTACTTGTGCTACTGCGTCACCTCCGTAAAGAAGTTGTGCTCCAGTTATGAACCACACTTCAAAGTTTTCAAATGCTTTAACCATAGTCCTTGATTTTATTAGTTATTTTATTAGTTTGCTATTTATATAATCACTTTTTCTTTTGTCCGTAATAAGCATTGGGGCCGTGTTTGCGGCTGAAATGCTTTTCAATGAGTAAAGGATTCATTGTCGTATCCGGATTGACGGAGAAAGATACAAAAGCCATCTTTGCCACTTGTTCCATGACAACTGCATTGTACACGGCGTTATCTGGATCTTTTCCCCATGAGAATGGACCGTGGTTCTTTACCAATACGCCGGGAGTGTGTACATAGTTCACATCCTTAAAGCGTTCGACGATAACCGTTCCTGTTTCTTTTTCATATTCGCCCATCTGCTCAGCCGTCATATCCTTCGTGCATGGAATTGCATCGTGAAAATAGTCTGCATGGGTTGTCCCTATATTGGGAATATCTTTGCCTGCTTGAGCCCATGCCGTAGCATAGGTGGAATGAGTGTGTACAATGCCTCCGATTTCAGGAAAGGCCCTATATAAAACTAAATGTGTAGGGGTGTCTGAAGAGGGGTTTAATTCTCCTTCAACAGTTTTACCTGTGAGTAGGTCAACAACAACCATATCCGATGCTTTCATTGTTTCGTAACTTACACCGGATGGCTTTATTACAACGAGACCTTTTTCCCTGTCAATACCTGACACGTTTCCCCACGTGAATATTACTAAATTGTGTTTTACCAAATCTAAGTTGGCCTTGAACACTTTTTCTTTAAGTTCTTCTAACATGGCTTATAATTTGAATATGGGGTCGTCTATATACGCCTGTTTGTTGAAGCGATAAAGTGCAGCCCCGCGTTTTGAAGTTATTTTGTCTATCTTGTCTGTTTTCTCAATATAATCGATAGTCTTTGTCCGCTTACGGAAATTGCGCTTGTCAATGTTTTCGCCGAGTATTGCCTCATATACATTCTGTAGCTGGGTTAATGTAAAAAGTGAGGGCAATAGGTTAAAACTTAGTGGCTCGGAGGAGATTCTCCTGCGTAGCAATGTAATAGCTTTGGTGACCATGTCGTTATGGTCGGAATATAATTCGGGTAGGTTTTCGAGATTTACCCATTCCACTTGATGCTCATTTAATAACTTTTGGTCATAATCCCTTACATTGATTAGGGCGCAATATGCTATTGAAACAACCCTTTCTCCAGGGTCACGGTCTATCGCTCCGAATGCACCTACCTGTTTCATGTAAAGGCCTCTGAGTCCGGTAAGTTCGTATAGTACGCGGTTGGCGGCATCGTCAAGGCTTTCATCTTCCTCGACGAAACCACCATATAGCGACCATTCGCCTCTTCCTGGATCCATGTGTCTTTTACCAAGAAGTAATTTTAACTTCTTGTCCTCAAATCCGAAAATGATACAGTCTACGGATACAAAGACTTTTGAATGTTCGTTATAATAAGTTGTCATTAATCAGTTTGGTATTTTCTGTATTTTCGTTGCCTGCCATACTCATGTCATGGCAGGCAACGACGCTGTTTGTAGACTCTTACCAGAAGTAAGCGTAGAATGCTGCACATAAAGCGATTACACCTAATGTTGCGATGATATCCCATTTGTTCCAGCTTTGCTTTATCAGTTTTTTGTAATCACCGGTAAATGTTATTGCTTCAATTTGTTGTGCTGTTGGCTTCTTCGTAAACATTGAGACGATAAACATCATAATGATGAGGAATACTAACAACCAGATCTCGAATATCAGCCAGTTCGTCTGCCAGAACCATGTAGTATTTTCCCAGAACCATCCGGTCATTTCGTTTGCTCCCGTGTTTGTAATAACGTTTGTAACTAAACGGAGCATTCCGATTAAAAATCCTACAATCATACCAGTCTGGCCGGCCATTGGTGTTATTCTTTTTGAGAATATACCTAATGCGAATACAGCTACCATTGCCGGTGCCAACAAGGACTGAATGCCTTGTAAATAGTTATACAAGTTGCCAAGGCTCATCATTACCGGTATCCAAGCCAAGCCTAATACAACAACTACTACTGTCGCAATGCGGCCGACAAGCACGTAAGTAGCTTCGCTTTTCCCCTTAAACATTGGTTTATAGAAATCCTCAGTGAACAGTGTCGCACATGAGTTGAAGAATGCGGCTAAGGATGTTACAAGAGCGCATATAAAACCAATCGTTACAATACCTTTCACTCCGGCAGGAAGCACATCTTTTACCATAACGGCAAATGCGGCATCTGTATTAGACAAATCAAATTCTCCACGTGACGCTAATGCTGCAGCTACCATTCCGGGTATTAAGAACATGAATACTGGCAAGATCTTAAAATATCCAGCAGCGATAGTTCCCCTACGTGCACGTTTCATGACAACATCATCGGCTTCACCCTTACGCTGGCCTAATACACGTTGTACAATGTGTTGGTCGGTACACCAATACCAAAAACCAATGATTGATGCTCCAATAAATACCCAAAAACCAGGATATTCTTTATACATAGGGTCACCTTCAGACCAGTGGAACATGTGGTTTGCTCCATATGCATGTCCGTCTGTGCCTATATTCATGGCATTTCGTGCATGATCCATCATCAATGTCCAACCCTCGGTTACGCTACCGTCACCCAATGCTGCGAGTCCGAGGAAAAGAACGAGAAATGAACCTATTATCAAAATCGGGGTTTGTATAGCGGAAAGTGTCATGACACCTTTCATTCCACCGAATACGGTAAAAATACCAGTTAGCACAATCAAACCTACAGCTCCATACCAGAAAGGCAATCCTAATAAGAATTCAAAGAAAATACCACCTGTATATGCGGTAACGCTTACTTTGGTAAGAATGTATGCGATAAGCGTGATAATTGACAGCCATGAGCCTGTTGCCGGTGTATAACGGTATTTTAAGAAATCAGGCATTGTAATGATTTTGCCCATTTTATTGTTAAGCAATTGATAGAATGGCACGAATAACCATCCCAATATAAGTATCATCCATCCCTGCATTTCCCAATGGGCCATGCCGACACCACTTTTTGCTCCTGTTCCGGCTAATCCGACAAGATGTTCAGAGCCGATATTTGCCGCGAAAATCGCTGCTCCAATTATGTACCATGGCTCACCTTTTCCAAATAGGTAGTCCTCACTGTCTGCGCCTTTTTGTTGACGTTTGTCCTTTTGAATGGCTCGATATACCATCCACCCGACCAGGAAAATTCCTACAAACAGAATCGCCCAGTCAAGCCAAATAAACTCATTTGTGTTCCAGTTCATTTTTTTTATTCTTATTAGTTCTTTATCAAGGTAAAGTTTGGATAAATATTTATTTTACGCTGAATTTATAAGCTACATGGCTGTAGTATTTTTCTCCAGGGTTTAAGTATGGTGAAGGCCAGTCCTTTTTGTTGGGAGAATCCGGATATTTTTGGCTTTCAAGACAAACAGACACATGTTTGGGATATTTTATCCCATGTTTGCATTTTACTCCTGTACCTTGGAAATTGCCCGTATATACTTGAACTCCAGGCTCGTTGGTAAACATTTCAAGCAGGATACCAGTTTTCGGAGAGTATAACGAGGCTGCTACAGTTTTGTCGTCACCCTTACCGTCTTTATATGTATTGAGACACCAGTTATGGTCATATCCTTCTGCGTTCTTGATTTGGTCGAATGTAGAGTCGTTGATTGTTTCGGCAATAACACGAGGTTTTCGGAAATCCATAGGCGTATTGGCTACAGGCTTAATCTCCCCCGTTGTCATGTAAGTTGAGTCTGCGGGGGTATAGTTGTCCGCATTAACGTACAATATCATGTTCGTACCTTCAGTTGATGGATCGCCGTTAAGGTTGAAATAACTGTGGTTTGTCATGTTTACCACCGTCGGTTTATCCGTCATAGCTTCAAATACGATATCAAGTGTATTGTTACTTAAGATTTTGTATGTAGTCTTTGCATTTATGGTTCCTGGGAAACCGTTATCTCCATCTGGAGATACAATGCTCAGCTCTAATGTAGAGTCATTAGGTTGTACGGCGTCGTAAACCTGATACATCCATCCTGATGGCCCTCCATGTAGACAGTGTCCAAAATTGTTTTGTGGAAGTTGGTATTCTGAATTATCAACAATGAGTTTACCTTTATTAATACGGTTGGCGTATCTGCCGACCGTTGAGCCGAAGTCGCTTGGACTATTGACTGAGTCGGCGTATTGTGCTATGTTATCGTATCCAAGAACAACGTCTATAGGGTTGCCCTTTTTGTCTGGTACAATTATGGAGACTACACGACCGCCAAAATTGGTTATACAAACTTCCATACCATTAGCGTTTCTTAATGAGTATAACTTTACAGGCTTTTTGTTAATAACAGTGTCGAAAGCTGTCGGATTAAGTCCTGAAGCGGTTAACGTTGCTTTTTTCTCTTCTGTGCAAGACGAAACTGCGCCTAACATTATTCCACAGATAACAATTTTTGATATTATGCCTTTCATCTTTTTTGATTATTAAGTTGTTTGGGTGTAAAATTACAATTTATTTTTGTACTTGCAATATAATGCTGGATATTTTAATTTATTAAAATGTTTTTTTTCAACTTTTAAATAAAGTGTTTTATAAGTTTTATTTATGACGTATGAATACGGTTCCTGTACTCTATTGCTAATTTGACGTGAGTTCGGTATAAGGTAATGCCTCATAAAGATAGAGTTTCATCCATTGTAGGGACATAATTTAACGTGAGTTCGGTATAATAATCTTATGCAATAAGCCTGCTTTTATCAATGATGTCAATATTGAGTGACGGTTTCTTAGGAAGCAGGTTGTATGTGATAAGCCCTGCAATCAGGTTGGAAGCAAATCCGTCAATGCTGCGGTGCCTGGTATGCTCAATGTAGCATACACTCTTGAGTTCGTCGTTGACGGTTTCAATGAGCGCCCTTTTCCGCAGCAGGATTTTGTCGTGCAGGTCCATGAGCGAGTT
>NZ_JACJJG010000073.1 GCF_016899855.1 Marseilla massiliensis
TCTCACCTTCTCACCATCTCACTTTCTCACCTTTTTAAGTTTCTTATATACCAAGTACACCGCCGGCGCGAGGAACAAGTCGGCAGCCACCCAGGCCGTAGGGTCGCCGTAACATACGCCGAGGAAACCGAACGTGGGCACCAGCCAAAGGCTCACTCCGCAGCGGGCTATCATCTCCATGACGCCCGACAGCACTGACAGGTTTGAGAATCCGAGCCCTTGGAGGCTGTATCTCAGTATTGTGAGCAGCCCCAACGCGGGGAAGAAATAGCTTGACAGGCGCATGTAAAGGGCAGCGTTGTCGATGATGTTACGCTCGCCTGACTCGACGAAAAGCAGCATCATGTCGTCCGCGAAGGGATATATTATAATCAATGTAAACACGAAATACACCGCCGTTATCTTCATTGCCGACCATATTCCGAGCTTTATCCTCTCTACCTTTTGCGCCCCGATGTTCTGTCCGCAGTACGTAGCCATGGCCACGCCGATGTTCTCGAATACGCACGTAAACAGGTATTTGACGCGCATCGCGGCAGTGAACGACGCCACGTAGACCGTTCCCAGCGCGTTGTTTGCGCTCTGCAGCATTATCACTCCGATAGCCGTTATCGAGAATTGCATGCCCATCGGTATGCCGTTCATCAGCAGGCGGCCCACCTTCTTGTCGTCATACGCCCGCTCGTTGCCCGTCGGAATGAGCAGCCGCAGGTGCTTCCTGATGTACAGCCAGCACAGCAGCGAGGCGAACGCCTGTGCCGTCATGGTGGCTATTCCGGCGCCTTCAACGCCCATACCGAGGCCTATAATGAGGATAAAGTCGAGCACAATGTTGAGCAGCGAGGCCGCTATGAGGAAATAGAATGGCTGTTTTGAGTCGCCCAACGACCGTATAAAGCCCGACAGCATGTTGTAAGCCATCGTGAAAGGAATGGCCAGAAAACTAAGCAAAAGGAACACGTATGCGTCATGGAAGATGTCCTCCGGCGTATTGACAATCCTCAAAATACGCTCGCAAAAGATAGCCGTGACCACGGTGATGACCACTGCTATGACCGCCACTATCCGCAATGCGTTGGCCACGTAGGCACGCATCTTTGAGTAATCCTTTGCCCCGAACTCCTGCGCAACTGGTATAGCGAAGCCCGCGCAAGAGCCGTTGCAGAAGCCCATGATGAGGAACATTATCGACGACGACGCTCCGACAGCAGCCAATGCGTCGACACCGATGAAGCGCCCCACGATGGCCGCGTCGATAATAAGGTACATCTGTTGCAGTATGTAGCCGCCGACAAGCGGTACGGCGAACTTTATAATATCCCTCGTAGGCGACCCTACGGTCATATCGTTAATGCTGGGCATATCTTGTTATCCTTTCTTTAAAACCATGCAAAAGTACATATAAGTTAAGAATTAAGAGTTAAGAATTAAGAAAATATGTGTGATTTTTTATATGGTCGTGGCTTTTCCTGATTGTTAAACTTAGCGGTCTGTAATGTTAAATTTAACATCTTAAACGTTCAGAAATGGCAGTCTGTAATCTCAGACACGCCTATTGTCTGCTGTTTTTATAGCTTTCGTCAATGTCAAAGACGGCCTTTCACAATGCAAAAGACCGCCTTTGACATGCCAATGGGGCACCTTTTGCGTCATGTTTTACCGTATATTGCCACTCAATAGATGTTCTTCTGTGTGTAAATAAACATGAAATCATCTGCTATTTTAGTTGAAAACCATAAAATATTAACCTCTGCCGCATTGTCCGCCATGGCAAACTGCGTGATAAATTCGTTCAAGTGCCCCTCTAACAGTCAGTTTTTCGTCTATTTCTTAACGAAATCATGAATTAACATTTATCTTTATTAGTTGATAATTATCAAGTATATCAGTTGAAAAGGAAAGCACGGTTACATTGATATTCTTATTGTCATTTCCCGTGAAAAGTGGAATTTCCTATCGTAAAACAAATTTCCTTGATAAATTTTTGTTGTCTTACTGATTTTTAATATATTTGCAATCGCATGGGCTTACGCCCTTTGCTGACATTTTGGGAATAAGAAGCGTTATGCTCTTTCATTGATACTGGAAACCTGAGAAACTTCTAATTGTAAACAGTGAATGGCATGATGGTTCTCACGCTTGGCGTGGGCTGCTATCATAACATCTGTTTGTAATGGGCTTTCTCAGGGCCTCCGTTTGAGGATGTGGGGTATTGCAGTTCCACGCTTGAACCGAATAACATTCTATATCTTTCTGATTATCAAATTATACATTCAATACTCTTTGTGATTTGATACCATAAAGTTCCCTTCTATTGTTGATTTTTCCCAAAGCAAGCATTGCCGTTTCATAGGAATATTTGGACTAATCTTTATTTTTCAATCTTTTAATCTCTTTATCAAAGTCGCTCTCCAACAAATCCATCTCGCGTTTACGGTAGATTTCAAATTCTTTTTCAGCTTTTTCAATGGCTTGTTTGTGCGATATATTTCCTTTTCCAATCAAAACTTTTCGTTTATGGGCAATAATTTGATTATCCAAAGCCTCTATCCAATCTTTCATCGTCATAGGATTCATTTCCAATGCTTGAAACTCTGCAAAATCCAAGAAACCTGAAACAAGCAAATTCAGACGTTGTAGCTCAATTTCTGACAAATAGTTCTTGGCTATTTTCACATCATCTTTTGTCACATAATTACCCTTGAAATTGGTCATTCCGACAAAAGGTTTTTCATTATCCACTCGATTGTATATGACTTCGGCAGCGGTGTTTTCATGAACAGCGTAATGCAACTTATTTTGTACGGTAGCGAAGAATTTTTTTGTCATTTCACTGCGAGGATCATAATCTGTTGCAGTAGCATAAATATCCGTAACCTGTTGATAGAAGTTACGCTCACTGCTTCGAATATCCCGGATGCGCTGCAACAGTTCTCGGAAATAGCGATTCCCTCCCTGCTTCAACCTCTCATCATCCATGGCAAATCCTTTTTGGATATATTCGTGAAGCCGCTGGGTCGCCCACCGGCGGAATCGTGTAGCGACCTGCGACTGGACACGGTAGCCCAGGGCGATAATCATATCAAGATTGTAGTGATCAATATTGCGTTTTACCTGCCGATTGCCCTCTTGACGAACTAACAAGAATTTCTTGTTAGTTGCCTCTATGGAAAGCTCGCCATCTTTATATATATTGTCTATATGCTGGCTGATATTCTGTTGGGTAGTACAATATATCTCCGCCAACTGACTTTGTGTCAGCCACAAATCTTCATCTGCAAAGCGTACCGACACACGAGTTATTTCGTTATCATCTTGATAAAGTATGATGTTGTTTTCGTTGTTCATTATAGTCTATATTTTTATGGAATGACAATTATAAAGAATGAAGAAATTTTAAAATGTCGGTTAGTGTCTGAAGTATCAAATCAGTATCTGTTCCTTGTATTTTCCCAATGTGAATATATGGCCTGTTCGGATTGTCTAAATCTTTGTCTGCATGAGGATATTTATCCAATAAGCGTGAATTGAAAATTTCCCATGTTTCCATATCGCGTGTGGAAATAGAATAACATAACTCACCCAAAGATTCGTCACTAGAGAGAAAGTCTGCTTCAAGATAAAGCAAATGTTTTCTGCCTTCAATGTTTTTTTCTATCTGTCGCTGCAATTTCCATTGTTCAATAATTTCCCAATTGCTATTAGTGTTCTCATTTAATCTCTTACATAATTTGCCAATTTCTTCCCTATGAGATGTAGGAATAATCTTTGCAAATGACCCATCAGTTACTTTGTAAGAGGTCAGCATGTAGCCACATTGACGAGAATCATTCCAAGCTACATAACCACGACCTCTTCCATAGTCAAACCAGTGTGGGTCTTTATATAATCTTGCAACCAGTTTCTTCCATTCTTCCGAACCTTTATCAAGAACCGGTTCATTACCCGGGCTAAGTTTTCTCTCAATGAAAGAATCTACATCGGCCTCATTCTGAATATCTCTCAAAAAGTTTAGCAATTCTGTTTTAACTTGAATGTTTGCATTCTTCTCATGGAACATATAAAAGAAATAGCCGCTATCTTTCGCATAGCAATAGCGACCACCTATTTTGCTCCATCCTGCGCCTTGATAATAGTCAGTATAGGTTAACAATGCCCGCCTTAGTTGGTTTGTAGGACGTTCATACGTTAGTCGTAAATTTTCTGCTATTTTTCTTATACTGATAGCATTTATATTATCACCAAGTACGTTAAATATAAAACCGCTTTCTCCCTTTACCGTGTTAAGGTGAATAAGTTTCCAATACTCGTTTTCATAATCAGAAAGAATATTCATTTCCATACCTTCTGAAAGTCTTACTATCGCAGACTTTTTGATGGATTCTGTGTATAGGTTGTCATTTTGGTTTAATAAAGACTCCAGTACATTATCCCCATTATTTTTGATAAAAACACACAGTCTGACGACATCGTAATTCGAAGCATTCTTCTGTGCTATTTCCCAACATATCCGGAATAAACGTATGACATTATTAACGATAGGCGTTTCTTCCTTTTCTATTTTTGTTTTTACGTAGGCTAAAACAGGCAACAAAGTGGCACAGTGGCTGGTAGTCAAACGATAAATGACATGCTTGGCGTCTTCATCTTTGAGCATAATATCCCAAAGGGAATACTTCGGAAAATCTGTATCCGAACTACAGTCACTATCAATTGTAATATTATTCTTAATGATAAATAGTAATGCGTCTTTGTATTTATCTATTGTATCGAAAAGTTTGGTAACATCCTTTCCTTTGTAATATTCAACAATATCAATGCGGGAACCGGCTAAAACTTTCTGAATGCCAGAATATTGCTTTGCATCGTCACGGAAAAGTTCTGTTTCTTTCCCTATATTTTCACAAATGAACACCCATCTTAAAAATTCATTGAGATAATCATCAACAACAAAGTTAGAATGGGCATCATCTTTAGGACGATTATCCCAAAAGAATTGCTCCCATGATTCCCACATATCAGAGTATTGCTTTTTTATAGCATTATCAACATTCTTCATGGCTCCAATCAACTGCGGTTTGAGATGCTCGCTAGGTGTAAGCGGTTTGCCGGTAGTATTCAGTACGACAAACTGTTCCTCGCCATATCTGCGTGATTGCATATCAAAATATAGAAAACTAATCTTACACAGTATATATGATAATAAGCCAGAGGCAATGTTTTCATTGACCATCGAATTAATTTCATCAATGGCTTTTAGTATGTTTTGGATACTATGATCTTCATTATATGAAGAAAAATACCAATCTGCGTTTTTAATATCGGTTTCTTCTCCTAAAAAGTAATTTGACACGAGGTCGCGCAAGAACAGAAGTGTTGATTCCCTTATTGCATATTGTAATCTTGGCTCATGGTCATCATGTCGCTCAAATTCTGAAATCAGCACATCCTCAGCTTGCCGATACTGTTTTTCATCAACTTTGCTTATAATCTTAGTTAAACATCCGATGAGGAGATAAATGGTTGTAGTGCGTTGTTGTCCATCGCATAATTGAATATGGTTGGCTGGTAATTCATAAGCATATATAAGTCCCATTCTAGAGTCAATCTTGTCATTGAATGAGCGAATAAGGTCTCGAACATACGAAGTTACAAGAGAACAATTTTGACCGACAGATAAAACGGAAGGCCAACAGTATTCTCTTTGCATATCAGGTATAACAATTTTTCTGTTGCCTGAGAAAAGTTCTGATATTGTATAGCTGATGCCACTACTTAGCGGTCTATTGTTCATCTTCGATTCCATATAGATCTCGTATTTTACTTATTTCCAAATCATAATTCTGTCTGATAATAGATGGTACATTCTCAATGCTCCACTGCTTACTACCAAAAGCAGCCATAGTGTGAAGAAGACTTCTTGAATAAATCTTTTCGTCAAGATTGAAATATATGTCTTTTTTTTCTTCAGGAATCCTATCCTTGAATTTTGAGTTATCTTTTTTGTGCAGGTACACCAAGTTACCTAAACAATGTTGTGTGATACCTTTATTTCCTAAATCTTTTAAAGATACGGATTCTTTAGAAGACTCCTCTGATATTCTAGATTTTGGCCATATATGCTCTAATGAATGGGCTTCCCACATTGATTTGAAATCTTTTTCCTCATTATCCCAATAGAAAAATTCAAATCGTTGTTTGCGCTTATCAGATTCTAAAATATTTTTGTAGTATAAATATGTAAATGCGAATGGCTTTTTATTAGGGTCCTCGAAGATATTCTTGGATCTAAGAGCATTGTAGACCTCGTATTCTTTAGCTATTACGGATTCTTGTGTTTTTCCATCAATAGAGTTATAGGAATCAATCTCTTGTTTAGAGGCTCCAGCCATTCTAAACTTGACGTAATCGTCAAAATCATTAATTGTGTGTTTTTTGTCAAGAAAATAAAGTATAGATTCTTCTCTTTCTTTTGGTGGAAGAATTTGTAAAAGGAAACCTAATCTGTTATAAGTCTCATAATCGTTATAGATGTCTTCGAATCTTTTTTGCAATTTTCTGAGTCGTTCAAAATTCATCTTCACTCGGTTATCAGTATCTTTAGGTTGCTGAGTCAGGAAATAACTTTGAAACCTTTCAAAAGTATCAATAAGGGCATTGATGTCATTGGTATAGTCTATTTTACTATCACTGACAATACAAAAATATTTAAGAAGATGCCCCATTACATCTTCGCCGCAGCGGTAAAAACGTCGCACCTCCGAACGATTCCACCAATAGAGCCATTTATCCCACTCTCGCGACATACGACTTCTTGAGGCATTGTTTTCCCATTCATCTGCACTTTCCTTCCTGATTTGTTTTTTCAGTACAGTCAATGCTTCCTCCACACTATTTATTGGTGTTGGGTTCTCTGTGGGTTGATGGATATTGGAAATTTTACAAAGAAAGTCGGATTTTACCAATTCATCACATGTCATAAATGCCTTATTGCCATTCATCATAGAAAATACATTTGTGGCTTCTGACTCATCAACGGTAATTACAAACAAAAAAGTTTGGTCAAGTAAGAATTTACAGAAATCTTCAATATCAATCTTGTCCAACTGTAATCTTATACTTTCAATCGCTTTCTTGAAATAGTAGATATCTTGGGTATCTTTAGATTCATCTACATTTTTTCTTTCACAATATTTTTCTAAAAAATCATGTGAACTAGTTCTGATGTCATATTTCAACTTTAACTCTTTACCTTTGAAAAGAAGTTCTTTTCTGTCATCTTCATTTTCAAGTATTGTTGCCAATAACAACAATATTGTTGTGGTTCGCTGTTGCCCATCAATTAGAATCAGATCATTATTTGTGTTTTCGTAGCAAGTAATACCTTGAATAAAATATTGCGATGCCTGATTCCGTTGCATAGCAGACTTAATGTCTCTCACCAATATTTGAGCAGCAGTCTTTCCGTCTTTGCCGGGAACTCCCCACTTATAACCACGTTGATAAGATGGGATGATAAATTTCTTATCAAGGCTAAAATATTCTCGTATAGATAATTTAGTTTTCATAAAATACTATTCTAAAAATTTTCCATTTCTCTCAGATACAATCTTGCACACATCTCTGCATCGTCTCCGGCGCGATGGTGAGTACCTTCGGGGATGCCAAGTTGTTCGCAAAGATAACCGAGTGTATTGCAGCCAAAATTGTATATTTGTCTGGCTATTTTCAAAGTACATTGCCATTGCAATTCCGGCAAATGCAAATTATATAGTTGAGCAGAATGCTCTAAACAACTACGGTCGAAGGTGGCATTGTGTGCCACAAGGGTATCAAAATCGTCAAGGAATAAACGCTCTATTTCTTCCCATACTTCTGGGAAAGAGGGTGAATTTTCAGTGTCTTCAGGCGTGATGCCGTGACACTGCATATTCCAATAACTGTACAGATTATCTTCGGGTTGCACTAACCAAGAGCGTGTTTCTGAAATTTCCCCATTGCGCACTACGCAAATGCCAATCTCGCAAATGGATGCCCGCTTGCCCGTGGCTGTTTCAAAATCAATGGCTATAAAATTTTGTCCATCAATCATTATTGTCCTCTTTAAATGTGTATTCACCAAAGATTAGTGCCTCCATTATAGGATTCTCTGTTTTTAATCCCTTCCAGTAGTTACGCGCATATTCGACAGCCTCGTTCATAGTAGAATCGACCGGTACTGTTGTAATCCATTGCATATCGTATATATTGATGTCTGCATCTTCAATAACGACTTCGGCTACCTTTCTTTCGGAAACCCGAAATTCCTTTGAAAATTGAACGGTATCTGCTCTACTTGTAAAGGCGAAACAACTATCCAACCGACTGTTTGTACCCGGAAATTCATCCCTTCTTACAATATCCCATATAGCTTCCCAAAAATATTGTCCGTGTCCTTTTTCATCATCCAAGAATACGCCAGTCTCTTGATAATATGTATTATACTCCACAATAAAATCCACAAGCGGTTGCATCGAAATATGCTCTTTTTGTTCATCGCAAACTAAAAACAAATCAAGAGGGATTTCAGTTGCACCTTTCCTAACCATTCGTTGTACATCTTCAATTACCCATCCATATTGAGTGGCAATCCTTAATGCCGATGCTATTTTGATGTTACATTCTTGAGATAGCTTACATACTTTTTCTATCTGCTCATAGAATTCTAAGATTTTATTCTTTCTTGCACTTTGGTTTATATAACTAGTATAAAGAATGTCATAAGACTCTTCTTCGTTGAGAATACGATATAATTTGTTGCTCATATTGTTATTCTTTATAGTATGACATTAGGTTCTTGGCGAAATTACGCATCTGTTTGCGTACCGATTCCGGTTCAATAACCTCTATCTGATCGGCCTGTGCCAGTAACGACTGATATAAATCGTATGTGGGGCATACTTCAAGTTCGAAATAGGATGCTTCATCGTCTTTGCGCTCATCCAGTTCACGCTGCGACTCATGTAGTGGTAGCGTACGAAGATAGTCCGATCCGCCGCCATACGCTTTGATTATGACCTTTATGGGCTTTTCTTCTGAGTGGATAATGCCACAACATCCACGGAAGTATTCGTTAATATCAAAGTCTTCTTGCATGTGAAATGTGGCGTTCGTGGTTTGGCAATCCAAAATGCGGTCAAGCGCATATACCATATATACGTTTTCAGGACGATTGCCACCTTTTTCGCTATTTTTCTTGCGATTCAGTTCTGAATAATAAGGACTGCGGGCCAATACATACCAGCGGCGTTTTACCACTTTGAGATAATATGGTTCAATATCGAAACTCCAAGATTCAGGTTTTCCAAAACCATGGTGTGTAATATGCAGAACTTGGTTGTTACGCATGGCATCGGTAATAACATTGAGCCATTTGTGCCCTGACGGAACATTCTCGAAAATGATACGTCCTTTCAATTTTCTGTCGGCCTGTATCTGATTCATAGCGGTATAGGAATCTATCAGCCAAATACGAAGATTGTCATTTTCCAGTTCTTCAGGATTACTTATGTAGTATTTATACCCTCCCTTTATGTCACAAGCTATTTCAACCTCAAAAATGTCAAAGATGGCTTTGCGATGATTGTGAAAAGTACGGAGAGCAAGATCGTCCTCATCCCCATAACTCAAACCGCACTTGTGCCAATGGTCATTGACCTCCTCGTATGTCAGACGGTCATAACGTCTGAACTGCTCTATCAACCATACATAGCGACCGAATATATTTGCTGCCATAAGTCTTTAATATTGTTGGACATACAAAGGTATAAAATTTCTACGAAAAAAAATGGCATAGGTGTATTCTTTTATTTGCGAATTACTTTTTCAAAGAATTTGGTCATTGCAATAGTTTCTTCTACCGCATTTTTCACAGAATTTTCCGCGCCAGACTTCATCAAACTGATTTATTGCTGCCTCAACGAGTGATGGTTCATTCGTCAGAATACCTGCCTCGAAGTTTCTTTTTTGCCCGCTCTTCATACCTATACCGGCTCCTGTGAGATTGGCAGAACCAATGTATGCCGTTTCCATGTCGAATATTATCAATTTGAAATGAACACGCGGACAAAGTGCCATTTCCATTGATGACCATAACGCAGGAAATTTCTCATGTTCTTTTCTGAATACAGGTCCGGGTTCTTTGGCATGAATGAGGCGGATGGCGACATTCCTCTTGACAAGTTTGTCAAATACTGCCAATAGTGGGACTGACGTTGTTCCGGATTTGACATACACATCCTTTATGTCAGCTGTTCCGATCCACAAAGTATTTTTTACTGAAGCCACATGCGCTAATACATCATCATAATGCTGCGTGTTGGCTATGTATTTGATGAATGGAGGTGCCATATCAGTAGATATCCATATAGTTTATGATGTCTGGTTTTTTCTTTAGCAAACCGACTGCGTCATTCATAATATTGATACGCCGATAATCCTGTTGTTTCCACATCGGAGTATGAGTGGCAAACTGAGTGAGCACATTGTATGTATCCCAAATAGTTCCTTCGCCTTTCATCAAGTGTTCTTTATGATGGTCATAGAGTCCTGCGCTTTCGTAAGCAGAACGGGCATTCTCATATGGTATTAATGTCTCCGCTTGCTCTTTTTCAACTCCTTGGGAAATCAGAATCTTTTGTGCCTTCTCCATCTCCGATAAAGATATTCTTGATATCGACGCTACTGCAAACAGTTTTCCGAATTGTTCAATGCCTTGTGTAAAGAACCATTTGCTTTTCACTTGTGTAATCATCTTGCGTATTTCATTAGAAGACAGTTTGTATATGGTAGCGTCTTTACGCTCTTCGCTGATAGTCTGTCCATTGGAACATACCAAACGTTCATAATAATGCCCTAATTCGATATGTGATGGAGTCCAAGCAAGATAGAAGCCATCTATCATGAAATCTTCTCCCGGCCCAAAGAAATGTGTATGTCCTTGTGGATTTGTATAGGTAATGGCAATGCTCGGGATTCCCGAATTGTTCCACTTGATGTCCGATACCGTATATCCTGTTTCTTCTGCCATCATCTCGGCAAAATCGAAAAATAAAGTCGGTGAAATATACTCATCCACAATGGGGATTATATCTGTGAGTTGTCGACTTTGAGGTGAAGCAATCACTACCACGGATTTAGGCTTTTGTATGTTCGATGCCACGTTAATGTAGTTGCGGTAATTTTTTAAGCCGGTTTCGCCAGACGCTTCTTTCACCATCTTTCTTTGTCGGCTGTCAATGCCGATGATACGGTCGCATGCCTCAGTAAAGGCATTGCTGGCTGGTACTTCTACTCCTTCGATGGAATATATATTCTCTCCTAAATGCGTAAGTCCGCTTAATGGTACGGTCTTCTGCGGGCATAATCCCTGCATAAACTGTTGTTTTTTGAGTTGAAAATCTGAATGGTTCATATTAATCAGGTGTAAAAAGTTTATCGAACTGGTCGGCAAAGTCGCGAATCTGCCCTGCCACTTCGCTCTGCATATGCTTTATATGTCGGTCTTGGAGGAAACGTTGTTCATCAAACGAAACATCGCCCGTGCTGCTTAGATTATAAAAGAGTTTTACACCAACATCACCGCGACGGTGTTTTGAAAAAGTTATGAAACGGTCGGAATAAATATTCTTTGGATTCTCCAAACGAAGTTCCATCATGGCGGTGATGGAGTGTTTCAATCTGTTTGAGCCGACAAAATTACCGGATTTTGTTACCTGTTGGATAGTCAGGAAAGTACAATTCAGGCGCCGGTTGTTCTGACCTTTGTTCTGTTTCTTAATAAGTTGTAAGAGCCAGCTCTCAGCATCTTTCATACGAATGTTTTCCTCATCCTTGATTATGCCTTGTAGCTCATAAAATGAATCCATGGCCACTATATCCCATCCTTGTTCAACAACTTCTTTGACCACATCCCAGTTGTGAACATCATTGTCAAAATCAGATTCTACAAAGAGGATGGGGAGCGTCTGGAATTTCGGGTATCTCTCCACATACACAGTGAGATCTATCTCATTCATTTCGGCACTCACAAATAGAATCCGGGCTTTCGGATAGCGATTCTGAATATTGGCCAGCATATCGAGAATGATAGTAGTCTTACCCACGCCCGGGTCGCCGATAATCATATAGTTCACGCCGCGAGGCAGTCCCCGGTGCGAACTTAAAAGGTCGTCCAAGGCTGTACCGCAATGGAAAGTCTCAAAGAGTTTCGGGTCGAAACTCAAATCGCACATTCGAACCACATGTTTCATAGCGTTCACTTTATTGGGATGTTAGTAGTTGAAAGTTTGAGGAACTGTAGTTTCCCGTTCCTCAAACTTTCACGCTTTTACTTTGTTTTTGTGCTTTTCGAGCATCTGTTCTGTCCATGCAAAATTCTCTGAGAGTTCTTTCCATGCCGAGTCATTTATTTAGTATTTTTCAATTTTAAGTTCGAAGCTATAAGTCTTGCTATTACGGTGTCCCCCGTAATGTTATTGTCACATGATAGTCCCCACATAACAGAAGTATCCGCCTGAAACATATCAACAAATTGCGATAATTCTAACAAGTCTGCTGAAAGAATTGGTTCCTTTTCATTATAACTGAGATGAACGAATATTTTATTTGCGGAGAACAAATCAAAGCCCTTTGCAATATTAACGTGAGTTCGGTATAAGAAAACGATTGAAAAAGTTGTGGGAATGAGATATTTTTAACGTGAGTTCGGTATAATAATCTTATGCAATAAGCCTGCTTTTATCAATGATGTCAATATTGAGTGACGGTTTCTTAGGAAGCAGGTTGTATGCGATAAGCCCTGCAACCAGGTTGGAAGCAAAACCGTCAATGCTGCGGTGCCTGGTATGTTCAATGTAGCAGACGTTTTTGAGTTCGTCGTTGACGGTTTCAATGAGCGCCCTTTTCCGCAGCAGGATTTTGTCGTGCAGGTCCATGAG
>NZ_JACJJG010000074.1 GCF_016899855.1 Marseilla massiliensis
AACATCGTGTTAACTTCTACATCGCCCAGCGCGTAGGCTCTATCCAGGAGGAGGAAGACCAGAGAGGACTTGCACACTTCCTTGAGCACATGGCCTTCAACGGCTCTGACAACTACCCGGGCGACAGACTCATCGAATACTTGCGCTCAATAGGCGTTGAGTTCGGTTCCGACTTGAACGCGTACACCGCCGTTGACCAGACTGTTTACCGTGTGTGCAACGTGCCTTCTGCTAATGTTGCGTCGCTCGACTCGTGCCTGCTCATACTCAAGGACTGGTCGAATGGCCTGACGCTCGACGCTAAGGAAATAGACAAGGAGCGCGGAGTGATACATGACGAATGGCGCCAGCGCTCGTCTGCCGGCCAGAGAATGCTCGAGCGCAACCTCGAGAAACTGTATCCGGGCAGCAAGTACGGCAAGCGCATGCCTATCGGACTCATGTCGGTAATCGACAACTTCAAGCCCGAGGCTCTGCGTGCGTACTATCATAAGTGGTACAGACCCGACAACCAGGCCATCATCGTGGTGGGTGACGTCGACGTTGACCGCACCGAACAGAAGATAAAGGAAATGTTCAGCGGAATTAAGCTCGACCCGAATGCCGTGCCGGTAGTTGACGAACAAGTGCCGGATAATAACGAGGCAATCATCCTTGTTGACAAAGACAAGGAACAGAGGGTTGACGTTGTGCAGATATTCATGAAGCATGAGGCCGTACCCGACAGTCTGAAGGGTAATATGTTGTATCTCATACAGCAGTATGCAACCGACCTTTCGACCTCGATGATTAACTCACGTCTTAATGAAATATCGCAGAACCCAGACTGTCCGTTCGTTCAGGCGTTTGTATATGACGGTGAATACATCTACTCAAAGACAAAGGATGCGTTCAATATAGTCTGCATTCCCAAGCTGGGCAAGACCGAAGAGGCTGTTTCCGCAGCGCTCCGTGAGGTGCTTCGCGCCGCTAAGTGCGGTTTCACCGCTACTGAATACGTACGCGCAAAGGACGAGTACATGAGCCAGCTGGAGAAGATTTACACCAACCGCGACAAGCAGAAAAACGACTTCTGGGGCGATCAATACCGTGACCACTTCCTCGGTAATGAGCCGATTCCGTCTATTGAAGACCAGTATATGACAATGCAGCAGATTGCTCCAATGCTCCCCGTTGACCTCGCTAACGAGATAATAAAGGAACTTGTGAGCGAAACTGACACCAACCTCGTGGTATTCGCCGAGTACACTGAGAAGGAAGGAGCCGTTTATCCTACGCCCGAGTCAATCAAGAAAGCCATCGATGCCGTACATGGCGAGCAGCTCACGGCTTGGGTTGACAACGTAAAGAACGAGCCGCTCATCACCGAAATGCCGGCAAAGGGAAGCATCGTAAGCGAAAAGGAGAATGCAGCCCTTGGATATAAGGAACTTACATTGTCTAACGGAGCGCGCGTATTGCTGAAGAAGACCGACTTCAAGGACGATGAAGTCATCCTCAGCGGAACTTCAAAGGGTGGTTCGTCACTGCTCGGCGAAGAGGATCTTGTTAACGCAGACCTGTTCGGTATGGTGATTGGAGCAAGCGGACTGGGCAACTTCAACAACACGGAGCTTGAGAAGGCGCTCGCCGGAAAGCAGGCAAGCGTAAACCTCACGCTGAGCAACCTGCACGAAGGCGTAAGCGGACGCTCTACTCCGAAAGACCTCGAGACTATGTTCCAGCTGCTCTACCTTAACTTCACGAACATCAAGAAGGACGAGAAGAGCTACGCATCGCTGATGACCATGCTCGAGACAAGTCTCAAGAACCAGGCTATATCGCCCGATGCGGCATTCTCTGACTCGCTCATGTGCACTCTCTACAGCCACAACCCGCGCTTCCGCCAGCTGAAGGTTGAAGACTTGAAGAAGGCAAACTACGACCGCATTCTGCAGATTGCGAAAGAGCGTACAGCCAACGCCGGCGACTTCACCTTTACCTTCGTGGGCAACTTCGACGAAGCTGCCATCCGTCCGCTCATCGAGCAGTACATCGCTTCACTGCCCGCAAACGGAGTGAAAGAGGAGTGGAAGAAGGTTTCGACCTACGCCCAGGGCAAGGTTGAAAACAAGTTCCGTCGCAAGATGGAGACGCCTAAGGCCAATGTATATATGTATTGGTACAACAACAAGGCACCTTATTCGCTTGAGAACCAGGTATGCGCTGACGCCGCAGGACAGGTGCTCTCGATGATATACCTGAAGAAGATCCGCGAGGACGCAGGCGCCGCTTACTCTACGCAGGCTGTCGGATTTGCCAACGTTGGAGGCGACGTGCCGTTCACTGCGCTTATCGGTGTATGCCCGATGAACCCGGAGAAGAGCGATCTCGCATTGCAGATAATGGACGACGAGGCACAGAAGATGCGCACCACCGTCGACACCGACATGCTCAACAAGGTTAAGGAGCTTATGTTAAAGCGTGCCGACGAGGACGCAAAGACCAACAGCTACTGGGTTGGCGCAATCAATGACATGGACGAGTACGGCGTTGATACCGTGACAAAGTACAAGGACATAGTCAATGCCCTGACTCCCGATAAGGTGGCTAAGTTCGTCAACGACGTGATATTCGGCGGCGGTAACAGCGTTAAGGTGATAATGCTGCCGGAGGAAGCAAAGAAATAAAATACCTTTTCTATACTAAAAACATCGTGTCCCTTTTCCGTACCGTGTGTACGGGAAAGGGATTTTCTTTTGCCCATGCGACATCCGTTGACAAGAGCTTCATAACCATTCAAACCCCTGCTTTTGCTCAATATCATTCCAAAAGGCCACCTTTTAGCGTGTAAAAGGTGGCCTTTTAGCTTGCGAAAGACGGCCTTTTGGAAGACAAAAGACGGTCAATTGGAAATCCACCGGAAACAAGCCGTATCGGCATGGATGACCAACGGCGTTGTCTGCGGCAGTCAGGCCGAGTTCGTTTGGATGACTTTGTTTAGGCTTTTGATTTGGATAAATAATGTTAAACATTATAAATAATCATCTAATTATCGTGCGTTCACCCTTGTGCTGATAATAAAAATGTGTACCTTTGCACGCCGATTATTATCGGGGGTATGCTTAGAGCCCCCAGAACGGAGTGTTAATAGTTGCGCTTTTGGCCGAGCGTAGCGGTTAGTGAATCGCCGTTCAAGGAGAATTAAAAACGTTTTTTAGTAGTAATTTTTAAATTTACAATGAACACTTTAAGTTACAAGACTATTTCCGCAAACAAGGAAACGGTTAAAAAAGAGTGGGTCGTTATCGACGCAACCGACCAGGTTGTAGGCCGTCTCTGCTCTAAGGTAGCCAAGCTCCTGCGTGGAAAGTACAAACCAAACTTCACTCCGCACGTAGACTGCGGTGACAATGTAATCATCATCAATGCCGCTAAGGTGGTATTCTCAGGCAAGAAGGAGACCGACAAGGTCTACACACGCTACACCGGATATCCCGGAGGACAGCGCTTCAACACTCCTGCCGAGCTGCGCAAGCACTCTTACGGAGCCGAGAGAATCATCCGCCACGCAGTAAAGGGCATGTTGCCTAAAGGCCCGCTCGGCCGCAGCCTGATGGACAATCTCAAGATTTTCGACGGTACGGAGCATAACATGCAGGCACAGAAGCCCAAAGCAATTGATATTAACCAGTACAAATAATTGAAGCGATAATGGAAATAGTTAATGCAATAGGTCGCCGTAAGAGTGCCGTGGCACGTGTTTATGTCACCGAAGGCACCGGCAAAATCACTATAAACAAGAAGGACATTACGGAATATTTCCCGTCTGCAATACTTCAGTATGTCGTTAAGCAGCCTCTGCAGTTGCTCGAAGCAGCCGAGAAATATGACATCAAGGCCAACCTCGACGGCGGCGGTTTCACCGGCCAGAGCCAAGCTCTCCGCCTCGCGATAGCACGCGCTCTCGTGAAAATCAACGCCGAGGACAAGAAGAACCTGAAGGACCACGGATTCCTGACACGTGACGCTCGCGTTGTAGAGCGCAAGAAGCCGGGACGTCCGAAGGCACGCAAGCGCTTCCAGTTCAGCAAGCGTTAATGTTTGGCTCAAGCGCCTCCGCTACGGAAGCGCAAGCCTCGCGTTTAGTATCCAAACCGGCGAGACCCGCCACAACGGCCATAATCGGAATGCCACAGCGGCCTGAACACCGTGCGAAGGCAGCCTGAAAGACGGTTACCTGTCGGTTGGTTCTAACAAAACTAAAAGGAAAGTAAACAACAACAATTAAACAAAAGAACACAATGTCAAGAACTAATTTTGATATGTTATTGAAGGCCGGATGCCATTTCGGCCACCTCAAGCGTAAATGGAATCCCGCAATGGCTCCCTATATCTTCATGGAGCGCAACGGAATCCACATCATAGACCTCAACAAGACGGTTGCAAAGATCGACGAAGCAGCTGACGCGTTGAAGCAAATCGCCAAGTCAGGAAAGAAAATCCTGTTCGTTTCTACTAAAAAACAAGCTAAGGAAATCGTTGCCGAGAAGGCAGCTTCAGTTAACATGCCTTACGTAATCGAGCGTTGGCCGGGCGGCATGCTCACCAACTTCCCCACCATCCGTAAGGCAGTTAAGAAGATGGCTACCATCGACAAGCTGATGAACGACGGTACATACTCAAACCTCTCAAAGCGTGAAATCCTCCAGATTACCCGCCAGCGTGCAAAGCTCGAGAAGAACCTCGGCTCAATAGCAGACCTTACACGCCTGCCTTCAGCGCTCTTCGTAATCGACATCATGAAGGAGGCCATTGCCGTTAAGGAGGCTAAGCGTCTGGGTATACCCGTGTTCGCCATTGTCGACACCAACTCAAATCCCCGTGACATAGACTTCGTAATCCCCGCTAACGACGACGCTAAAGACAGTATCGAGGTAATACTCAACGCTTGCTGCGGCGCCATCGCCGAGGGTCTTGAGGAGCGCAAGATAGAGAAGGCTGACGAGAAGGCTGCAAAGGAGCAGGCTGAGGCTGACGCTGTTGAAGACCGCCCGAAGCGCGCACGCAAGGCACGCAAGGACGCTCCCGCTAAGGAGGAAGAAGCTCCCAAGGCTGAAGAGACAGCTGAAGAAGCTCCCGAAGAGGCTTGATTTTCATTTGACTAACGTTTAAACATATTAGTAAATACCATTATGGCTGTATCAATAGCTGACATACAGAAAATCCGCAAGATGACCGGTGCCGGCCTTGCGGACTGCAAGAAGGCTCTCACCGAGAGCAATGGCGACTTTGACAAGGCAATCGAGATAATCCGTGAGAAGGGCCAGGCCATCGCTGCCAAGCGTAGCGACCGCGAGACTTCCAACGGTTGTGTGCTCGTTAAGGCTACCGACGGTTTCGCCGCAATGATCGCCTTGAAGTGCGAGACTGACTTCGTTGCCAACGGAAAGGACTTCATCGCCCTGACACAGAGCATTCTTGACGCCGCCGTTGCCGCAAAGGTAAAGACCCTTGACGAGGTTAAGGCTCTGCCCCTTAACGGCAGCACCGTACAGGACGAGGTCGTTGCCCGCTCTGGTATCACAGGCGAGAAGACCGAGCTTGACGGCTACCAGTATATCGAAGGTGACAATGTTTCGGTTTATGACCACATGGGCAAGCACATGCTCTGCACCATGGTTCAGACCAACAAGCCCGCCGAGGAGCAGGCACACGCCATCGCTATGCAGGTTGCCGCAATGAACCCTGTAGCTCTTGACGAGGCAAGCGTACCCCAGGAGGTTAAGGACTCCGAGTTGAAGGTTGCTATCGAGAAGACCAAGGAGGAGCAAATCAACAAGGCTGTAGAGGCTGCACTGAAGAAGGCAGGATTCAATCTCTACATCGCCGAGAACGAGGAGCACATCAACGAGGGTATCATGAAGGGCAACATCACGGAGGCACAGGCTGAAGAGATACGCAAAATCAAGAAGGAGACCGCTGAGCAGAAGGCTGCCAACATGCCCGAGCAGATGGTACAGAACATCGCTAAGGGCCGTATGGCTAAGTTCTACAAGGACTCTTGCCTGCTTAACCAGGAGTTCATCCAGGACAGCAAGCAGACCGTGTCACAGTACCTCCAGGCTGCCGACAAGGAGTTGACAGTTGTCGCTTTCAAGCGCTTCACTCTCCGTGCAGAGTAATCTTTTAGCATTAAAGGACAATTTGCATATTTTATCATTGGGGCGTCTGTTCGTTAGAGCAGACGCCTTTTTTATGCCCTCTTTTGATTGGCAACGTAACAAACTGATATTCAATACTTTGTAAAATGCCGTCTTTCATCTCCTGAAAGACGGCATTTTAGCTTGCGATTGACGGCCTTTCGGAAGGCAAAAGGCGGTCTTTCGCAAAACAGCGGATTATCACGCCCCATCCCGATGGCGGATTTCATGCCGTCAACTCATCATTTATATTTATTTGACCGGCATTGTTTTGCAATTTCACCAAAAAGCGCTAACTTTGTTTCGGGTATGCCCGTGCGCGCCATGTGCATGCCATTGCCATCATAATAAAGGATAAGATATGAAGATTTTTGCCGTCGGAATGAATTACGCCGAGCACAATAAAGAGCTCGACGGAGCGTTATATAAACCGGAGGAGCCTGTTATTTTCACCAAGGCCGACTCGTCTCTGCTTAAGGACGGAAAGCCGTTTTTCCTGCCCGACGACCTCGGGCGCATTGACTACGAGACCGAGCTTGTGGTGCGTATCTGCCGTTTGGGCAAGAGCATACCGCAGAGATTCGCCCACAGATATTACGACGCCGTGACCGTAGGCATTGACTTTACCGCCCGCGAGCTGCAGGCCCGCCTGCGCCGTGAGGGCAAGCCGTGGGACTTGTGCAAGGGTTTTGACGGTGCGGCCGTCATCGGCGAATGGGTTGACGTGGCCAAGTTTCGTGACATCCAGGCCATACATTTCCGTCTTGACATCAACGGCAACACCGTGCAGGAAGGCTGTTCGGCCGACATGCTGTACAAGGTTGACGAACTGATAGCCTACATCAGCCGTTGGTTTACGCTCAAGACGGGTGACCTTATTTATACGGGCACGCCCGTAGGCGTGGGCCCGGTGAGCATTGACGACCATCTTACGGGATGGCTCGAAGACCGTAAAGTACTTGAGTTTAACGTTAAATGACAAAGAAGACAATATTACTGCCGCTGCTCGTGCTGCTGGTCTGGTGTGCCGCAAGTGCGCAGGCCAAGCGGCAAAAGTTCTTCAACCTCACGGCTGACGAGGTGAAGATTGACAGCGTGCTGCCATTTTTCTCTTATTCGATACCACTCGACGGCCAGTGGCGTGACTCCGTATATACCGTCAGCATAGAGTATCCGGAGTTTCTTGAGATGGGCGACGCCGACGTGTCGCGCTATAACAACATTACCGACAAGAAGCTGCCGGCAATGCCGGAAGTGACCGTAAACGTAGTGGTTGAGCGCAAGCGGGGCCATCTTGAGGCGTCGTTCGTGCCGCTCGTAATGCGTGACGGCAAGCCGATGAAGCTCGTCAGCTTCATGTTAGACATCAAGTCGAGCCCGCTGTCTGCGGCTAAAGCGCTGACAAGGACGGCCGACAGCGGCTCTTCTGCCGACAGGTATGCCGCCCACTCGGTGCTCGCTACGGGTAGATGGGCAAAAATCCGCGTACCGTCGACCGGTGTTTACGAGATTACCGACGCCCTCGTGCGCAGCGCCGGACTGTCGTCGGTCAGCAGCGTTAAGGTGTACGGATACGGCGGAGCGTTGCAGAACGAAGTCCTGACGGCAGAAGACCTTATTGAATACGACGACCTGAAGGAGGTGCCCACGTGCACCGTCAACGGGCGTAAGCTGTTCCGCGCCCAAGGCCCTGTGTCGTGGAGCAGCAACACCGCTACCCGCCGCACGCGCAATCCTTATTCGGACTACGGATATTATTTCCTGACCGAGAGCGACGGCGAGCCGCTTACTGTCGACAGCGCGACGTTTGTCAGCTCGTTTTACCCCTCTGCCGACGACTACCACACACTGCATGAGGTTGACAACTACGCCTGGTACCAGGGCGGACGGAACCTCTGTCAGAACGACCCTATCAGCCTCGGAACCACCAAGAGCTACCAGCTCGACCTTGTGTCGGGCCAAGGCGGGGCCGGTACGGTGGCTGTCTGCGTCACCGCCGGACAATCGACAAGCGTGCAGATTGCCGTCAATGATTCCGTGGTAGGCACCATCATGACAGGCAGTTTTGGCACGTACGACCACGGAAAGGACATGTACGGCACGTACAGGATATCCAACCTTCTGGCCTCTAACACGGTAAGCATAACTACGATGTCGGGCGGTCCGGCGCGTCTCGACTATATATCCGTGAGCCATGATACGCCGAGGCCAAGTCCCGTTCTGTCCTCAACGTCGTTCCCCTCGCCGGAATACGTATATAACATAACCAACCAAGACCATCATGCCGACCCGCAGGCCGACATGGTTATCATCGTTCCTACGTCGACAAGGCTTACCGCGCAGGCGCAAAGGCTTAAGCAGTTTCACGAAGAGCACGATGGACTGAGGGTGAACATTGTGCCTGCCGACGAGCTGTATAACGAGTTCTCGAGCGGCACTCCTGACGCGAACGCCTACCGCCGGTACATGAAAATGCTGTACGACCGTGCCTCTTCGGAGGAGGACATGCCGTCATACCTGCTGCTTTTCGGCGACTGTGTGTGGGACAACCGCCTCAATACTACCGAGTGTTCAAGCCTTGACGCTGACGACCTGCTGCTCTGCCACGAGAGCGAAGACTCGTTCAACGACGTGAATTGCTATGTTGACGACGGTTTCTTCTGCTATCTTGACGACGGAGAGGGCGGCGATCCGTTCGCAACCGACAAGCTCGACGTGGCCGTGGGGCGCTTTCCCGTGCGCAACGAGGCTGAAGCCAAGATAATGGTTGACAAGACCATCAACTACATCGAGAACGCAAACGCCGGCAGTTGGCAAAACAAGTTCGTGTTCATGGGCGACGACGGCAACGACAACCAGCACATGCGTGACGCTGACCAGATGGCAACGCTCGTTGAGAACATCAACCCCGCGTTCCAGGTTGAGCGCATAATGTGGGACGCCTACAAGCGTGAAAGCTCGTCGACGGGCAACTCTTACCCCGACGCGACACGCCTGATAAAGCAGCGCCAGGCAGCGGGCGCGCTCGTGATGAACTACAGCGGCCACGGCGGTCCTACCGGTCTGTCGCACGAGTATGTGCTCACGTACAGCGACTTCGCGTCATTCACGAACACGAACCTACCGCTATGGATCACCGCCTCGTGCAATACCATGCCGTATGACTCGCAGCAAGACAACCTCGGAGAGGTGACTGTGCTGAACGAAAACGGAGGAGCCGTGGCTTTCTTCGGCACCACCCGCACCGTTTACGTTGACCGCAACAACGCCATCAACCGTGCTTACCTGAGGGCATTGCTTACTCCCACAGACGGCAAATACGTGTCAATAGGCGAAGCGCAGCGGCAGGCCAAGAACCAGCTCGTTACCTCCGGGGGCGACACTACGGTCAATAAGTTGCAATACGCGCTGCTTGGCGACCCCGCGCTGGTGCTAAACGTACCGCGCTCAGGTGCCGTGATAGACAGCATTAACGGCGTTGCCGTAGCGTCAGCCGCCGAATATCCGCAGCTTGCCGCCGGTTCGCGGGTGTCAATCAAGGGACATATTGAAACGGCTGACGGCACTAAAGATACGTCGTACAACGGCGTAGTATCAGCCTTGGTGAGGGACGCCGAGAAGCTAATCGTGTGCCGTCTTAACAACACTTCGGACGAAGGCGCCGACACGCCGTTCACCTATTATGACCGCAGTACCGTGCTGTTCAACGGTAACGACAGCGTTCGCGGAGGCGAGTTTGCCTTTACTTTCGCTGTGCCGAAGGACATTGACTACAGCAATGAGAGCGGACTGATAAATGTCTTGGCCGTGAATGCCGGGACGAACGATGTCGTGAACGGATGCAACGACGACTTCGTGGTAGGCGGAACGGCCGACCTGTCCGACGACGAAATCGGCCCGTCGATATACTGTTACCTTAATTCGCCCTCGTTCGTGAACGGTGGCAACGTCAACACTACGCCGTACTTCGTGGCCGAAATAACCGACAAGGACGGAATAAACACCACGGGCAGCAGCATAGGCCACGACCTCGTGCTGACAATTGACGGCAACATGTCGCTCACTTACGTGCTGAACGACAACTTCGAGTACGACTTCGGCAGCTACACCAGCGGCCGCACATATTATAACATACCGCAGCTTACGCCCGGCAAGCACACTCTTACGTTCACCGCTTGGGACATAATGAACAACTCGTCGACGGCAACGCTCGACTTCAACGTGGTGGAAGGCCTCGCGCCCAACGTCTACAACATCGACTGTTCGTCAAATCCCGCGACGACGGGCACTACGTTCATCGTAACGCATGACCGTGCCGGAAGCAACCTCGACGTGATAATCGAGGTGTTCGACATCAGCGGACGACCGCTGTGGAGGCACTCCGAGAGCGGCGTAGCCTCGTCGGGCACGTACACGTTCGACTGGGATTTGACCGGCGATACGGGTGGCAAACTTGACACCGGAGTGTATATCTACCGTGTAAAGATTGGAGACGGCAGCGGCGGAATGGTGTCGAAAGCCAAGAAACTGATAATAATCAACTGACAACGGACAGACAAACAACGTGCAACAGGCATTCTTAACGCTTTCACGGGGCCTGTTGCACGTTTGTTGCTCCTTATTTTTCAAATGCCGTGGCGCATTGTACAATAATCACGGAAAAAATCAGTTATTAAATAGAATGCCGTTCCATTATTTGCGGAAACAAACTTACGGCATTCACATTTACTATAATCAGAAAACCAAAAAGAAACAATGAAGACACGGCAAAGAATATTGCTGACTGTGCTGTCAGTCGTCTTTTCGCTCGGGATATGCGCCCAGGAAAAGACCGACATATTCAATCCCGAACACAATTCAGTAACCTCGCAGACCATTGCCCCTGACGCCCGTGCTGCCGGTATGGGTGACGTGGGCGCCGCGACCGACCCTGACGTCGTGTCGCAATACTGGAATCCGGCCAAGTATCCGTTCTGTATCAGCCGCGCGGGCGTGGCCCTCAACTACACGCCGTGGCTGCGACAGCTCGTCAACGACATGGACCTGGCCTATCTTGCGGGCTATTACCGCATTGGCGACTATAGCGCAGTGTCGGCCTCGTTGCGTTATTTCTCGCTCGGAGAGGTAAGCACTACGGGTGAGGCTGCCGGCATGACAATCAATCCGTACGAGATGTCTATCGACGTGGCTTACTCGCTTATGCTGAGCGAGAAGTTCTCTATAGCCGCGGCGGTAAGGTGGATTTACTCCGACCTTACTTATGACTATACAGACGACACGTCGCCGGGTAGCGCCTTTGCGGCGGACATCGCGTTGTACTACCAGAACTACATAATGATAGGGGCACGTGAATGCCAGCTCGGATTGGGCCTTAACATAAGCAATATCGGTAGCAAGATAACCTTCGGAGGTGACGACAACAGCGAGTTCATACCGACAAACATGCGTCTGGGAGCCTCACTTATGGTGCCGATTGACGAATACAACCGCTTCACCATAGCTGCCGACGCCAACAAACTGCTCATTCCCACGTATCCGCTCCAGGAAGACGGCGAGTCGACAGAGGACTACCAGCAGCGTGTGCAGACGGATTATTACGACGTGTCGAGCATTGCCGGTATCTTCAAAAGCTTCGGCGACGCTCCCGGCGGGTTCAAGGAGGAGCTGCAGGAGATACGCTGGAGTCTCGGCGCGGAGTACGTTTACAACGACAAGTTCAGCCTGCGTGCGGGTTATCACCACGAGTCCGAGAACAAGGGTAACCGCAAGTACTTCACTTTCGGCGCCGGTTTCCGCATGAGCGCGTTCTCGCTTGACTGCGGATACGTATGGGCCACGGCCAAGAGTAACCCTCTCGACCAGACCCTGCGCTTCACTCTTTCGTTCGACATGGACGGAATCAAGGATTTGTTCAGAAGATAAATTCAAGGAGTTAAGGAGTTAAATTCAAGGAGTTAAGGAGTCAGGTAGTAAAGGAGTTAAGACAAATGACTTTTTATGTGAAAAGTGAAGGATTAAAAGTGAAAAATTCATTGCCTGAACAGACAGACTTGATTATTCGTTTCCCATTATTAATTATTCATTCAACAGGGCATTTGTCTTAACTCCTTTACTACCTGACTCCTTAACTCCTTGAATTTAACTCCTTAACTCCTTGAATTTATCTTCTGAACAAATCCTTGATTCCGTCCATGTCGAACGAAAGAGTGAAGCGCAGGGTCTGGTCGAG
>NZ_JACJJG010000075.1 GCF_016899855.1 Marseilla massiliensis
TTTTCTTAATTCTTAACTCTTAATTCTTAATTATTCACTGTCCTCCCAGCCTGCCGAAGAACTCGATTATCTCTTCCCATGTCTTGAAAGTGTCGTCGCCGAAGCGGATGCGTGTGCCCACGAAGTCGGTCGCGCCGAAGTCGTCTGACGGCTCGATGAGGTAGTCGCCGTAAAGAAGATCAAGACGGTTGGTGAACACAAGATGGTTCCATGCGGGCACATTGACCACGTCCTGCACCCATGACGCAACGTCGGAGATGTATTTCGGGTCGTTCGTCGGCGACTGGGCGACGACGTACATTGTGTAATTCTCGAGCAGAGTGCGGTACGCTTTCATCGCGCTCGACTGCTGTTTGCCGTAGCGGTCACGCAGAGTGTCAATGCCGACGTAGATTACCGGGCGGGTGCGACCCTCCTGACGGTCGTCTATCCATTGTACAACGGGTATTACGGAGTGCAGCAGCACGGTGTCGTTCATGCGGTGTTCGCCGTGGAAACTGATGGCGTTGCGGTAGTGCTCGGCGAAAAGTTCCATTGTGTGTACTACCGGATCGGCGTCGCCGAAGAGGCCGAACACACGGCTGTCCCTCTCCTCCGGTGTCACGGCGGAGAAGCATTGGGCGGTTATCTGCTTGTATTCCTCGACCAGAGCCTTGGTTACTATGAACTCCTGAACGCCGTCCTGCCTCGGGTTAAGGAACGTATTTTTGCCCAACATGCCGTGTTTCAGCATGGTGTCGCCCATCTGGAATGCCGGGTTTACCACTATGCGGTCATACCCGTAAAGCATTTCGGTGTACATTCCGCCCATCGACGTGCCGATGATAAGGTCGGGTTGTTCCTTTGCGCAGGTGTCCCTTAAAAGGGCGAGAGCCTCCTCCGGATGGAGCGGAAGGTCCGGAGCGACGACAGTCGCGTCGGGAATCATCTCGCGGATTTTGGTCACCGTGCCCGACTGCCCCGACGAAGCGAAGCCGTGGACGTACAGTATTTTCTTTCCCTTCATCATTCCGGGAAATTGTATCTTGTAGTTTATTTCCATCGTTTTGTTGCCGTTATGGGATAAGGTATATGCAAAATTAGTGAAAAAATCAGGAACAATGAACAACGGATAGTGAATAATGGATTATTTTTGCATTATGGAACAAAGGGAAATCGACGAGAAATTCATGCGCCGTTGCATACAACTGGCGCTCAACGGGCGGCAAAACGCCAAGCCGAACCCCATGGTAGGGGCTGTAATAGTTAGCCGCGACGGGCGCGTAATAGGTGAAGGATACCACGTAAGGTGCGGTGAGGGACACGCTGAGGTCAACGCCTTCGCCTCGGTTAAGCCCGACGACGAGGCTCTTTTGCGCGAATCGACGATATACGTAAGCCTCGAACCGTGCTCGCATTACGGCCGCACGCCGCCATGCGCCGACCTGATAGTACGGAAAGGGGTGAGACGTGTAGTAGTGGGATGTGTCGACCCGTTCGCCAAGGTGCACGGGCGGGGTATCAAACGGCTGACTGACGCCGGCATTGACGTCACCGTCGGCGTGCTGGAACGTGAGTGCAAGGAACTGAACAAGCGTTTCATCACCTTCAACGAACGGCAAAGGCCGTATGTGCTGCTGAAGTGGTGCATGACGGCCAACGGCTATCTTGACGACAACTTCAGTCCGACGATGCTGTCGACGCCCGTAACCCAGATGTTGTCGCACAAGCTCCGGGCCGAGTATGACGCTATACTCGTGGGCCGTGTGACGGCCGAGCGCGACCGCCCCCGTCTTGACGTGCGCCACTGGAGCGGGCCTAATCCGCGCCGTATAGTCATCGACCGCAACCGTCCTTTCTGCCCGTCGGCCGACTTCTCGCGGCCCGTCATACCACAACTTTTCGCCTGGCTGCATGACGAAGGGGTGCAGTCGCTTATCGTGGAGGGCGGCGCCGAGACTTTAAGTGGATTTCTACAGAACAATGATTGGTGGGACGAGATACGTGTGGAGGTGGCCGCCAAGACAGTAACGGGGGGCACACGCGCGCCACGTTTGCCCGATAATGTCGTGCAGACACGCCGTGATATTTACGGCGATAACGTGATAATATATTACGCCAAACGGCAGGAATGAGCACCGCCTGCGGAAAACGAGAATCTAATTGATGGCCTTTTACGTTGCAAAAGGCCATCAATTGCACGATAAAAGGCCGTCTTTTACGAGGTAAAAGACGGCCTTTTGTAATGCGCTGAGTATCAATGCGTTGCGTAAGTGATTTTTGACTGCTTGCGGACTCCAGCTTTTCGCTGCGCGGATTGTGTCGTGAAACGCCTTTTTGGGGTGTTGTTTTACGCATTTCCAATTGCTAATGGAGCGATTATCCGTGTCTATGTTTCACGAATATAGGATTCGGTTCGGCAAAACAAAGTTAAAAAACTTCGTTTTTTCTTGCCATTGCGCTCACTTTTCACTATATTTGTAGAGTATGAAATAACATGAAACGGGACTGTAAACATACCATTTACAATAATTACTAACTATTATTGTCAACCATGAAACATATATTAACACTCTTGTTACTCGTCCTTTTCACTTTTACGGCGTATGGACAAAGTAAGTCGCAGCTGTTGCGCAAGGCGCAGGCCGGTGATGCAAATGCGCAATATCAGGTAGGCGATTACTACTATCATGGCTACAGTTATGGTGGATTGGATTTTGAAAAAGATTACCGTGAAGCTGCAAAATGGCTTTTAAAAGCCGCTGAACAGGGGCACGCCATAGCCCAACACCTGCTTAGCTTCTGCTATAAGTTCGGCGACGGCGTAGCCAAAGACTATGATGAAGCCGAGAAATGGCTGCGTAAGTCGGCTGCTCAGGGATATGACCTTGCGTATCATTCTCTTGGGAATTTTCTCAGAGTCTGTAGGAAAGACTATCCAGGGGCTATTTATTGGTTTAAGAAAGCTGTCGACGAATACTATAGAACAAGTGGCCTTGAAGATAAAGGCTCGCTGCTGGAGTTGAGGGAACTCGGCGTTGAATACCATCCAGGGCAACAGTCGTCAACCGCTAAAAACAACGTGGCCGTCAACCGGAAAAAGACCGCCAACCCAAATAACCCGACTGACCCGAAGGCACAGTACGACCTCGCCTTGCGTTGTCTTTATGAGTATTTGGACGAGGAAAAAGCTTTCTTCTGGTTTAGCAAGTCGGCTAACCAGGGCTTTGCCGAGGCACAACTGGCCCTCGCCACATGCTATGCGGAAGGCCGGGGCATTGACGAGGCCGACGAGAACAAGGCGTTCTACTGGTTCAGTAAGTCGGCGGAGCAGGGCAACGCCGAAGCGCAATACTATCTCGGCAACTGCTACGAGTACGGTATCGGAACCGAAGAGAACGAGAAAATGGCCATAAGGTGGTATGAGCAAGCGGGTTTGAACGGGAATACCGACGCCATGGAGAGCCTATTGGATCCGCTATTCGAGAAAGGGAAACAATACTACCTGTATTGGGGTAAAAAACTGTTATACACCCTTCAGAAAAAAGCCGAGGCTGGCGCAGGCGAAGCCCAGGACGCCCTAGGGCGTTATTATTACAACGGCAACGAGTTTGTTACGGAGATAGACTATGCCCAAGCGGCCTATTGGCTCGAACAGGCGGTGGTCAGCCGCTATGACGACAGCTCTACGTTCAGTATATTAAGCGAAATTTATTCAGAGGGAAAAGGTGTCAAGAAAGACGCGGCAAAAGCCAAACGCTTTGGTGACAAGGCCCGGGAAAAGGCGTATGAGGAAAGTCTCAAAATGTTTTTTCCGTTCTGATTGCCGTGTCGTTACCTGCCGCTGACAGTCACGCCGTACCCCGCCGCGTGTCCGACTGGCGGCATGCCTTTACACCGCCTGCGGAAGATAAGAATATGATTGACGGCCTTTTGTGATGCGAAAGGCCGTCAATCGCACGATAAAAGGCCGTCTTTTACGAGGTAAAAGACGGCCTTTTGGCAATATGCTGATTATCAGTTAATTATGGCCTTGCGCTATTTTGCCGAGAGGAATGCGTCCACTTGTCGTGCCGCATCGCGTCCGCCGGCCATAGCGCGCACTACGAGCGAGGCTCCGCTGGCGGCGTCGCCGGCTACAAATACGTTCGGGGCGAACTTCGGTTGCTGCGGTTTCAGGAAGCCCATCGCCAGCAGCACCATGTCGGCCTTTATCACTTCGGGCTTGCCCACGGGCTCCATCAGTGGGCGGCCGCCCTCGGGATTGGGCTTCCATGTTATCTCCTGCACCTCCACTCCGGTTAGTTTTCCGTCCTTGCCGATGAACTTCAGCGAGTTGATGTTCCAACGGCGGGTGCATCCCTCCTCATGGCTCGACGTGGTCTTGAGCGTGCGCGGCCAGTTAGGCCACGGGTTCTGCGGGTCTTCGGGACCGACGGGCGGCTTCGGCATAATCTCTATCTGCGTCACGCTTCGGCAGCCTTGGCGGTGCGCTGTGCCGATACAGTCGCTGCCGGTGTCGCCTCCGCCGATGACAAGCACGTCTTTTCCCTTGGCGTTTACCAGTTCCTCGCGCTTGAACTCCATGCCCGCCAGCACACGGTTTTGCTGTGCCAGCATGTCAAGGGCGAAGTATATGCCCTTCAGGTCGCGCCCCGGAATGTTGAGGTCGCGTGCCTGCGGAGTGCCCGTTGCAATGACGTAGGCGTCGAAACCGTCGGGCAGCTTCTCAACGTTGATGTTCTGGTTGAACTTAAACTCTATGCCCTCGGCGCGCAGCACGTCCATGCGGCGGTCGATTACGGCCTTGTTCAGCTTGAAGTTAGGTATGCCGTAGCGCAGCAGTCCGCCGGCGTCCTCGTTCTTCTCGAACACCGTCACCGTGTAGCCCGACAGGTTAAGGCGGTTAGCGGCGACAAGTCCGGCGGGGCCGGAGCCTATCACGGCTACCTTCATGCCGTTGCGTTCGGGGTGGTGTATGCGCACGTAGTTCTCCTCGAAGGCGTGCTCGGTTATTGCCGCCTCGTCCTCACGGTTGGTCGTAGGCTCGTGCTCCATAAGGTTAAGCACGCACGCCTTCTCGCACAACGCCGGGCAGATACGCCCCGTAAACTCGGGAAAGTCGTTGGTGGAGTTGAGCAGGCGGTATGCCAGTTCCCAGTCGCCCTTGTACAAGGCGTCGTTCCACTCGGGCGGCTTGTTGCCCAGCGGGCACGCCCAATGGCAGAAGGGCACGCCGCAATCCATGCAGCGCGAAGCCTGTTGGCGGCGGTCGTTAGAGTTAAGGGTCTGCTCTACCTCTCCAAAATCATGAATACGGTCATGTACCGGTCTGTATCCCGCTTCTTTGCGGTGTATCGTAAGAAATGCTTTAGGGTCTCCCATTTTCAATTAAGAATTAAGAGTTAAGAATTAAGAAAATATGACTTGTGGAATTAAGAATTAAGAGTTAAGAATTAAGAAAATATGACTTGTGGTTGTTAGCAATGCTATTTTTCTTAATTCTTAATTCTTAACTCTTAATTCTTTAATAGTCTCTCTGCATGTCGGCAATCTTCTGTTGCAGTTTCCTTACCTGCTCTTCCTGGAGCACACGCTTGTATTCGATTGGGACAACCTGTATGAAGTCCTCGACGTAGCGGTTCCAGTCATCGAGCATAGTGCGCGCGAGCTTCGAGCCGGTGTATAGGTAATGTTGGCGAATCAGCTCGTGCAGCTCCTTGCGGTACGAGCTTTCCTCCACGAGGTTTATCTCCACCATGTCCATGTTGCAGAAGTAGTCGAAGTTGTGGCGCTTGTCCCACACGTACGCTACGCCGCCGCTCATTCCTGCGGCAAAGTTGCGTCCGGTCTCGCCGAGCACTACAACGCGGCCTCCGGTCATGTACTCGCAGCAGTGGTCTCCTGCCCCTTCGATTACCGCTATGGCTCCCGAGTTGCGCACGCCGAAGCGTTCGCCTACCTTACCGTTGACGTACAGCTCGCCGGAAGTGGCTCCGTAGAGGCCCGTGTTGCCTGCTATGGTGTTGTCTTCGGCGTTGAAGTTGCTGCGCACGGGCGGCAATATCGCTATGCGTCCGCCGCTGAGGCCCTTGGCAAAATAGTCGTTAGCCTCGCCCTCCAGCTTGAAGTTGACACCTTTTACGAGGAACGCGCCGAAGCTTTGGCCCGCGCTTCCCTTGAACTTTATGTTCACCGTAGAGTCAGGCAGACCGTTTTCTCCGTATTTCTCGGCTATGAGTCCGCTCAGCATTGTGCCCACGGCACGGTCGGTGTTCTTGATTGCGTAGTCGAGGTTTACCTCTTCCTGTTCTCCGATGGCACGCTGTGCAGAGTGTATAATCTGTCGGTCGAGTATGCCGTCGAGGTCATGATGCTGTACGGTCGTATGCTTTAGTGAGCACGTTCCGCTTTCCTTGTGCAACAGTCGGGTGAAGTCGAGCATTGACGGTTTGCTGCCCTTTTCGGCTGGTTTGCGCACTATCAGCTCTGTATGCCCCACGATGTCGTCGAGCTTGGTGTATCCCATCTCGGCTAAGTATTCACGAACCTCCTGCGCGAGGAATGTGAAATAGTTGACCAGATACTGGTATCTGCCCATGAAGTGGCAGCGCAGTTCGGGGTTCTGGGTGGTCACTCCGAGCGGACAAGTGTTCAAGTTGCACTTACGCATCATGACACATCCGAGCACGATGAGCAGCAACGTGCCGAAGCCGAACTCCTCGGCGCCGAGCAATGACATTATTATTATGTCGCGTCCGGTCTTCAACTGACCGTCAACCTGTAGCCTTACCTGCCCACGCAGACCGTTCTTCACGAGCGTCTGCTGCGTCTCGCTAATGCCTATTTCAGGCGAAATGCCAGCAAAGCGCATGCTCGACGCAGGGCTGGCGCCCGTTCCTCCTTCGGCGCCAGATATCACAATGAGGTCAGCCTTGGCCTTGGCAACGCCCGCAGCGATGGTTCCCACGCCGCTCTCGGCTACCAGCTTGACGCTTATCGCAGCCTTCGGATTGACGTTCTTCAGGTCGAATATAAGCTGCGCAAGGTCCTCGATGGAGTATATGTCGTGGTGGGGTGGCGGTGAGATAAGCGATATTCCGGGTATGGAATGACGAGTCTTGGCTATCACTTCGTCAACCTTGAAGCCCGGCAGCTGGCCTCCCTCGCCCGGTTTTGCGCCCTGTGCCACCTTGATTTGTATCTCTTCGGCGTTCACGAGGTACTCGGTTGTCACTCCGAAGCGTCCAGACGCCACCTGTTTTGTCTTGCTTGAGAGCGATATTCCGTCCATCATGGAGTGGAAACGCTCGTTGTCTTCGCCGCCTTCGCCCGTGTTAGAGCGGGTGCCGAGCTTGTTCATGGCCAGCGCTATGGCCTCGTGCGCCTCCTTTGACAGCGCACCGAAGCTCATCGCTCCTGCCACAAAATGCTTCACGATGGCGCTAACAGGCTCTACCTTGTCTATGTTTATCGGCGTGGCTGCACGCTTGAAGTCGAAGAAATCGCGTATGAATATGGCGTCAGCCTTGTCGTCTACCAGCTTGGTAAACTCCTTGTACTTCTTGTAGTCGCCGTTGCGCGTGGCGAGCTGGAGCGTCGCTATCGTCTCAGGATTCCATGCGTGGCGTATTCCGTCCTTACGGTAATGGAACTGTCCGAGGTTCGGGAGGAAGTCGGTTTCAACCTTCTTTGAGAATCCCTCGTCGTGCATTGCCACGGCATCTTTTGCTATTGTCTCAAGCCCTATACCTCCGATACTTGATATTTCGGTACCGAAGTATGTCTTTAGAAGGCTCTCCGACAGGCCGATAGGCTCGAAAATCTTGGCTCCTCGGTAAGAACGTATGGTAGAGATACCCATCTTCGCCATGATTTTCAGCAGCGCCTTCTTCACCGCCTTGATGTAGTTTGCCTCGGCGGTTTCGTAGTTTTCCTGTACCTTCTTGCGTTTTACGAGGTCGTCGAGGATTGCGAACACCATGTAGGGGCACAGCGCTGACGCACCGTAACCGAGCAAGAGGGCCGCGTGCATGGTCTCGCGTATCTCGCCGCTCTCCACTATCAGGGCGGTCTGCACACGCTTACCTACTGATATAAGGTAATGATGCACTGCGCTGACGGCCAAGAGTGAAGGTATGGCGGCATGCGTTTCGTCGATGTCGCGGTCGGAAAGGATGATGTAATTATATCCTTCGTCAACACTGCGGGCGGCATCCTTGCACAGCTTGTCAAGCGCGTCGCGCAGTCCGTCCTCGCCTTTCGAGCACTCGAAGAGCATCGGCAGCTTGACGGTGTTGAACCCTTTGTATCGTATGTTGCAAAGAATGTCGAGCTGGGTGTTGTTAAGTATTGGGTGGGGCAGGCGCACCATCTTGCAGTTTGACTCGTCCGGGCGTAGTATTCCGGAGCCTACTCGGCCGATATATTCGGTCAGCGACATGACGAGGCTCTCGCGGATTGAGTCTATTGCGGGGTTTGTCACCTGCGCAAACTGCTGTCGGAAGTAATTGAAGAACACCTGCGGACGGTCGCTCAGCACTGCAAGCGGAGTGTCGTTGCCCATCGCTGCGGTAGGTTCCTGGCCGTTGACGCACATCGGAATGATGGTGTTGTCGATGTCCTCGGCGCCGTATCCGAACATGAGCTCGTGCCGAACGAGGTCACTTATGGCGTTGTCCACCTTGCGTCCGCTCTTCAGTTTCTCCAGCTGGATACGGTTGGTGGACAGCCAACGGCGGTAAGGATGCTCTGCGGCGAGGTGCTCTTTTATCTCTCCATCATAGTAAATCTTTCCCTCTTGGGTGTCAATGAGCAGTATCTTTCCCGGTTGTAGGCGTCCTTTCTCCGCTATTTCAGACGGGTCGAAGTCCATAACGCCGACCTCGCTGGCCACCACCATCATGTCGTTCTTGGTGATAGTGTAGCGCGCGGGGCGCAATCCGTTGCGGTCGAGCATACCGCCTGCGTAGCGGCCGTCGCTGAACAGTAGCGCGGCGGGGCCGTCCCACGGCTCCATCAGGATAGAGTGGTATTCGTAAAAGGCCTTCAAGTCTTCCGATATTGGGTTCTTGTCGTTGAAACTCTCGGGTACCATCAGCGCCATGGCGTGGGGAAGCGAGAGTCCCGACATTACGAAAAATTCGAACACGTTGTCAAGACTGGCCGAGTCGCTCATGCCCGGCTGCACTATGGGCGACAGCTCCTTGACGTCGCCGAGGGCGTCAGAGCTGAGCACGCTTTCACGGGCTTGCATCCAGCCGCGGTTCCCTCGTATGGTGTTGATTTCTCCGTTATGGGCCAGAAGACGGAAAGGCTGCGCGAGGCTCCACGTTGGGAACGTGTTGGTAGAGAACCTTGAGTGTACCAGGGCGAGGCCGCTGGTGAAGTATTTGTTGGTAAGGTCGGGGAAATACTGGCGCAGCTGGAGGCTCGACAGCATACCTTTATACACGATGTTCTTGGATGACAGCGAGCAGACATAGAAGTCCTTGTCGCTCACGCGGCGCTCTATGCGCTTGCGGATGAGGTACAGTGTACGCTCAAAAGACGGCACTTTGTCGTCCGTGACGCCAGTTACGAACACCTGTTTGATGTCGGGTTCGCTTTCGAGAGCCGTCTCTCCGAGGCATTCAGGCGCCGTCGGCACGTTGCGCAGGTGCATCAGCGACAGTCCTTCGCGCTCGATTTCCTCTATCATCACGCTCAGGATGTCCTGCTGGCGCTTGCCGTCCTTGGGCAGGAAGACAAGTCCCGTACCGTATTTTCCTTTTTCCGGGACTGGTATTCCTTGAAGAAGTATGAACTCGTGGGGTATCTGCAACATTATACCCGCACCGTCGCCGGTCTTGTTGTCGGCTCCTTCGGCGCCGCGGTGGCGCATGTTCTCGAGTACTTTCAGCGCATTGTCAACCAGTTCGTGGCTCTTATTGCCATGAATGTTGACAACCATTCCGACGCCGCACGCGTCGTGCTCGTACTCGGCATTATACAATCCATTTCCCATTTCTTAGTTGCATTTAAGTTGTAAAAACTAATAACACGTATCAAATTGATTGCAAAATTACAAAAATACTTTCATTTTGACCGTGTTTTTAAGCGTGAATTGTTTAACTTTTTGCAACCTTTTTAGGTTTGTGTTATGATTTTTATCAAAATAGCACCAGTGAAGTTTCTATTTGTAATCTATTTGTTCGTGTTTTATTACAAAATAAAATAAAACCCCGTTTTGTAGATTTTTATATGTTTATAATCTTCAAACGGGGCTTATCATGTATCTTACGTATTGGCGTCTACGTGTCTTTCAGTATGTTCTTAAGCAGGAACGTGGCGTTCTGGTTGCGTGCGACTCCTGGCGTTATCTTATAAGTATAGGTGATGTTGTCAGTCAGTTCTATTTCGAAACACCAGTTATGGAACCGCCCGTTCTCCTCATTCTCCATCTTTGACAGCTCGAGGTCGTGGGTGGCAATTATCCCCGTGACGGGCAGTTGGGCCACGGCCTTGAGGAAAAGGCGCGACCCGTTAAGCTTGTCGAGCGAGTTTGTGCCCTTCAGTATCTCGTCAAGTATTATGAGCGTGCGTGTCGCACGGCGGCAGTTGTCAAGCAGTTGCTTCAGTCTCAGCAGTTCGGCATTGAAATAGCTTATGCCCCGGCTCAGGTCGTCTGACGTGCGCATGCTGCTGAACAGGTTGAAAACTGACACCCGAAGGCTGTCCGCAAACACCGGCATACCGTTCATTGCGAGGATGTAGTTTACGCCAATCGAGCGCAGGAAGGTGCTCTTGCCGGCCATGTTGGCGCCCGTTATGATGTAGTAGTGGCCGTCGCTGATGTTGAAGTCGTTGCGCACCGCCTTGTCGCCAAGGAATGGATGGTACAGTCCTCGGGCGTTGTACACCACCTCGTCGGCCTCTATCACCTCGGCCGTCGTGGCTTTTGGCTCGTTGAAACGAAACGTTCCCATCGACACGAGGGCGTCAACGCGGCTAACGCAGTCGGTCCATTCGGTAATGCTTCGCATGTAAAGTCGCTGCCATTTGAGGAACCGACGCACGAGGAAATAATCGCTCAGGGCAAACATATTGAACAGTATCAGCCCGATGAAGTTGCCCCGCCGGTCGAGGCTGTCAAGTATTCCCGACAGCTTGCCGAACGATTCAAGGGCTCCGCCGTCGCCGTCAGACAGCTTTGCCTGCAACTCCTTAAGCTCGGCGCAGGCAAATCCGGCGTCGCTGATCCGGCGTATCAGGCTGATGTACGTGCGCAGGTTGGCGTGCATCTTCTCCACGGCGCGGCTTATGTTACGTATCGAGCGGGCGTTGAGTCCTATCACGATAAACATCTGTACCACGCCCCATAGCGCGGCTATCGTGCCCGGCATAATGCCGATGGCTGACAGTATGATGAGCAGGGCGAATACTGTAAGGGCCGCTATTGCCACGCCCAATGTCCACGCCTGCCCCGCCTTGGGCGCTATGTCCATGCCGCTTACCTGGGTTACGGCGTCAAGTATGGCCGCAGTGTCTATCTCCTTGTGCTTGCCGTTGGCGCTGTCGGTCGTGCCCTGGCCGTCTGCCATGAACTCGGCGCGCCACTTCTCCATGCCCGCCAGCTCGTCTACGGCCTGTCTGCGGCGCTCCGTTTGGGCCTTGTCCTTGGGCAGGTTGCCCAGCCATGAGGCCAGCGTGTCGCTGCCGCCGGTGGTCACCGAGCGGTTGATACGGTTGAAAAGAGACTCGTGTCCGAACACGTCCATGTCGAAAGTGAAGGCATGCGACGGGTCGATATACCTGCTTCCGCCGCCGAAGCACGAGTAGTCGCCCTCCATGTACCGCCTCTCCTTGGTGTAGACCGAGTGCAGCCGCCTTAGGCTTTCTATCCTGCGTCCGTTCCTTACGTCGCAGGAGCGCACTGCGGCGTATGCCGCCATCATTACCGCGGTAGCCGCAAGGTAGGGCCATTGCATGCCGTAGGCGCAGTAGACCACGGCTGCCACCACGGCAAGGCCGAACGTGGCAAGCTCAAGGGTTACGTACATGCGTCCCTTTTTCTTTAGCGAACTTATCTCACACGACAGCCTGTCGGCC
>NZ_JACJJG010000076.1 GCF_016899855.1 Marseilla massiliensis
CACCCGTTTTACAAGAAGTTGTATGAATATTTAATGGAGTTAAGGAGTTAAAGGGAGTAAAGGAGTTAAGACAAATGCCCTGTCTATCAGAAGAAAAAATAATAAAAAAAGAACTTACATGCTTACGAACCAGGCAAGACATTTGTCTTAACTCCTTTACTCCCTTTAACTCCTTAACTCCTAAAAAATAAAAACAAAACAGTCACTATGCTCCAACGAGACTACATCCAGCGCCTGATTCGCGAGTTCATGGCCGCCCTTCAGCGCTTCTTAGAGAAGAAAGAGATAGGCCAGAGGCAGGAGGCCATGCGCCTGATGTACGAGAAATACCTGGGTGACTACGCCTTCTTCCACACCGCATCGCTTGACGACATAATGCGGTGGGTGGAGAAATACCACGAGGAAGAGCGCCTCGACCGGCTCAACATGCTGGCCGAACTGTATAACGCCGAGGCCGACCTGATGAGCGAACCCATGCGTACGGCACAGCTCGACATGGCCTACGCCCTGTTCGACTTCATCGACCGGCACAGCCGCACATACTCGCCCGAAAGGCTGAAAAAGATGAAAGACATAAACGAAAAGGTGAAAAAGTGAAAAGGTGAGAAAGTGAGACGCAAAGCAAAGAAACTTTTTCTCACCTCCTCACCTTTTCACCTTCTCACCCTCAAATAATCATTGCCATTATGACAACACACCCCTTATGGACAGATGAATATTGGCTGCCGTTGATGAAGCTGTACCTGCGGCGGCCGGAAGGCGTCAAGCCGATGTTTTCGCGCGGCATGGTGGAGCTCAGCCTTGAGCTGCACATACCGCCGCAGTTCCTCTACGAGCAGATGTTCCGACTGCGCCGGCCCGACACGCCGCACCTGCGCCGGCTCTGCGAACGCTATGCCGGCAACCCCAAACGCCTGGGGCGTGACGTCAGGACGCTGCGGCAGATGCGCGGATTCAGCACCGACGGCGTGTTCTATGACGGCGTGGAGGTGAACGAGACATTCGAGATGGACTTTCGTCCCATAGCCGGACACACCGACATAATGCCCGTTACGCTTATCGTAGTGCTCGACCTGTACTTCAGGCTGACGCCTGTCACGATGGTGGCGGAGACGCCCGAGGTTGTGGAGACGGCCCGCCTGACACATCTTAAGGCTGCCACGATAGTCGGGATTCTTGCCGCCTTCCAGGCATGTGACCCTTACCTGAAGCGTAAAAGACCCGACGACGAAGCCTTATATTCAGCCTGCCGCGGCGTATGGCAGCGCTACGGCAACGGCAGCCCGCAGGAACTTGCCTCACTGGCGGCACAGCTCAAGGAGTATTTCTGACGCCATTGTGCCGCCAGCACGTCACCACACGGCAACCTCACGGTTACGTAATGTATCCGTGAAAGCCGTCGGGTGCGGTTCGGGAAGGCATGAGATTGACTTTAATCCATTAAAAACGGCAGAAATAATAATACATGGCTAAATGAATATAATGCGCTAATCACTTACAATTTCAATCACAATAACATATATTCAATGCTGATTGTAAGAATTTAAAGCGTATTTTTGCTAATCCAAAATGCCGTCTTTCAGAACACGAAAGACGGCATTTTATTATGTAAAAGGGCACTTTTCACAAGGCCAAAGGCCACCTTTTACGAATAGACACAATCGTTTGATTTTTTAAGTTTGACATATTTACGGATGCAAAGTAACACACATGAAGTGCCAGAACATGGCAGAGCATGGAAATTTTTGTCTAAAAACGAATAATTTGTAGTTATGCCTCAATTTTTCACAAGTATATCCCTATATTTGTAACCTAAACAAAAAAGCACGATTATGGCAGCAAATCTCTTCGGGCGCTATGTCTGGCTGATAGATACCCTTCGCCGATACAAACGCCTTACGTTCCAGGAAATCAGCGAGCTTTGGCAGGAAAGCGGACTGGGCTACGGTGAGGAATTGCCTCTGCGCACGTTCCACAATCACCAGAAAGCCATCAAGGACATCTTTGACGTGTACATTGACTGCGACCGGAAGGACGGTTACCGGTATTACATTGACGAGCCTGAACGGTTGGAGGGTAGCAATCTGCAAAGCTGGCTGATAAGTTCATACGCCACGCTGAACCAAATCCAGGCGGACAACAAACTGGAAGACCGGATTATTTTTGAGAATATTCCCTCGGGGCAGACGTGGCTCACTCCCATTGCCGAGGCCATGCGGCGCAACCACGTGCTGAGCATCACGCACCAAGGGTTCGGCAAGCCGGAAGCCAGCACGTTTGATATCGAGCCTTACTGCCTGAAAGTGGTGAAGCGCCGTTGGTACGTGGTGGCACGCAGTCCGTACTATTCGGAGCGGAACAAAGAGAAAGGTATCAAGCCTGTCGATGTCTACCGGGTGTATGCCCTCGACCGCATTTCGGATATCCAGGACACTGGCAAGACGTTCAAGATGAAAAAAAACTTCGACGTAAACCGGTATTTTGAAGGATGTTGTGGAGTAATCACGTCGGACGGGCCCATCCGGCGCATCGTACTCTTGGCCTATGGCGGTTTTGCCGACTATCTGCGTACATTGCCGCTGCATGAGTCGCAGCGTGAGATAGAGGGCGATGACGAGTCCACGCTCTTTGAATATCACCTGAAGCCGACTTTCGACTTCTATCAGTTGGTGCTTGCTCAAGGTGACCAAGTAGAAGTGCTGGAGCCTGAATCAGTGCGCAACGAAATGCGCAATTTCGCAAAAAACATGTTGGATTATTACACTTGGGAAGAGGAGGATAAACCATGCAAGGAATAAATTTCATAGCCATCGACTTTGAGACAGCCACGGGTAAACGCGCTTCCATCTGTGAAGCCGGAATCTGTGTGGTGCGTAACGGGGAGATAGTGGAAACCCGTTCGTGGCTCGTCCGTCCGCAAGGAAACAGTTACAGTTATTGGAATATGCAGATACACGGTATCCGCCCGAATGATACAGTTAACTCTCCTGAGTTTCCGGAAGTATGGGCTGAAATCTGTGAATACCTTAAAGACACGCCCGTGCTTGTGGCTCACAACGCCGCTTTCGACATCGGTTGCATCCGCCACTCGTTGGAACTATACGGTATGGAGAAGCCCGACATCACTTATTATTGTTCCCTCCGTGCCGCACGCAGGCTCTACAACTTCGGTTGCAACAGTCTGGATTACCTTTGCGACCAGTTCAAGATATCTTACGGTCAGCACCACCGGGCAGGCGATGATGCCGAGATGTGCGCACGGTTGTTTCTGAGGGAATTGAAAGATGCAGGCTGCGGATTGGAGGAGATGGGTTATTGTAACGGAATTCTATAGGAATCAATTTTTAAAGTTAATTTCATTTTTGATAATAAATAGTAAACTTCAAATTATGCCAATAATAATCGTTGCTGTCGGTAACGGCAGATATAATTTTGCTTCCGACATTAAGAATGCTAAGCTTTTCATGGATGCAAAACTTATCGTTTGCGATACAGATGATAAAGAACTTGCCGATCATGCCGCGTAAGCTGATGTAAGTTTTCATCTTGACTAATTCAAATAAGGACATTATCAATGCAGGCACTTTCACTTTCATCTTGGCATTGTCATTCCTCCTGCTGGTGGTTTTAGTCCTATAATATGTTATTACACCATCATCCAATTCCGTGCAGTTATACAAATCAGCCGTGTTCATGCCTATCAGGCAGAAAGACATTATAAAACAGTCCTTGGCAAGGTTGTACCTGCCTTTTATTTCTTTTCCCCTGCTGTTATAACGGTAAGGCAACTTGTATATTTTCTTGATTAGCTCTGCTGATATAGCCCTCTTTCTTGTTGCTTCCTGTTTAGGGATTTTGAAGTTGTCAAAAGGTGAATGAGGGATGAGTATCATGTCCCTGTCATAGTCATTATATTGTTTCCTTGCTTCGTTGAACAAATGCCTGATACTGCCAAGATACAAGGAAACCACTCTGTTGGATGGTACTCTTTTACCTTGCTTCATGAGCAGCTTGACTTTTTCATCTCTCCTCCTGACAAGATAGTCTATAAAGTCTTTCAATAAAGAGGTAGTCAGTTTGTTAATACACAGATTGTCTTTGCCAAGGAACTGCACAAAAGAATTGATGGCAGATGTGTAGTTTTCAACTCCCTTGATTGTTGCATGGGCTATCCATCCCCTGCTGAACTGGATGAAGTCTATCTCTTGGGCTTTCTTCTGTTCACCTTTCAGACGGATTAAAATATCATCCAAAGTGTAATGGTTGATATCAAGTTGCAGTTTTGTACACGTTTCTTGATAATACCTGACTATTGCGTCGGCTTCTTTTATGAACTTTGGATTTTTCAGTTTGAATGACTTGGTTAAATCTTCTTGCTTGACAAAAATATTGGTAGACAATCTTTTAACCTCCCTGTTGTAAGTCATTCTGATTTTTACATTATAAGTACCGTCGCTTTTCTGCTTGCTTTTCAGCACTTCTGCCTTGAATGTCAGCATTTTATCTCAAATAATTTGGGAACAACAATAGACCAACATTTCGCAGTTTAAGGCTGGTTTCAACCTGTTTTCGCCATAATCCAATACCTACAAGAACAAATAAAAACTCCCATAAGTCATTGACTTACAGGAGTTTATCGGTGGGCCATCCAGGGCTTGAACCTGGGACCTCCAGATTATGAGAACGATAAGATGATTTTCTGTGATAGTTCGATTTGCTAATCTTAATTAATTATCAGATAGTTACGATTTTTACTATCTCCTATGAAACTCACTAAATACCCCTAACTTAAACCGTTTGTTTACGCATTGTTTACGCAAGAATTAGGGGGTTAAATGTTGCGATTAAGCTTGTTGGACACATAGTATCCCTACAAGTAATGCCAAATAAAGCCTCATATTATTGGTCGCAAATAATTTATAGTTTTGCGACAAGCATAATGTAATGGCAAGTATAAAAGACAATATCTTGATTGAAATCTGGAAGTTTGTTTTTGTCGTATATCCTATTAGGCAAGAATTCACGTGAATATGCAATATCAGATTAGTCTTTTTGCTTATCCCGTAATCCGCAAAAAATATATAATACTATTTTGCTTGATAGGACGATTGCCATAAAACCAATATAAACCTTCTCCCAAGATGTGAATTTTCTTTTCGGTCGACCTAATACATTTCTCAAATGTTCCATTATATTCCAATTTAAGTTAGGGGCAGAGATTGTCAATACGGCATTCCTTTTGCAGGAATACCAAGACAAAGACACAGGTAAAGCCAAAGTCCAAGACCGGATGTTTTTTATACCCATAAACATCCGCCGTTTGTTAGTTAGACATTCTATGTTCTAATTCCTAAATAAAAGCGACAACCTCCTGCCCCATCAAAGCCGTGATTGGCATCCATTGAGATGCTGGTTCGCGACACCTTGTTCTTTATTCTTCAAGCCGACTCAGGCGGTCATAAGTTTCTTGCAAGGCTTCCGGTACATTGATTTTCAACTTAGAGATGCGTTCCTGCTCTTTCAGTTGCCATTCTTTGTATTGGGTGAAAAACGCCATGTAGCATTGTTTTTCACGTTCCAATTCCTGTTTGAACTGATGGGTATTTTCTAAAGTCTGTTTCTCAGCTTGTTTTTTGATAGCAAACTTCATTTTGTTCAGTTCCCGTTCATTCTGACGATGCCATTTTTGAAGCTCGAAAAACACTTCTTCTACTTTTTGCGGTTCGACGGAAGGGACATGAGCATAAATCAGCGTGTCTTTTCCATTGCCATCGGTGCTGTAAGGTTTCATGATTCTGTTTTGGAGTTCTTCACGGGCTGAAGAGAATTGGCCTCCGGGATGGATATATTTCCCAATAGTAGCTGCTACGGCTTCCAATTGCAGATAGCGGTTACGCTCCTTGATATTCATTTGAGCAATGATATCCGCTTCCGTCGTTTCCTTCGGATAGGATGGACTGGAAGGTATTTCGACTCCTTGAAGCGTACACCATTCTTCAAATGTGAAGTTTGCCACCTGTTTTAATTCTTTGTCTTTAGCCTTGACTGCTTCCCTCATCCAAGCGCAAAAAGCGTTCATTGAGGCTATTTCTTCCAAAAGCGGACGCACCTGGGCCAGCATATTCCCGTCATAGCCGACACAGATGGTTTTCCCTGATTCGGAAGCCGAACCTACAATGTCGACTTTCGTAGTCAAAAAAGTCATATTTTTCAACTTTGCCTCATTTCCGGCTATGACCTCTTGCGCCAAATCCGCCAAATGCGATGCCGATGTGGAAGTCAGCCCGTGATTGTCAAAGAATATTTCATTAATATCATTCATGCCGTTTTATTAATTAGTGAGTTTGATTATACGAAGACAAACAAAGATACACTGCATTGATTTAAAATGTTGACACATTTTTGTATTCCCCATATCACCTCTATATTTTGTTTTGTCAAATTGTTTAAACAATCTGATACACTCTCAAGCTCCTTCATCATCAACGAATATGAAGAGTTGAACGAGACAGACAGAATAATGGCTGATACCACAGTTATCCCATGTTTCCTTATTTCCTCCATCGCAATTTCTATTTGAGCGGAAACCGAGATGCGGGCATCAACGGTTATCTGCATTACGAGTTTATACTTATCAGCGAATTTTCTGAAATCATTCAAATCTAAATTAATCAATCCTTTTGCTTGGGCTACATTGATGAAATAATCTTTTGTTATTTCCTGTTCATCCTTGATAACTCGTATCAATTCTTCTCTATTTGATTCTTCCATTTCTCTATACTATTAAAAATCTATTCTTACCCACCGTTCTTCCGACATTTCTCCGTTAAGCGAGACAAGCAGGAAAAAAATAAGGGTAAAAACAATACATGCCCAAATGATTGCGGCAACCTTTTTTCGTTTCATGTCCATGAAGACAGAAATAAGACATTCCCAAATGAACATGCCAATATTCTCTCGTCTCATTTTGTTCCTCCGTGAAATGTCCTATCCATATTTTTTTGTGCAATCTCTTCCGTTCCGCCGAAATACGTGATTTCCCATAGCAAGCCCGCGACAAGCTCTTGTGGCGTGATCACGATATCTTTTTCTACCACCACTTCCATACCAGCTATTTCCGACCACGAAGGGTAGCAGGCCATAGGGCAGTCGAGGTGATTGTCCGCTTTGTCGTATACAGAACAGTTCATATCTATCATCGGACTACAGGTTTCCCAACGCCATCCCAAGCGGATGTAATAGGGGGATGATTTTGCCTCCAACGCTTGCACTTTCTGATAAATTCTTTCCCACTTGTCCAAATCAAGCTGCCCGGCCAACTTCGGTTCGTTGGTTTGCCATAGATTCAAGAATGCCGGACTTATTTCAGCAAAACTAAATTGCGAAAACAGTTCCTTGAATGTCATAACACTATTTTTTATCATGATACTAATTCCCTCAACCCACCCTCGTCCTCTTTCCAAAAACAATCGGCACAAGGTAATGCGCAATAATCTTCCCCCAGGGGTCGTATGCGTGAATGCGTTTGTACGCTGTGCTGGAGATGCGCAGTAATAACCATGCCTCTACCAGCTGCCACCTTGGTTTGTTGCCCTTGTCATGCGACAAGGAAGTGCCGCCATTGTCTGATGCAAAGAAGGACTACGCCTTCTCATGTCAAATTAAGTCTACTGACCAATTCAGGCTTTGCAGCTTCATGTCCAGGTTTCGGAGTTGTTTGGAATAGTTGTCCGTCACCCTTCTCAGTTCGCCCACATCCACCGTGCGGACATATTTTATCTCCTGTCGTCCGTAACGGTCATTTTCAACAACATGCTTCAAGAGGTCGCGCATTACTGTCAGACGCAACTTCAATGCGTCTTTGCGGGCAATCATCTGAGTGAGAGTTTCTCCTTCGTGCACGGTTTGCATGTTGGTGTGGTTAATCCGATAAACAATCCCCTCGAATTGCGAAAGGCATTCATCCAGTTCTTTATACAATTCGTTCACATCCTCAGAAGGTTGGTCACCTTCCTGCACCTTGGCGCTGTACTTCAGCCGACTCTTCAATTGGTCGATTCTGTTTTGCAGGTCAGCGCGGATGCTTAATGCTTCTGCCAGTTTCATTCTATTCCTCCTATTTGGTTTGATGGTACAAAGATCCGTCATGAAAGTGCCAAATCGCAGCACAAGGCGGAGATATTTTTATTTCTATTATAATTTTTCGAACCACATGTAGAGTAATGCAAACGAAAGCAGACGAAAAAAAATAATCAGCCTATGCTCCGATTCGGCGCATCGAAAGGTTTCCTTTGCCGCAAAATAAAATACCATTTATGAAAAATAGAGAAGATTGGAAAGAGACTGTCAAGAAGGGGCAAAATAAAATGGGAACGTGGAGGGTTTCTTGCCTTTCAGTAGAAGAACTATTATGCCTGCAATTGTTGGGGTATTCTTCCAAGCAACTATATGAAGACAGGGAAGGCGAAAGATATTCATTGAAAGAAACGGCTTCCATGTCCATCCGCGAACTCGACAAGGCAAAACGGATATTGGATAGACAGGCAAAAGCCGGAGTGGTCACTATTCCTTATTATAGCGAAGCGTATCCTCATCACTTCCGCCATTTAGAAGACGCACCGCCACTTGTTCACGTGCTTGGCAATAAGGATTTGCCCAACCGTGAGGACAATGTGGCTATCATTGGTGCCCGTGCCGCGGACAAAGATGGATTGGACATGGCCTACGGGCTTGCCAAACAGATGGGCGAGCAAGGACATATCGTCATCAGCGGCTTGGCTTTGGGTTGCGATACGGCCGCCCATCGGGGCTGCCTCGATGTAGGCGGGCAGACAATAGCAGTGGTGGCCTCGGGCCTGGACATCACGCATCCCAAGGTGAACAAGTCTTTACAGGATGAAATAATCGCCAAGGGCGGAACCATCCTGTCCGAGCATCCCTTCGGCGTGAAAGCCAACCCCACGAGATTAGTGGCGCGTTGTCGTATGCAGGTCGTTTTGACCCAATCGGTCATCGTGGCCCAATGCCCCATCATCAGCGGTACGATGTATGCCGTGCGTTTCGCCCAAACGTATAACGATGATCTATTTGGGTGGGAACATGATGTCTATGCTGTCCGGTATGACACGCAGAATGAACTGAACTCCGGCAACAAGTTTCTGCTCGATTACAACTTGGCCCTGCCTGTTAGACCTGGGCAGGAAATAATATTAGACAATTATAATCGACTTTTTGTTTGTCCATAACAGTATGCTAAGAATGAAAAAGATAGTAAAGGTCAAGGATATAATATTCGACAAAAATCTGTTCGTTAACTACTTATCTGGAACAGTGTTGGACTTGTTGTTGTGCAGTTATCGTGGCCTTCCGAAAGGAGTCAACTACATGGTTATCGGAGATCCCGGTGTAGGTAAAACCACTATCATTCTTGATTTAATGGCAAACATTCATAGAATACAACCTAATGTGAGGATGCTTTTTGTAAGCGCAGAGATGAACGAAATCGACTTAGCCATTTACGTACAGCGCTATCCTAAGTTCGGCGAGTTGGATATTATGTTTGTTGAAGCTGAATTTGATTCCGACGCACATGCCCTTGACGACTTTGAGGAAGCATTGCGTATGGGATGGGATATCGTTGCGATTGATTCCTTTTACGAACTACAAGGCATCGTGAAAGAAGAAGAGAATATTACGTTGAAAAAATCCGAAAGCTTGTTATTATCAATCATAAAAAAGCAAAACAAGGCGAAAAACGAGAGGGGAGTACATACCTCCTTCCTAACCATACAACAGGTGACAAAAAGCGGTGCTTTCATTGGCAGTAACAGATTGAAACACATGACAACCGCCATGATGGAGTTGCGGCTCGACAATCCGAAAAACATCTATTCTGACCGTTATGTTACATTCTCCAAACATCGGCGTGGTGATGTTGGTGTGAAGTTGTATTACAGTCTCAGTCAGACCGGAGATGTGTATTTTGATGAAGAACGGTTTTACAACGATCAAAAGTTGCGGAAACTTCAAAACGAGGTCAGTACGCAACTTCATGAATATGCAGACAAATTCAATAAACTTTTTAATAACATAAGTGATGACAAATAAAGAATATGTATCAAGGCGTGACGCACTTTTGCAAGAACAGGCTCCTTACATCGTGATGGACAAGAATGAACTGATTGCCGAAAGTGAGAATTTTTACAACATTCGAGGTGTGTCTGTTATGCTAACCCCGAACGTGCAGAACCGACTCGACCAACTGATAGGACTTTCACCCCGCCAGTGTGAAGGAGTAAAGCAGGCTTACGGAAACGACGTCGTGAAGAATTTGAGGAACAGTTTTGCCATGGCCAACTGCGTGGCCCATCCAAAGAAATTCGCGCTAATAGCCAATGCTGTCGAATACATAGTTGACGGCATTGTGCCATTAGACGATGAGGCGATACCCATGCGCACTTTTTTCGATATTGTCGAGATACTTGCCGACAAATACGGTTATGAGGTTGACCAAATGCAGGCTTCCGCCTGTGCTGCGTATGGTATGATCATACGCTTGATGCCTATCTGTCCACAACACGATGCACCTTTCAGCGACGATGAGTTTGTTACTAACGGGTTATATTTAAAATGGAATCTTGGAGAGATAGAGCTTGGCAACTATTACCTCCGACTGATTTGCACGAACGGGCAGATGCAACTTTCAGAAAACTCATTGGAACGCATACACAAGATTGATGATAAAAAGATAACAGGGATTATCAATTCAGCCAACAGTCTAAAGTTGACTGCCCGGAACTGGAATTCGTTTAAGAATGCGTTGGTTACAGCCAACAATACACCAGCCTCGGTGTCGGAGGTACATAGCGGCAAGAATCTTTTGTTGCGACATGGTGCTCCCGAAGACTTGGCGGAACAGCTGATGCCGTACATCAAACTTTTGGAAATGTATAAAACAAAAAACTTACACGTCCCGGCAAAACAAGCAAAAAGCAACATGAATATGTATGACTTGTTCAACCGTTTGACTGATTTTGCTTCGCACAATAAACTATGGGAGCAGACCGACAACCGTTCTTCTTCGCTCATGCAACAAAGTATGCGGCTGCTTTTACGCAAAAGAGACATACAGACTTATTACGACATCTTCTCATAACCGAATCACGTATAATTATGACACTAAAAGAACTACTGACACAAGTCGGCTTCGACGATCATGCACGATGATGGCTAATGAACGTTGTGCTTAGTCTGGGCAATGGTAGCCTACCCGAATACAGGCGGACGTAGAAACGAACCATCGTCCCCTCGCAGATGGAATGGGCGGAGCTGGAGAGGACGATGGAAAAGTGAAGGGTGACTTCGATGGATTTTATCGGGAAGGTGGCAGAATCGTATAGATTTCAGAAATGAGTTTCTTCATTTCGTTCACCAAATCTTTTGCCAAATCTTCTATATCATTTTCCAGTGTCAGGGTGTTAAAATCCTTCACGCCTAACCAAACTGGTGTATTGGCATAATTTGCTTTATCAAAGCATGTGAGTAATTCTCTCACGTGTGGCATTGAAATTTGGTCAATGTCTTTTTCTCCTTTATAATTTTTGGGACGTATAGCTATGCAATGAGTGGTCGAGTTGTTGGCTATGGTCAGTTGCAGGCCATTGCACAAGTCGTAGCGACTGTATTTCTTTTCGCAGGACTCATACGCAGGATATGGCAGGCTTTGCATACGTGCAATGAGAAGTTCAAACAAAGTGGCCATTTCTTCTTTCGACAATCCTTTTGCGTTTCTGCGTTGCCTTATGCTGTGAAGCAAGTCCTGACAAGCATCGGCCGTGATATTTTCGCAACGATATGTCTGCGTGACAACCTTTCTCATCAGTTCGCGTTCTTCGCGGAATAAGCGTGCCGACGGATGAGGAATGCCACAGCATGGGATGCCTTCCAGGTGTCCGGTGAAAATGTTTCCCAAGGATGCAAAAGTTTGTGAGTATTCAAGCCGCCGACCTGTAGCGTCACAATGCGCTTTGATGGTGGAAAAGCCACGCGACTTTGACCCTTTTGGCCAA
>NZ_JACJJG010000077.1 GCF_016899855.1 Marseilla massiliensis
CAATTTCAGGGATATTTACGATTCAAACAAGTGCGATGGAGACTTCTACAGTTGCATGACAGACAAGGGATACCATTTCTTTTACAGTGATTCGGTTGACGCAAGTGCAGCATACCTCAAGAACGAACACGGAAAAATCATAGCGAGGTGCATAATCTTCAACAAGGTCTACGAGGAAGGAACGGAAAGAATCTGGAGGCTGGCTGAAAGACAATACTCAACCAATCAGGACGACGTGTTGAAGCGGGCCTTGGTGAACGCATTGATAATAGGAGGTTACATAGACGGATACAAGCAAGTAGGTTATGACTGCCACCATTCAAGGAGCTTTGTTGACATATATGGTAATTCGTTGGAAGACAAGAATTTCTACATTGACTGCGATTTGGGCACTGAAGACACCCTTTCATACCAGGACTCTTTCAAGTGGTACGACATGGAAGCAGGGAAAGCATACAACTACGAGGTAAGCGGTTATGACTACGAGCTTGATACCACAGACGGAAGTATTGACGGGTATGAGGAGAACGATGATGAAAGCTATGACGAGTTCCATGAATGTTATGGTGACTTCGATACCACGATTGTAATGTACCACGGAAGGGAATACAGTTGCAGTGTTGACGACCTTGGGGAATTTGTATGGATTGACTCAGAGGAAATGTACTATCACGAGGAGGATGTTGACCGTTGTCCTTGGTGCGGCGAATGGTTTGTAAAAGATGACGGCCATGAATCAGAGTTGACGGGAAACTGCTACTGCTCGGAAGGATGCAAGGAGAAAGCCGAGGATTGTTATATCTCGGAACATCGTCAAATAGAACTTAAGGCCGCATAACACTGAAAAGGGAGGAAACTGTGATGAAAAAACAACAAAACAATATAAAACATCATGGCTCCCTCCTTTAATCTCTCTTCAATAAAATCAAGAATAAAATTCAACAACAAAACATAAAAATTATGGACTTCAAACTTTTAAAACAGCTTTATAAAATCCACTCGAAGTCAGGATACGAGGGCAAGATTATTTCCTTCGTCTGTAAGTGGACCAACAAGAACATACAAGGTGCAAAGATGGAACTTGACTGGAACACTGGGAATATCTACATAACCAAGGGAACTGCAAAAACTTATCCCTGCATGGTGGCGCATCTTGACCAAGTACAGAAATACCATCCTACAGACTTCACGGTAATTGAAACGAAGGATTTGTTATTTGGTTACAGTCCCACGGAAAGGAGTTTTTGCGGTCTGGGTGCTGATGATAAAAACGGAATTTGGCTGTGCCTTCAATGCCTTCAGAAGTTTAACGAAATAAAAGTTGCATTCTTTGTAGGTGAGGAAGTTGGTTGCATCGGAAGCTCAAAGGCAAACATGGAATTCTTTAACGACTGCCGCTTTGTAATACAGCCGGACAGAAGAGGAAACACGGACGTCATAACTCATATCGGTTTTATGGACATTTGTTCGGATGATTTCATAAAGGACATAACGCCTGAAAAGTTTGGCTATACACCGACCGAAGGGATGATGACTGACGTTGAGCAGCTGAAGGAAAACGGATTAAATGTTTCCTGCATCAATGTTTCATGCGGATATTATGAGCCACATACCGACAACGAGTTTACCGACAAGAACGACCTGATGAAATGCCTTGACTTCATTGAGCACATAATCACAAGCTGCAACAAGGTATATCCTCATGAACCGGGACGGATGAAGGGTTATGACTGCCAGTTGGTATGGTGGGAACAATACGAGGAAATGTATGAACTGGTAAGGGATTCGCTTATTTCAGACCCTACATTGACACCGACTGACCTGCATTCCTTTTATCATGAAGAATACCCCTTGCTCGGACTTGACGACTTCGCTATGATATGTGACGATGCGATGGCTGAACTCTATTATGAAAGGAATGAAGATGCAGCTTAGTCAAATATCATGCTCTCTTATGTCGCTGAATACCAACCATTTAACACGAAGAAATAATCAACAAACCAAAAGACGGCAAACGAGGCTCTAAAACATGGCCTATTGGAATGCAAAACACGGTCTTTTACAAGCTGATTGACGGTCTTTTATAATTCGGATGGTTTTCAGTGTAATCTTAATCAACAAAACATCAAATTCAAAACGGCAAAAAAACGAAATTACAACTATTATGGAAATAACAGGAAACAAGCCTTCAATGGCAAGATACATTTGGAGAATATTCCAGCACAGTGTAATCCCTTTAAGCTGGGGAATATGCTTCGCTTCGGTCAGGACTTTAAGTAATGGCACGGAGTTTCATGTACAGGGATTCAAGCTGACGGGTTATGTAAGAGTCGAATATGATGAAGGCTCGGATACGTTCACTGTTACCCTTACTCCTGACGATAATCCAAAAAACAGAATTACAATAAAAAACGTTTATCTTGACAACCTCATTTCAGTAATAGACGAAAACGTGGAATATTGCGAGGGCTATGAAACGAGGGTTAGACAATGGCTAAGGAAACAAGCGGTCTGATTTTAGAATATTTGAGCTTTTACAGGAAATTCAACAAGACAAGAAAGGCGGTTATAAGAAAAATCATCTTCTGACAAACTCCAATTTCTGGTAAACGTTTGAATACCTGAAAGATTAAACTCTCTTAGATGCAGGGATATGTGACAACGGTAAATGTGACAAAAGACCGAAAATCACGTATCCTTGTTTTTGTTATAACAGTAAGAAAATTCAATAAAACGACAAAAGCAAAAATGATTAGGTATCACTTCAATATCACAATCAACGGCGTAAAACTAAATGTCAACGTAAACGCAAACAACCGGATGACAGCATACGGAAAGATAAAACGGCTCTATCCTATGGCGACGAATATTCACTTGACAAGAACAGAAAGGCTATGGAACCAAGGTATGTTATAATTTTGGACTTCTGCATCGGTGCCTTGAACATTATCCGACTGACGGACGAGGAAGTAAAAGAGTCCGAAAAATACGACGACTTCGAGGAATATCTGTCAACACTTGAGGACAAATACGACTTCAGGTTAAACAATTGCCAGTGGATGACTACGGAGAACTTGAACGTTTATTGGTATGATAACGGACAGGAAGTGAACAAGGAACAATTTTAACACTGAATGGGAAGGATGGCTCTAAACGGCTGTCCTTCTTTTATTTTTTGTACTTGATAAACGGATTAAGATATTCAAAATAATGTATAGACAGAGATTTTTACGAATATTTTTCAATATAGGCAGACATTTTTTGCATTATTTTAGTACGATTATCTTGTAATATTGCATTTATTTCATGCAAAATTATTATATTTGTGCTGTCAATTAATGCAATGTACGAATGGAACGATTATATGAATTTTTCAACAGAAAGCTGAAAAGCACCCCTACAGACTTCCTCAGATACAAGTATGAAAGGATAAAATGGGACGGAAGGGCGTTCGGAATTGTAGGACCGAGAGGTGTTGGCAAGTCGACAATGATTTTACAACATATCAAGCTCAATTTGAATACTTCTGACACACTGTACGTATCTGCCGACCACATATATTTTTCCGAACACAGCCTTGTCGACCTAGCAGATTACTTTGTCAAGATGGGAGGAAAGCACCTTTTCATTGATGAGATACACAAATATGAAGGCTGGTCGAGGGAGGTGAAGCAGATTTATGATAGCTATGAGGATTTGCAGATAGTCATCTCAGGGTCGTCAATACTTGACATATACAAGGGTATGGCTGACTTAAGCCGGAGGTTCCCGATTTACGAGATGCAAGGGTTGTCGTTCCGTGAGTACCTGAATTTGTTTCACGGCATAAATGCACCTGTATGCAGCTTGGATGAAATATTGAACCATAAAGCCGTATTGCCCGACGTGAAACATCCTTTGCCTTTGTTCAAGGATTATCTTCGCAGGGGATATTATCCTTTCGGACGTGACGAGGAATATGAAATGGAGTTGCTTCAGGTAATAAACCAGACAATGGAAGTTGATATCCCTACACACTTGCAAGCCAATGTGTCGTTGGGAAAGAAACTGAAAAGCCTCTTGATGGTCGTGGCGAAGAGCGTTCCATTCAAGCCTGTAATGCAAAGGTTGGCAGAAGCGACTGGAATAAGCAGGAACGACATCCCCAATTATCTCGTTTATATGGAACGCGCCGGAATGATAACTCAGCTAAGGAACTCTACCGGAGGGATTCGTGGATTGGGAAAAGTTGAGAAACTGTATCTCGACAACACCAATCTTATATACGCTCTTTCGCCTGAACATGCTGACATAGGAAACGTAAGGGAGACGTTCTTCATGAACCAGATGAGGGTGATGAACGATGTTACAAGTTCGTCCATTTCCTATTTTGAGATTGACAAGAAAGTGTTTGAAATCGGTGGCAGGAAGAAAGGGCAGAAGCAGATAGAAAACGCTGAAGAAGGTTATATTGTAAAGGATGATATAGAGAGCGGGTACGCTAATGTTATACCTCTTTGGGCTTTTGGGTTGAATTATTGATTTTTTCTTCTCTGTTATTAAGAAACGGGGAATGCTATTTATTAATTATGTTTAATGCCAAACTGCATTCTTCAATAAAAAGTGTTGTTTGCCATTTTCTTCTAAATAAAATGTGTATATTTGCCAAAAATAGATATGAATGGAGATATATAGAAGCATATTGAAAGACCTTGCAGCATGGAAGGACAGCAGATTCCGTAAGCCTTTGGTACTTCAGGGTGCAAGGCAGGTAGGCAAGTCGTGGGTTCTTAACAAGTTTGGTAAAGAATGTTTTGACAACTGCGTATATGTCAATTTCGACACAATGCCTGAAATAAAGCAGGACTTTGCCCGTACCAAAGACCCAAAACGCTTAATTAACGTGCTATCGATGGTGTCCGGGATGAAGATAGAACCTGGGCGAACTCTTGTAATACTCGACGAGATACAGGAATGTAACGACGCCCTGAACAGTCTCAAATATTTTTGCGAACAAACACCAGAGTATACCATTGTTTGTGCCGGGTCGTTACTTGGCGTGGCTTTGAACCGTCAAGGGGCATCGTTTCCTGTTGGCAAGGTTGATTTCATGCACATGTATCCCGTTTCGTTTTCCGAGTACTTGGCAGCAACTAACCCCGACTTGGCGGAAATATTACAAGGCATAACTGATATTGAGCCTCTGCCCGAAGTAATCCATTCAAAGTTGGTTGACACATACAAAACCTATCTCGTACTTGGCGGAATGCCTGAAGCCGTAAGCCGATATGCCGACACATACGATTGGAAACAGGTTGATGCCATTCTGCAAAACATCCTCATAGCATATTCTCTTGACTTTTCCAAACACATAGCGGCAAGGGATATTCCACGTGTTTTCGCCGTATGGAATAATATTGAAGGACATTTGGCGCGTGACAACAGGAAGTTCCGCTACACGGAAATACAGAAAGGGGCAAGAGCACGTGAATATGAAAACGCTATTGAGTGGTTATGTCTTGCCGGTCTTACGCATCGTGTGTTTTGCGTCAACACTCCGCACATTCCTTTGGCAGCATACAAAAACAGTTCATACTTCAAGATGTATCTTTCCGACGTAGGATTGTTGCGCTCTAAATTCCGTCTTGAACCTACGTCAGTCTTGCTTGGCGACAGGCTGTTTACAGAATTCAAAGGCGTGTTGTCAGAGAATTATGTCTTGACTTCTCTTGTACGGCAGTTCGGTGAGGAGCAATTCTACTGGTCATCCGGTAATACTGCGGAGATAGAGTTCATGCTGCAATATAACGGTAGTATTATACCAGTTGAGGTTAAATCAGGAAACAGTGTAACTGCCAAAAGCCTTTCAGAATACAGAAAGAAATATGAACCAGATATAGCAATACGTTTTTCGACAAGGAACTTACGCAAGGATGACAACCTGATAAACATTCCACTATATCTTACCGATAGGCTGAAAGATTTTCTATAAACACTTTATATGCAGCTTTTCTCTTTGTTGAATAACTTTGTTCATGGTAAACAGAATGCAGGATTTTATCTTTCAATATGGTACATATATAAGTATCACCCTGAAATCCTTGTAAAAAAGCTGCATTTCTTTTTCTTTCGTTTGTTGTAGGCACACGCCGCATGAGTGGATGATTATATTGTTGTTTACATTTGCCTTTGGTTAACTATGAAGTCCATTGTGACAAGATTTGAATAATGTGTTGGATAATTTTTTGATATTCAAGATATAATTGTACCTTTGCAAAAATTGAAGTCAAATCACATTAATAACCCCTCTTGTTAAGACTCTGAGTTAAACCATGAGTTAAACCAGATAAAAACACTAAGGCAAATACATCTTTGACAAATTGGATAGATAACCGTAAAGTACTGATTATCAACTCGCTTTACGAAATCATGTCGTACGGCAAGATCCGTTAGCTCAGCTGGTAGAGCACAACACTTTTAATGTTGGGGTCTTGGGTTCGAGCCCCAAACGGATCACTTATTAAGCCATTGAAAATCAGGCGGTTATCTAAAATACAGATAACCGCTTTTTTCATGCTTATACGTTGGTTTTGAACGTCTGATGTAAACCAAGATGTAAACCAGTAAACCGTATGAGCGAAACAATCAAAGTGTTGTGCTACAAGTCAAAAACACTTAGCAATGGTGAACATCCATTAATGGTTTGTGTCTGTAAGGGCGGAAAACGAAAATACCAAAGTCTTGGAATTTCAATTAAAACAGAACAATGGGACTTCAAGACAAATCTGCCAAAGACTCAATGTCCCAATCGTGAGAGGATAATACTCCTTATGAACGAAAAAATCTATGAAATACGGAGAGTAGCCTTAGACAAACGAATAGCAGGTAAAGACTTTACAGCTACAACCCTATTAGAATCAACATCTTCTAATGTAGGTCAACATAAGACAGTTGGCGAATATTACCTGACGTACATTCAGAATCTCAAAAAGGAGAGAAGAATAAGATATGCAGGAATGCTTGAAGTGTCTTATAATTCATTTATTAAGTTCAACAAACATCTTGATATTCCATTTTCAGACATTGATGTAGCTTGGTTAAAGAAATATGAGTTATGGATGAAAGGGCAAAATCTTTCAGTAAGCACCATAAGCACAAGAATAAGGCACTTACGGGCAGTATTTAACATGGCTATTGCTGAACACGCAATCAAAAATGATTGCTATCCATTCCGTTCTTATAAAGTTTCACGGTTGAGTAGACAGATACCTAAAAGAGCCATAGAAAAGAAAGATGTAATGAGAATAATGAACTATCAAGGCAAGTCTGAAATGGAATGTTTGGCGATAGATGTGTTTACGTTTTCTTATCTTACGGCAGGAATCAACTTTATAGATATATCAAAGTTGAAACATTCCAACATTGTTGAAAGTCATCTTATCTATAATCGAGAAAAAACAAAGAAGCTGATAAACGTACCATTACAAGTTAAGGCATTGGAAATAATAGCTAAATATCAAAATGACAAATCACCTTACTTGTTCCCTATTCTCTCTCCTTTACATAAGACAGACGTGCAAATTGCTAATAGGTTACATAAGGTTTTGGCCAAGATAAATAAACACCTGAAAGAAATAGGTGAAAAATTACAGTTGCCTATACCGTTGACAACATACGTCGCACGGCATTCTTATGCTACCGTGTTAAAACGAGCAGGGGTTTCTACCTCTATAATTAGCGAATCATTGGGGCATAGTTCTGAAAGAGTTACGCAAATCTATCTTGATAGTTTTGACAATGAGCAGATTGATAAAGCGATGAAAAACTTACTATAAATGCAGAAAAGTCCGCTTGTAAAAATGACAGGTGGACTTTTTTCATTACCTTTATAGCCTAAAAACCAAAGAGCTATGGAACTACCAATAGATGACAACAACGAGAAACAGTTTCAGTACATTTCAAGCCTATTAAGAGGCAAGGGTGAACCGTTCTATCTACCTGATGGCACACCTTTATATCCTAATATCTTGAATGTGAATATGCCATTTGAAACAATGCGCATATTTGCGGAACGCTACAACAATGGTGAAATACTATGCCCTTATAAGTACGAGAACTATATCAATGACAAAGACTTGCAAGCTACTATAAATGGGCTGCAAATGGATTCAGACGCATTTTGGCTACTTGCCATATTCTGTTTTGACTTCGCTTGCAGCGTGTGCATAAACGGATTCACCATAAAGGACAGCGCAAGGAGAACTATTGAGAAGTTTATCAATCTCACCCCTGAAGATGAAGATTCAGTAATGAAGCTCACCATTAAAACAGACAAGGGTAAAATGGAGATTGAGGACAGCCATGCTATTGCCTGTATCCTTAAATGGGTGAAACACGCCTACGAACAAAACGAAGATGCAATACGTGGCTGGACGGCAGAAGAAGCCAAAGACATATTCAACTTAAAAGAGGAATCCAACTCTGTGCTTATATGGTACTTTGCAAGATTGATGAGAGAGTTCTTTGAACTTAATCCACAATTTGAGGGCAAACGGAAGAAAGGAGAAACCGTTTCGCTCAATAAGAATCTATTAATCTCAAAGCTGATATATTACGCCCACCTATCCACTAATGAGAATTTCAAATTTGATGCAGAATCGCTAAAAGGCTTTTTAAAACAATACAAGAACAAGCAAATCATAACGCACTCTGATATATATTACTAAGAAACACAGCATATTACCCCTTATAAGAGAATCCTGTTGCTCCAATGTGAGTGGCAGGATTCTTTCTTTTTTCTTGTTCTCAATTTAAGGGGAGTAAAATTGCAATTGAAATTTACTCACTATATACTTTTTCAAGCCGCCGTACCTTTGCAACGTAATCAGCAAGCCAAGTGCGCATAAGCTGAATGGTTACAAGTAAATAAAAGTCTTATTAACAAAAAAATAAAAAGTCATGGAAGAAATTAAAATCAATAATGGTGAGAACTTGAACATAGTAAATAACAATAAAAATGAAATAGTTATGAACAAAAGACTTAATTTGCTCTTCATTGAGGGCAACCGTCAAAACATTGACAAAGAGAACGTAAGGGCTTGCTATAATAAAATCAAGAATTTGGGCTATATTGAATCCATGCCGATTGAATATATACCTATGGATGAAGCCATTGAAAAGATAGGTGACAGAAAATTATTCAAAATGTCAGTTGAGCGGAATGTAGGCAAAGGAGAAGCCATCATCAGCAACTTCAAGATAACATTGGAAGTTGTCAAACAAGAAGATTATCTCAACTATGACGGGGTTTGTGAGGACGGACAACATAGGGATTTGGCACTCCAATTCCCGGCATTGAATGAAGTGCAACCCACCTATACAGAAGTACATATCCCTGCAAATATGGATATTGTCAGTTACATAGCTTTGCGAAACAATGGGAAAGTCTGGAATAATGGTGATTTCTACAACTCTGGAATATCCACCAATAACAAGGAAATGGACTACATTCTTTCATTGTGCAAAAAATACAAAGCAGCTTTTATCTTTGCACTTTACACTTTTGGAACAATCAACTTGACTTCCAAACAAATAAAGTCAATTCAGTTGGGCTATAAGAAAACATCTGATTATGGCAAACTGCAACTGAACAAGTCCACCCGTGAAACAGGTGATAAAATTCTGAATGCCTTGAAAGAGCATAAGTTTTTATCAGAAGACAGATTTAACGGACGCTTTGCACAAGGGCTAAAACAATACTATAATGAGGTCGGAAATGACGAGCAGAAAGTTATTGATACAATAAACCTTATAGACAAAGAGCAATGGGATAAGCACTTTACTCCAAAGCAAGGGCAATCTATGGAAGCCAAATCTTACGTGGAAGCATTTAAGGCTTTATATGCGGATTTTGAGGGATAAAGCGATAATGGCAAGTAATAGGGCTTGTGTGAGGGCAAGTCCTATTCTGCCCTTATCCGTTGCTTGAAATATCCAACTTGAAATGCTGTTTAATGCTGTTTCTCAAACTGATATAAAATAGCCGGATTAGGTGATATAAAAGGCAAGGACATACTATTAACTATATTTACTATTAACATAACTATACAGGCTTTCAGCAGCTTTATATAGAATAGCTACTAAAATTCAACATATATGAAAGTAGAGGACGAAAACTATTATAGGGTGTTCCCTATAAATTTGGGCAAGCAACTTTCCAATAAGGAAGCCTACACCTATTGCTCACTTCTTTTTAAGAGTGACTACAATACAGGTGAATCCAATGTGCTGTTGGAAACGCTTTCAGAAGCGACAGGATATGATACTGATACAGTCAGCGATTATCTCCATAAAGCGGAAGAACATGGTTATGTTGATATAACACGAAAATATATCAAAGGTGAATATGGAGAGCCAAAAACAAAGAATTTCTATAAGGTACATATTCCGTCTAAGGACTTCATCATAGTAAGCAGAAGTTTTCTTGACCTGCACTTTAACAATCTTACCTTAAAGGAAGAAACGGACATCAAAGGCTTTATCCTCCTTATAAAGGGCATTTGCCTAAACAACTGCAATCTGACATTTTACAGCCTTAGAGAAATGACGAAGCACTTGAAAATCTCATACAGTACAATTCAGAAGTACATGAGCAAGTGCATTGAATTGAATCTGATAGAACGGCACAAAGGCTGTTACAGAATAATGCTTGATTGCTTTGACAAAGGAAATACCAACTATTTTCCAAAAGGCACTCCACCACTTTATAAGGAAATTTATAATACGATAGACTTGTTCTGCCAAACTAAGGGGCTTGAAACTCCACCTTATAAAAGAGAGTTGATAGGACAGATAGCAGTAGAATATCCTCATACACAACAGGACTTGAAGCAGGCAAACGACATAGAGTTTATAAAAAGGTTCTCCGTCAAATTTCAGTTGGCACAGCGATTGCCCAATTTGAATGAACCGATAAACAGCCTAAACTATTTCGTCAAAGTGCTTACCAATAAGGACTATATCATACCACCTAAAAAAGAGCCACAGGTATTTATAATGTGAGCCATTTAAAAGGACAGCTTAGGCTGTTCTTTTTGCTTTTAAGCCCGTCCAAACTACTTCATAAAGCATATTTTTCAGAATTGTCTTTAATAATTTGCCACAATACTGCAACATATAGCAACACACAATTTTATTCTAAACTTAGCTGATTATAAGGAGATAAGGCGTTATCTTTTATTTCCGTCCAACAGAACAAACCATAAATAGACAGGCAAAAAGCTATATGCACATACATTCCCAATATCCCCTCTATTTGCCCTTGCTATCACATTTCAAAAATTGGTGAATGTCATATACATACGATTTCACAACATCTTTCAGTCCCCCCACCATTCTTGACTAAAAACAAAAGATAAACTCAATTATTCACCAATTAAAAATTTTCAAGTATGGAAAACTTAGTTTTATTGCCAACTATGGCACAGAAAAGACGTGGTAACTTTGGGCAGTTTGCAGAAGATGCAACTATTGTTTCAGAAGAAACCACAAAAATGAAGAAAGTAAATCACTTCATAGAGGCAAACACTATGGAGATTGATTTACAGCACTTGCAGAGTGATTGCATCGTACCCGTTTTCAGTAAGGACAACGAACTGACAATTTCACACAATGCCTTTATTGAAACGGTTTGGGAAGCTGCAAACACTTTCTTTACAGGTGAAACGATTGGCAAGCCTGACATTCGTGTTTCGCACATCGTGAAAGGCAGAATCCCCGAAGCGATACACAAGCCAGCAAACCAACTCTTAGAGAGTGACAAGACACAATACTTCGAGCGGATGATGTTCTGTTTTGAAGTTCCTACCATTTATGAAACGGTAGAGGGAAACAAACTCACTCTTTCAATAGGCGGTGTCAGAGCCTACAATCAGATGAATCTTTACAGCAAGAAAACTGTTGAAAGATTCAAGGTGTTTGTTGGCTTTAAGAATATGGTTTGCTGCAACTTGTGTGTTTACACGGACGGTTATTTTGGTAACTTGGAAGTTTCAAGTACAAATG
>NZ_JACJJG010000078.1 GCF_016899855.1 Marseilla massiliensis
GTCAAAGTGACAACGAAGTGAAATTAATAAATAAGACTATTGTCTTAACTCCTTTACTCCCTAACTCCTTTACTCCTTATAAGTCAATCTACTTGCTTCCTACCAATCCACGTATCACCGCATTGGTGAATCCGGCGCGCTCCATCTCGTTAAGTCCGCGTATGGTGAGGCCGCCAGGGGTTGTCACCTTGTCTATCTCGGCCTCGGGATGGTTGCCGTTGGCCTGGAGAAGGGCCACTGCGCCCTTTACCGTCTGCAACACAATGTCGCGCGCGGCGCCGGCCTTGAAGCCCAGTTCTACACCTCCCTCGCTCGCGGCCCTGACGTAACGCATTGCGTAAGCTATGCCGCAGGAGGCCAGGGCGGTGCCGGCCCCGAGCAGATGCTCGTCGACAATGAGCGACGAACCCACAGAGTTGAACATGTCTTCAATATTTTCCGTGGCGGTAGCGTCGCCGTTGACGGCTACGATGAACGTCATCGAACAGCCCACTGATATGGCGATGTTGGGTATGGCGATGAATGTCTCAGGCCGTGAACCGTCCTCTTTCGCCAGCATTGCCGTCAGCCTGTCGCCGCTTACGCCGGCGGCTACGGATACGACGGTTTGCGTAGAGTAGTCGAGCATGGGTTTGATTCCGCTTATTACGTTTTCGACCAACCACGGCTTCACGGCCACTATCACAACGTCGGCCCCCTCGGCGGCGTGCCTGTTGTCGGTGGTTGTGCGTATGCCGAGCGCCGCGAAGCGTTCGAGCGTGCTCTCGTGTGGCGCTGATACAGTGATGTCTGACGGCAGGAAGCGTCCGCTATGCACGAATCCCTCTGCCATTGCGCCGCCCATTGCGCCGGCGCCTATTACCGCAATTTTCATAAGATGTGTCGTTTATGAGTGAATTTATCATGGCCGTAAACCGTTGACTGCATAATGCCTTATAATATAATAAGGTATAGGCCGACAGCTGGCGCGGGCCGTATTGCTTCGTGCAAAAGTACATAAAATTATCGTTCGGCGCCACGATACTGACAAGTTTTTATGTGGCGCGAGGCAAGAGGCTATGCGGAAGGCGGCAAAACGCGTTACAAAAGGCCGTCTTTTACAACGCAAAAGGTGGCCTTTCGCAAGCTAAAAGACGGCCTTTTGTAACGCGTTGGAAACCAGAAAGATAGGAGAAGGTGAGAAAGTGAGAGGGTGAGAAGGTGAGAAAGGCATTTTGAAAGGTAAAAAAGTAAAAGGGTAAAAAGGTAAAAAAGGCGTGCCAACCATGCAAATCTCCTTGTCAACTAATCAAATCTGCTTGTCTGCTTGTATCTCGTCAACTCGTCAACTAATAAAAGTCTGCTTGTCAACTATAAAAGAATAATTGTGAATAATCAATGAATTTACTTAAAAACAAGATGTTTGTCGTTTTTTTTCCGTATGTTTGCATTGTGTTATTATGTCGGCCGGTGTCGGTCGGCAAGTATTTATTTTGAATTAAGACAACCATTAAAATTTAGATTATGAACGAAGACAGACTGTATGAACTCATACGTGAGAAAGAACAAACGGCGGCCGTAGCCTTTCCTGCCCTTATGCGCAAGGTGTACGTGTGGATGACGCTGGCGCTGCTAATCACCGGATTTACGGCTTATGGCGTGGCCTCAAGCCCTGGTATAATCAGCGCAATATTCGCCAACAAGATGGTGGTGTGGGGCATATTCTTTGCCGAACTTGGTATCGTATGGTACGTGTCGGCACGCATTATGCGCCTGTCGCTGATGTCGGCGACGCTGCTGTTCGTGCTGTATTCGGTGCTCAACGGCTTGATGTTGTCGTTTATCTTCATAGTGTACACGATGACCTCCATCGCCAGCGTGTTCTTCATCACGGCTGGAACATTTGCCGTGATGTCGCTGATAGGATATTTCACCAAGGCCGATCTTTCCTCATTGGGGCGTATCCTGATGATGGCTCTTATCGGACTCATCATCGCCACGCTGGTAAACGTGTTCCTGCTTAAGGACACCGGACTGGGCCTTATCCTCAGTTACGTGGGCGTGCTCATCTTCGTGGGTCTGACAGCGTACGACACCCAGAAGATTAAGCAAATGCTAATGCAGGCAGACGACGTAAGCGAAGAGGCGCAGAAGATAGCCCTGCTCGGCTCGCTCTCGCTCTATCTCGACTTCATCAATCTGTTCCTTTACCTGCTGAGGATATTCGGAGGGAATAGGGAGTAAGGTTTTTTGAGTAGTAAGGAGAGAAGGAGTAGAGGAGTAAGTAGACTTGCATTGAGCGCTAATATTTAGGTGTCAAGCGGCAAAGCATATTTACTTACTCGTCTACTCCTTACCTCCCTACTACTTAATCATATCTACTTACTCCTTTACTCCTTCTCTCCTTACTACTTCAAAACGACAAGAAAATTTGCATTTTTATGCAGATTTTCTTGTCGTTTTGAATATTTATTCATACTTTTGTACCCATAACTGCATAAATATACAGAAATGAAATCAAAGAACAGCAGGCTTCAGACATTGCGGATGCTCATCTCGAGCCAGGAACTTTGCTGTCAGGACGACGTGCTCAAGGCTCTTGCCAAGGAAGGATACGTAGTGACTCAGGCCACCTTGAGCCGCGACATGAAGCAGTTGAAGGTAGCCAAAGCCACCAGTCTGGGCGGCAAGTACTTCTATGTGCTGCCCAATGAGACGATGTACAAGCGCGTGAGCAGTCCCAAGAGCGCTGCCGAAATGCTGCTTAATTCGGGCTTTGTGTCGGTTAATTTCTCCGGCAATATGGGCGTAATCAAGACTCGTCCCGGCTATGCCAGCAGCCTGGCTTACAACATTGATAACGGCGGCCTGTCGTCAATACTCGGCACGATAGCCGGCGATGATACGATATTCATAGTCGTCAAGGAGGGCGCAAGGCACTCCGACGTAGTGGAAGAACTTAGAAACGTAATACCAGACATCAAATAAAGGGTGAGAAGGTGAAAAGGTGAGAAGGTGGGATTGCCGGCAGAGCATTTGTCTTAACTCCTTTACTCCATTACTCCTTTACTCCTAAGCATTTGACTTTAACTACTCAGCGACCAAAGGGAGTGATAACTACTTTAACTCCTTTAACTACTAAAAAAGACATGGAAGAAATAGAAGTCATGGTTGCCGACGCCTCACACGAGAAGTACGTCGACACCATTCTTGAGACAATGGCGGCCGCCGCGAAGGTGCGCGGAACGGGTATCGCCAAGCGAACACATGAATATCTGGCCACGAAGATGCGTGAGACAAAGGCCGTGATAGCCCTTGCCGGTGACCGCTTCGCCGGCTTCAGCTACATCGAGACATGGGGAAACAAGCAGTATGTGACCACGTCCGGACTGATTGTACACCCAGATTTCCGTGGCCTCGGAGTGTCCAAGCACATTAAGGACATGACGTTCACGCTCGCGCGGACACGCTGGCCGAAGGCAAAAATATTCAGTCTTACGAGCGGTTCAGCCGTTATGAAGATGAACACTCAGCTGGGTTACGTGCCCGTAACGTTTGCCGACCTTACCGACGACGAGGCTTTCTGGCGCGGATGTGACGGCTGCGTCAACGTTGATGTGCTCAAGCGCACGGGCCGCAAGTACTGTATCTGTACGGGAATGCTGTACGACCCGGCCGTACACGAAGGTGAACCTACACCGATAGAACTGCCTGAAGAGGTGATGAGGAAGATTGGAAAGTAAAAGTAATAATATGAGTAGTTAAAGTAGTTAGAGTAGTTAAAGTAGTTAAGTCGAATGCTTTGTTGGCTTCAAATATGGTTCAACTAAGCAAGGGTAATGACTTTAACTACTCTAACTACTTTTAACTCCTTTAACTACTTGATAAAAATTAATAGTTATGTCAGACAAGAAGAAAGTGGTTGTGGCCTTCTCCGGAGGGCTTGATACATCTTACACGGTGATGAAACTGTCGCACGACATGGGCTATGAGGTCTATGCAGCGTGCGCCAACACTGGCGGATTCAGCGACGAGCAGCTGAAGAAGAACGAGGAGAACGCATACAAGCTGGGTGCGAAAGAGTACGTAACGCTTGACGTAACGCACGAGTATTACGAGAAAAGCCTCAAGTACATGATTTTCGGTAACGTGCTCCGTAACAACTGTTACCCCATATCTGTATCGTCTGAGCGCATATTCCAGGCTATCGCCATCGCCCGTTATGCCAAGCAGATAGGCGCCGACGCCATAGCGCACGGCTCTACCGGCGCGGGCAATGACCAGATACGCTTCGACATGACGTTCCTCGTCATGGCGCCGGGAGTGGAAATCATCACGCTGACACGCGACAAGGCGCTCTCGCGCAAGGAGGAAGTCGACTACCTGAACGCCCACGGATTCACTGCCGACTTCACCAAACTGAAGTACTCTTACAACGTAGGAATCTGGGGAACGAGTATCTGCGGCGGCGAGCTTCTCGACTCGGCGCAGGGCCTTCCGGAAGAAGCCTACCTCAAGCACGTTACCCGTCAGGACGAGAGCGAGCTGCGCATAGAGTTCGCAAAGGGTGAAATCGTTGCCGTGAACGGCGAGAAATACGACGACAAGGTAAAGGCAATACAGAAGATTGAGGAGCTTGGCGCAGCCTACGGAATAGGCCGTGACTGCAACGTCGGCGACACGATAATCGGCATTAAGGGCCGTGTTGGCTTCGAGGCGGCAGCCCCCAAGCTCATCATCGAGGCTCATCGCATGCTTGAAAAGTACACTCTGAGCAAGTGGCAGCAGTATTGGAAGGACCAGGTTGCCAACTGGTACGGCATGTTCTTGCATGAAAGCCAGTATCTTGAGCCCGTCATGCCCGACATCGAGGCTATGCTCACGAGCAGCCAGAGGAACGTGAACGGCACGGCGATACTCAAGCTTCGTCCCCTCGGATTCGACTGCGTGGGCGTCGATTCGCCCGATGACCTGCTCAAGTCGAAGCTCGGCGAGTACGGCGAGATGCAGCACGGATGGACGGCCGAGGAGGCAAAAGGTTTCATCAAGGTGCTTAGCACGCCGCTGAGGGTGTACTACGGAATACACGAGGACGAAGAGCGATAACAGGCAAGCGGCCGGCTTATCATGCTTATTTGGCTTATTGACCCAATGCTCCTGTTTAGCCTAATAAGCCAAATAAGCCTAAGCAAAACGGCTAAGCAGACTCTAAGGTAACAGCTTGGCAGTCAGCGGTTTGGCGAAAGGCCGCAAATTGCCTTGTAAAAGGCCGTCTTTCAGGCGCTAAAAGGTGGCCTTCCGCAACGTAAAAGGCCACCTTTTGCAAAGTGGAGGGTTAAATGCCGCCAGGCGGACAGCCTTCGTAGCGTCGGTAGACGGATATTAACACTTAAATTATTAATATCATGAAGAGATATTACCGTTCGTCAACAGACAGGATAATAGGCGGCGTATGCGGCGGCATTGCTGAGTATTTCAACATCGACCCGCTGCTTGTGCGCCTCGTTTTCGCAATATTGTTCTTCGGTTACGGTACCGGCCTGCTGGCCTATATCCTTATATGGATACTGGCGCCGAAGAGATATTGAGACTTGCCTGACGGCAAAAGACGATAAACGCAATTACGGGATTGAATCCCGGAAACATAAAACTTGATGACATGAAAATAGGAATCCTTGGCGGGGCGGGCTACACCGGAGGTGAGCTTATCCGCCTTTTGCTGAACCATCCGCAGGCGGAGATTGTCTTCGTCAACAGCGAAAGCAACGCCGGCAACCCCGTTACTGACGTTCACGAGGGGCTCTACGGCGACACCGACCTGCGCTTTACCGACGCGATGCCGTTCTCCGAGGTTGATGTCGTGTTCTTCTGCTTCGGCCACGGAAAGAGCCGTCAGTTCCTCGCTGAACACCAAATTCCAGACAGTGTGAGGATTATCGACATGGCGCAGGACTTCCGCCTTGCCGCAGATGGCAACGACTTTGTCTACGGTTTGCCCGAAATCAACCGCGGCCGCATAGCTTCGGCAGCGCATGTTGCCAATCCTGGCTGCTTCGCCACGTGCATACAGCTCGGCCTTTTGCCTGCCGCTAAGATGGGACTTCTGACCAACGACGTGTCAGTAAACGCCATTACGGGCAGCACCGGGGCAGGACAGAAGCCCGGAGCGACCACGCATTTCAGCTGGAGGGTTGACAACCTGAGCATATACAAGCCCTTCACTCACCAGCATGTGCCCGAGATTAAGCAGAGCCTGGCGCAGGTTCAGGGCACGCTCGACGCCGAAATAGACTTCATTCCATACCGCGGCAACTTCTCACGCGGTATCTTCGCCACCGAGGTGGTACGCACCGAGGCGCCTGTCGAAGACATTGTTGAGGCCTACAAGGCGTTCTACCAAGACGAGCCTTTCACCCATTACGTCGACCGTCCGCTTGACATGAAGCAGGTGGTGAACACCAACAAATGTCTCGTCCACTGCGAAAAATACGGCGACAAGCTGCTCATCACTTCCTGCATCGATAACCTGTTGAAGGGTGCCGTAGGCCAGGCCGTGCAGAACATGAACATCATGTTCGGAGAAGAAGAGACCATGGGGCTTAGGCTTAAACCGTCAGCCTTCTAATAAACAGCCCCTCCCGACCTCCCCGATGGGAGGGGCTGGGCTTGTATCAGCAACATAAAGTAATTAAAACCCCTCCACTCGGGGAGGCCGGGAGGGGGCTGCTGTTTTTCATTATGGAATTATTTGACGTATATCCCCTTTTCGATATAAATGTCGTTAAGGGCAAAGGCTGCTCCGTTTGGGATGACAAGGGGCAGGAATACTTAGACCTTTACGGCGGCCACGCCGTCATTAGCATAGGTCATTGCCATCCCCACTACGTTGAGAAGATGACCGAACAGCTGAACGCCCTCGGCTTTTACAGCAACTCGGTGATAAATACGCTGCAGCGCCGGCTGGCCGAACGGCTGGGCAAGGTGTGCGGGTATGACGACTACCAGCTGTTCCTGATCAACAGCGGAGCCGAGGCTAACGAGAACGCATTGAAGCTTGCGTCGTTCAAGACGGGACGTACGCGCGTGCTGTCGGCCGCCAAGGCTTTCCACGGACGCACGTCGCTGGCCGTCGAGACGACCGACAATCCGAAGATAATAGCGCCCATCAACGCCAACGGCCACGTAACTTACTTGCCCGTCAACGACCTTGAGGTGTGGGAAGCAGAGCTTGCCAAGGGCGATGTCTGCGCCTGCATTATTGAGTGCATACAGGGAGTGGGCGGAATAAAGCTCGTCGACGAGGACTTCGCCCAGGGCCTGCAGGCAGCCTGCAAGCGCTACGGAGCGGTGCTTATCTGCGACGAGATACAGTGCGGTTACGGCCGTTCTGGCAAGTTCTTCGCCCATCAGTGGCTCGGCATTCGCCCCGACCTGATTACCGTGGCGAAAGGTATCGGCAACGGATTCCCCATGGGCGCCGTGCTCATTTCGCCCGACTTCAAGCCCGTGTACGGTCAGCTGGGTACCACGTTCGGAGGCAACCACCTTGCATGCGCTGCCGCCCTGGCCGTGCTCGACGTTATAGAGAGCGAGAATCTGGTGGACAACGCACGTGAGACGGGCGACTATCTCATGGCACGGCTGAAAGAGATGCAGGCCACGGAGAAGCATATCACCGACGTGCGCGGCCGTGGACTGATGATTGGCATAGACCTTGACATGCCCCATAAGGAGCTGCGCCAGCACCTCGTCTACAACGAGCATTGCTTCACGGGTTGCGCATCGACCAACATTTTGCGCCTTTTGCCGCCGCTGTGCTTCACCAAGGCAATGGCCGACGACTTCATCCTGCGTCTCGAAAGGGCTTTCGCCGCCGTTGGTTGACACGTATCGGCGGGGCCGTTACGTCCCGCCTTGTAACATATTGGTATTCAGTGAATTAATAAAAGGCCACCTTTTACAAACTAAAAGGTGGCCTTTTAACGTATGAAACATGGCCTTTTGTGCGGTAAAAGGCCGTCGTTTGCAAATCCGCTGTTTTTGTGCCGTTGTGCCGTTGGGGTGATGGCGTCTTTTTGCGGGCTGTCGCCGGTTTGTCAGGGGCTTATTTTACGGTTGGTGGCGGGTGATTGTTTGTGTTTTTGTTTGTCTGTATGTGTTGTGTAAGATAATATGCCTGAATATTGCGTTTGTTTTTTTTAAAACGTTGCTAAATGTTGCTTTATGTTGTTTAAAATGCTTTATTTGTGTGATTTTGCAATAATATACAGTCCTTATGCGCTGCTTTGTGGGCAAAAGAAAATATTTATTTAAAAACATTTTGATATTTCAATAATCTTTACGAACTTTGCAAATTGATAGTAAGTTCAGGTAAAAGTGACCCTAAGGTGCGGTTTACGGCCGTCTTGCTGTCTTGAAAATTGACAAATTGTAAGCATAACCAAGCAATCAAGCTTAAATACTTTGATTTATGGCAGAAGAATTGGAAGTAAAACAATTGGATGATGTCGTAGTGCGTTTCTCGGGAGACTCGGGCGACGGAATGCAGCTGGCGGGAAATATTTTCTCGACAGTTTCGGCTACGGTAGGTAACGGTATCTCGACGTTTCCGGACTATCCGGCGGACATCCGCGCCCCGCAAGGCTCGCTTACGGGCGTGTCAGGATTCCAGGTTCACATCGCCAGCGGCCGTGCCTTCACGCCGGGCGACAAGTGTGACGTGCTCGTGGCCATGAACGCCGCCGCACTGAAAACGCAGTACAGGTTTGCTAAGCCTCAGGCTACAATCATCATCGACACGGACAGTTTCGGCCCGAAAGACCTTGAGAGGGCCGAGTTCAAGACGCAAGACTACCTCGACGAGATGGGCATTGATACCGACCGCGTGGTAGCATGCCCCATCACGCAGATGGTGAAGGACTGCCTTGCCGACAGCGGAATGGACAACAAGGCAGTGCTGAAGTGCCGCAACATGTTCGCGCTGGGCATTGTCTGTTGGCTGTTCAACCGCGACATAAAGTTCGTTGAGGCCTTCCTGCGCGAGAAGTTCGACAAGAAGCCCGCCATAGCCGAGGCCAACATCAAGGTGGTTAACGCCGGTTATGATTATGGACACAACGTGCATGCCAGCGTGCCGGCCACTTACCGTATCGACTCCAAGAACAAGGTGAAGGGCCGCTACATGGACATCACGGGCAACAAGGCCACTGCTTACGGTCTCATCGCTGCTGCCGAGAAGGCCGGATTGAAGCTGTATCTCGGCTCGTATCCTATCACTCCGGCTACCGATATCCTGCACGAGCTGGCCAAGCACAAGTCGCTGGGCGTGGTAACGGTGCAGTGCGAGGACGAGATTTCGGGTTGCGCGAGCGCCATCGGCGCGTCTTTCGCGGGAGCGCTTGCCGCCACTTCCACTTCCGGACCGGGCATCTGCCTTAAATCCGAGGCAATGAACCTTGCCGTAATCGACGAGCTTCCCCTCGTCGTTATTGACGTACAGCGCGGCGGTCCGTCAACGGGACTTCCAACAAAGAGCGAGCAGACCGACCTGCTTCAGGTTCTCTTCGGACGCAACGGAGAGTCGCCAATGCCTGTGATTGCCGCCACGAGTCCTACAAACTGTTTCGATGCGGTATATTCAGCGGCTAAAATAGCCCTCGAACACCTAACCCCCGTGGTGCTGCTTACCGACGCTTTCGTTGCTAACGGCTCTGGAGCGTGGAAGTTGCCGAACATCGACGAGCTGCCGGAGATACACCCGCATTATGCTCCTGCTGACCAAAAGGGCAACTATACGCCGTACCGCCGTGACCCAGAGACGGGCGCACGCTATTGGGCGATACCCGGACAGGAAGGCTTTGAGCACATCCTGGGCGGTCTGGAGAAAGACGGTAACACGGGAGCGATATCCACCGACCCGGAAAACCACGACAAGATGTGCCGCCAGCGTGCGCTGAAAGTCTACAAGATACCCGTGCCCGACGTTGAGGTTATGGGCGATGCCGACGACGCCGAACTGCTGATTGTCGGCTTCGGAGGCACCTTCGGCCATCTATATACAGCCATGGAGGAGCTCAGGAAGCAGGGACACAAGGTGGCGCTGGCACACTTCAGCTACATCAACCCCCTGCCTAAGAATACCGCCAACGTACTGACTAAATATAAGAAGGTGGTCGTTGCCGAGCAGAATCTCGGCCAGTTCGCTGGCTATCTGCGCATGAAGGTCGACAACTTCGCCCCCTACCAGTTCAACCAGGTAAAGGGACAGCCCTTCGTTGTGGCAGAGTTGGTAAAGGCGTTCACTAAGATAATTAAGAATTAAGAGTTAAGAATTAAGAAAATATGCTTATGAGCGACAATCTGATAGATAAGCGCAGTTACGCTTTTGCTTTACGCATTGTTAAGGCGTATCAGTACCTTTGCGATGTGAAAGGTGAGCGTATTCTGTCAAAACAGTTGCTCAGAAGCGGCACGGCGATAGGCGCGCTGATGCGTGAAGCTAAGTTCGCACAAAGCAGGGCGGACTTTATCAACAAAGCATCGGTGGCGCTGAAAGAAGCCAACGAAACTCTTTATTGGATTGAATTGTTGCATGACGGCGGTTATATTGACGACGTTACGTTCTCGTCAATCCACGACGAGGCGGATGAGATAACGTCCATATTGGCCGCAATAGTCAAGACTTCAAAGGAAAATTCAATGAAGTATAGTTCTGATGGATTCGTCCGTGAAGATTATTTTCCTGATTATTAATTTACGATTCTTAATTTAACAATAGTAATTTTCTTAATTCTTAACTCTTAATTCTTAATTGGAATGTTTACAGCTCAAGATTATAAGAAGGGACAACCGCGCTGGTGTCCCGGTTGTGGAGACCATTTCTTCCTGGCTTCGCTCCACAAGGCAATGGCCGAAATAGGCGTACCGCCTTACCAGACGGCCGTTATTTCAGGTATAGGATGCTCGAGCCGACTGCCGTATTACGTCAATACGTATGCCATGCAGACAATTCATGGACGCGCGGCGGCCATCGCAACGGGCGCGAAAGTTGCCAATCCAGACCTTGCGATATGGCAAATCAGTGGTGACGGTGACGGCCTTGCCATCGGCGGTAACCACTTCATACACGCCATGCGCCGTAATATCGACATCAACATGATACTGCTCAACAACCGTATTTACGGTTTGACGAAGGGCCAGTACTCACCTACGTCGCCCCGAGGCTTCGTCAGCAAGTCGTCGCCTTACGGCACTGTGGAGGACCCGTTCCTGCCCGCAGAGCTTTGCTTCGGCGCCCGCGGCCATTTCTTCGCACGTGCCGTGGCAACCGATGCGCAGGGAACGGTCGACATCCTGAAGGCCGCCTATAAGCACAAAGGCGCTTCGGTGTGCGAGATTTTGCAGAATTGCGTCATCTTCAACAACGGCTGTTACGACCCGATATACAAGAAGGAAGGCCGCGCAAAGAACGCCATCTACGTGCGCCACGGCCAGCCTCTCATCTTCGGAGAGAACAATGAGTACGGCCTTATGCAGGAAGGTTTTGGCCTGAAGGTGGTTAAGCTCGGCGAGAACGGTATCACAGAGAAGGACATCCTAGTGCATGACGCCCACTGCATGGACAACACCCTGCAGCTGAAACTCGCCATGATGGATAACGAGCACGGCTTCCCCGTAGCGTTAGGTGTCATCCGTGACGTCGAGGCGCCAACCTATGACGAAGCGGTTAATCAACAGATAGAGGAGGTTAAGGCAAAGAAGAAATACCATAACTTTGCCGAACTGCTCGAGACAAACGACATCTGGGAGGTGAAGTAAAAGGTTTTTATTAAAGGAGTTATCGGGAGTAAAAAGGGAGTTAGGCGGATTTCATCCGCCGGGAGTTAACGGACAAATGTCTTGTTTATGTTTATCAAACATGCGTCCGCTAACTCCGGCGCGTAGCGCCTGACTCCCTTTTTACTCCCGATAACTCCTTTTTCTATTACAACTTAACGGCGATAAGCAGCTCGATATACGTCTTTATC
>NZ_JACJJG010000079.1 GCF_016899855.1 Marseilla massiliensis
AGTTAACGCTCCCTACGGTCGCTAAGTAGTTAAAGTCAAATGCTTTTCTTCTTGAAAGTCAATGAATAGGTGTACTAATTGATAAAGGAAATAAATACAATAGCCTTACCTTGTTAGACAACAGTCAGCAACATGTTTTGCGAAAGACGGCAAACGGCGTTGCGAAAGGTCGCAAATCGCGCGCTAAAAGGCCGTCTTTTAGAGAGCAAAAGGCGGCCTTTTGCAAAATTGGTGGTAAATAGTTGATTATCAATGGATTATTTGTCGGGATAAGACAGATGGGGCGAATGGGACTAATAAGAGGTAAACGGAGAGCGTGGATTAGCCTTTAGCCTATTTGCAGCCAAGCAAAAAGGCATTTGTCTTAACTCCCTTACTCCCTAACTCCTTAACTCCTAAGAACAAAGTCATTTGACTTTAACTACTTAGCGACCGTAGGGAGCGTTAACTTCTTTAACTACTTTAACTACTAAAAAAATCCCCAAAGCTTCTTTAACTCCTTAAAAAATCCTTATCTTTGTTTCACGAATATAGGATTCGGTTCGGCAATTTCAAGTTAAAAAACTTTGTTTTTTCCTTGCCATTGCGCTCACCTTTCACTATATTTGCACTTAATATGGACTATATTTTCACTACGCGGATGATGGTCCGCGACTATGAGTGCGACATCGAGGGCATTGTCAACAATGCCAACTACCTGCATTACGCCGAGCATACACGCCATCTGTTCCTTCAGAAGTGCGGACTTAGCTTTGCCGAGATGCACCGTCGCGGCGTTGATGCTGTCGTGGCAAGGATGAATCTGCAGTTCAAGACGCCGCTGAGGTGCGACGATGAGTTCCTGTCTTGCATCAACCTGAAGAAGGAAGGGCTGCGCTACGTCTTTTATCAGGACATCTACCGCGCCTCCGACAACAAGCTGTGCTTCAAGGGAGTGATTGACCTTGTATGCCTTGTTGACGGCCGGCTGGCCCACAGCAAGGAGTATGACGAGGCGTTCAAGGAGTTCTTATAAATTAAGAGTTAAGAATTAAGAATTAAGAAAAATACCCTTGCCGGTTATCGAGTTCAGGCATATTTTCTTAATTCTTAACTCTTAATTCTTAATTCAATAAGCTCTTAATTCTTAATTATATAAGTGGCATTTTTTCTTAACTCTTAACTCTTAATTCTTAACTTAATAAATGTCCGAGCTTATTAACGCGCTTATACTGTCGTCAGTCGACCACTCTACGCCAGGCACGGCGCTGCAGCTATACCGCGTGGCGGGCAGTGCCACGGCCGTAATAGACTGCCGCATGAACATACGCGACATCGCTCCCGGTTGTCCGCGGCGCGTTGCTGACGCCCTTGCCGACATAGACGAGGCACGCCGCAGGGCGGAGTTCGAGATGGAATACGCCTCGCGCCACGGCATACGGATACTCGTAAACGGCTCGGAAGGCTACCCTCGGCGACTTGACGGGTGTGATGACGCGCCGCTGGTGATGTTCTACCGTGGCACGGCGGAGCTCAACCGCGCCCGTGTGGTGAGCATGGTGGGCACACGGCGGTGTACCGCCTACGGCCAGGATTGCGTGCGCTCGTTCGTCCGCAGGCTGAAAGAACTGTGCCCTGACACGCTCATCGTCAGCGGACTTGCTTACGGAATAGACATCTCGGCGCACCGTGAGGCGCTGGACAACGGCATGGATACCGTGGCCGTACTTGCCCACGGGCTCGATAACCTCTATCCTCCGCGCCATAAGGACACGGCAGGACGCATGCTGACACAGGGCGGACTGCTGACCGAGTTCTTCACCCGTACCAATGCTGACAAGCTGAACTTCCTGCGGCGAAACCGCATTGTGGCGGGTATTTCAGACGCTACCGTAGTGGTGGAGAGCGCCTCTCACGGCGGCGGACTGGTCACCGCACGCATAGCCCAGAGCTATAACCGCGACGTGTTCGCCTTCCCCGGCCGTGTAGGCGACGAGTATTCGGCGGGCTGCAACAACCTTATCCGTGACAACAAGGCCACACTCGTATGCTCGGCCGACGACTTCGTGAGCGCCATGGGATGGCAGACCGACGCGCAGCTTGTCGCCGCGCGCCGCCAAGGTATCGAGCGTACGCTCTTCCCCGAGCTTACCGACGACGAGCAGCGGATTGTCGACACGCTCGAAAACAGCAACGACCAGCAGCTCAACACGCTGTCGGCCGCCCTCAACATGCCTGTCGGCACGCTTGCCGCCACGATGTTCTCGCTCGAGATGAAAGGCGTGGTGAAGTGCCTGGCGGGAGGAGTTTATCATTTAATAAGAAGTTAAATATTCAGTAGTTAAAGTAGTTAAGAGTAGTTATCGCTCGCAAGCTCGCTAAGTAGTTAAAGTCAAATGCCTTGCAGCTTGCCTGCCTGAACACATAAAGCAAAGGTAATGACTCTAACTACTTTAACTACTCCTAACTACTTTAACTACAAAGTAAAAATATGAACATAGGCAACATACAATTCGGCGACCGCCCTCTCTTCCTCGCTCCGATGGAGGATGTCACCGACATAGGCTTCCGCCGGCTGTGCAAACGGTACGGGGCGGCGATGGTATATACCGAGTTTGTCAGCGCCGAGGCGCTGGTGAGGTCGGTCAAGAGCACCGTAGACAAGCTTACGATAAGCGACGACGAGCGCCCCGTAGGCATACAGATATACGGCCGCGACGCCGAGTCGATGGCCGAGGCGGCGCGTATCGTGGAGCAGGCAGGGCCCGACCTGATAGACCTTAACTTCGGATGTCCGGTGAAGAAGGTGGCCGGCAAGGGCGCCGGAGCGGGCATGCTGCGCGACATTCCGCTTATGCTGAAGATTACGCGGGCCGTCGTAGATGCGGTGAAAGTGCCCGTAACGGTGAAGACACGGCTGGGTTGGGACGCCCAGAACCTCATAATAGAGGAGCTGGCCGAGCAGCTGCAGGACTGCGGCATACAGGCCTTGACCATCCACGGGCGCACCCGCGCCCAGATGTACACGGGCGAGGCAGACTGGACTTTGATAGGCAAGGTGAAGCGGAACCCGCGCATACGCATACCCATCATCGGCAACGGCGACATCACCACGCCCGAGGAGGCGCGGCTGGCGTTCGAGCGTTACGGCGTAGACGCCGTGATGATAGGCCGCGCTACGTTCGGACATCCGTGGCTGTTCAAGGAGATTCGCGACTATCTTGACGGCCGCGAGCCCGACCCCTCGCTCGACTTTAACCGCAAGCTGGACATCCTCGAGGAACAGCTCCGCATAAACGTGGAGCGCATTGACGAGTATCGTGGCATTCTGCACACGCGCCGCCATCTCGCCGCAACGCCCATATTCAAGGGCATTCCCAACTTCCGACAGACGCGTATCGCCATGCTCCGTGCCGAAACCGTAGGAGAACTGACGGAAATCTTGGAGCATTGCAGGGCGATTTTGAATTAAGAATTAAGAGTTAAGAATTAAGAAAATATGACTTTGGAAATTAAGAATTAAGGGTTAAGAATTAAGAAAATATGACTTGACGTTTGGCCAGAAATGGTAAGATATACCTTACATGGTTTTAATAAGAAAGTCATATTTTCTTAATTCTTAACCCTTAATTCTTAATTTCCTGGCTCTTAATTCTTAATTTCCTGACTCTTAATTCTTAATTATCAACATCATATTTTCTTAATTCTTAACTCTTAATTCTTAATTATATATGACTTTTTCCTTTCAATCCCGCACCCGCCTGCTGATAGGCGAGGCCGCCGCCGGGCGGCTGGCGCAGGCCAGGGTGATAGTGTTCGGCGTCGGCGGAGTGGGCAGCTGGTGCGTTGAGGGCCTTGTGCGCTCGGGCGTTCGCCATGTCACGATAGTGGACCAGGACCGCGTTTGCGCCTCGAACGTGAACCGGCAGCTTATGGCTACGGCCATGACGATAGGCCAGGTGAAGGTCGATGCGCTGAAGGAGCACCTGCTCGAGATCAGTCCCGAGGCCGAGATTGACGCCCGCCATGAGGCGTTTAATGCTGACACCGCCGCCACGTTCGACATCGGGAGCTACGACTATGTGATTGATGCTATCGACAGCCTGCAGGACAAAATGCTGCTCATACGCACCGCCTGCGACGCCCGTGTGCGCCTTTATTCGTCAATGGGGGCGGCCCGCAAGCTCGACCCCACGCGCATTCGCGTGGCCGAGTTCTGGAAGGTCACGGGCTGTCCGCTGGCCCGCTCGCTGCGGCAGGGCTTCAAGCGGTCGGGGCGGTTGCCGTCGAGGAAGTTCAAGTGTGTGTACAGCGACGAGCTGCTCGACAACTCCGGCACGCCCGACGAACCTCGCGCCAACGGCTCGATGGTGCACATCACCGCCGTGTTCGGCTTCACCTTGGCCGGCCTTGTGATACAAGACATAGTATCGCGAACGGCCGATGCCGAGCCATGACGTGGCTCGTGCGTAACTGCCTGACCGTCAGGCATTCAGCAATATGCCGCCTTTCGGCGTGCAAAACATGGCATATTACGACGCAAAAGGCGGCCTTTCGCATTGCGAAAGGCCGCCTCTTATTTGTTTGTATGCCCTAAGGCATGTTATCAGTAACCCTTGGTTGGCGTCGTGCCGTAGCCGTTATCGCCGTATTCGTCGCGGTTGTCAATCTGCTGGAGGAAGTCGTTGGATATCGGACGGCAGTAGTGTATGCTCTCGTCGAAGCTTTCGGCTGCGCGCGAGTTAAAGCGCTTCAGGCGCTCGCCAAGCAGGTGGTGGCGCTTCAGCAGGGCCCAACGGCAGTATTCGCCGGCCATCTCGCGGGCGTATTCGTCAAGGATGGTCTCCTCGGTGATGGTGCCGAGTGCCGGGGCTTGCGTGCCCGGACGTGCCGCGCGGTTGCGCAGTTTTTCGAGATACTTACGTCCTTGTTCTGCGTCACCGAGTCTCTCCCAAGCCTCGGCAGCAATGAGGTACAGCTCGGCGGTGCGCATTACCATTATGTCGCCGTAGCGGCGCTGCAGGTTGCTGCCCTCGCTTACTCCGTTGTACAGCCAGTTATACTTTATGAGTGACGGGTATAGCTGGTATGAGTTTGTGCCGTCGAAGGGCTGGCGCTTGTACTGGTTGCCGTCGAACAGGTCTCTGATGTTCACCGTGAAGTAGCGGCTCTGGGCCTTCTCCGCGTCGGTCTTGTAGTCTTTTGATAGCACTACGGCGAAGCGGTCGTCGTCAACGTCCACCGGATAGTCTATCACGAACGGGTTTTTAATGCCTGTTATGAGGTTTGCTGGGTCGGCGTGGTGTGCGGCATAACCGCCCTTGGGCCACGCTCCCACGAAGTCATACTGGTTGCCTTTGTACGTCGAGGCTATGGCGTTTATCTCGGCGTAAGGACGTATCGAGTCGCCGAGGAACTGCTGTCCCATGCCGTATTTGTCTATAAGTGCCTGGGTTATCTCCACTCCGTAGTTGTCGTATTTCAGCCATCCGGGAGTTACCATCGAGAACGTTCCGAAGGCTGTCATGAACGTGTTTTCCCAACGCTTGTCCCACGAGGCGTCGAACACGTCGATTGCGTACGGCGTAGGAGCCATGGCGTTGTTGTTCACGCGGCCGAGGTAGTAGTTTGACTTGTCGGCGATTTTGTAAAGGTCCTCAAGCTTGTTGGGGTTGCAGAACGTGAAAGTCAGCTGGTTGCGGTTCACGCTCATGTAGTTTGCCGACTCGTTGTTGGCATCTACGCCCGACACTATGAACAAAGCCTCGGGGTTGTTGCGGTTGTTGGCTTGGGCCCAGAGGTCCGAAACGTCGTCATACAGGTAAATGTTGTACGACGAAGCGTTCTTTATCAGTTCCTCGGCCGTGTCTTTCGCCCTCATCCAATAGCTCACCCCGTCTTCCGACAGACCTTCGCCCGCGCCTTGAGCGTAAGCGCGTGCCATCAGTCCGAGGGCGGTCTTCTTGCATACACGCCCATAGTTGCCGTCCAAAGGCTGTACCGGCAGTACGGCGGCGGCCTCTTTCAGGTCTTTTATTATTGCCGTGTAAAACTCTTCCACGGTGTTGCGCTTCGGTCTGGTGTTTATTATTCCGGTCGAGATGTCTTCGTCGCTCAGCGTTACCGGGCCATAGTATGTAACGAGTACGAGGTTGTAATACGCGCGCAAGGTCTTCGCCTCGGCCACGAGAATGTCCTTGTCGGCACCTTCAACCTCGTCGGCATGGTTGATTACGGCGTTACACGTGGATATTGTCGTGTATGCTTGGTTGAACGTAACCTTAGGTGCCTGCACCGACGGGGTCAGTCCTTCGTAGAAGAATACTTCCTGCGCGTAGTCCTTGCTGGGGTTCTCGAACATGTCTGTACCTCCTTCAGCCACGCTGAGGAAGTTGAACTCGGAGAACAGTCCCTCGTTGAGCGGGGAGTAGCAATAGGCCTGAAGCCCTCTCCACGCGTTGTAGTTGGTTATGTTAGCGTCGCCTCCGCTCGGGTTGTACTCGTCAAGTTCGCACGCCGTGAAACTCAACGTGCCCGCAAGCAGTGCCGACATATATAATAATTTACTTGTTTTCATTGTCTTTTTGGTTTTTTGCAAGTCCATGTCTCCGTTGGTTATTGGAGGCATGGAGCTTGCGCTTATTTTCGTTAGTGAGTTATGAGCTTACCTGTATAATGGTTCTATTGACATTTTTAGAATGTCAGGTTCACGCCGAAAACCAGCTGTTTAGTCAGCGGGTAGTCAATGCTGCCGCCCATTTCGGGGTCATAGTTCTTCAGAAGGTCACTCTTTTGGATTACGAGCGGGTTGGTGATTGTGGCATATACGCGCAGGTCCTCTATGCCGATTGTCTTTCCCCACTTCTTCGGGAGAGTATAACCTAAGGTTATGTTCTTAATCTTGAAGAACGAGCCGTCAACATAGCTGAGTCCTGAGAAACCTTTAATGTTGTTGCTCGAGCTTGACGCGTTGAGTGCCGGGAAGTAGTGGTCTTGGTCGCCTGTTTCCTGTGTCCAGTAGTCGAAGTACGTCGGGAAGTTGTTTTTAGCGCCTCCGGCCGGGTCGTAATAGCCAAGCATGTCATAATAGATGGTCTGTCCCCAACGCCAATACATGTATATGCTGAGGTCGAAGTTCTTGTAAGTAAACGTGTTCTTGAATCCCATCGTCCAGTCAGGATTCTGGTGTCCGAGCACCTGATAGTCGTTGGCGCTTACGGCATATGGGTTATCCTTGTCGTAAGTCATGAGTACCCTTTCGCCGTCCTCGTTCTCAACCCACTTCTGATAGACACCCTCGCTGACGTGAATCATGCCCTGAACGTCAACCTTCAGGTCGCCTGGCTTAATGCCTAATGCGGCAGCGTCGGCAGCCTCTGATGTCTTCCATACGCCGTTAAGCTTATAGTTGTACCAGGAATTGACAGCCTCTCCCATGTAGAGCACTTTGCCGTCATCTCCGTTAGTGACGTATTCGGCGCCGGTTGCCAGCTTCGTAATCTTCTCCTTGCTGTACGTGAAGGTCAGGTTTGAAGTCCACGTGAAGTCCTTGGTCACGATATTACGTGTGTTGAGTGCGAGCTCGACGCCTTGCGTCTCGGTTTCGCAGATGTTCATGTTGGTCTGGAAGTTGGTTGACGCATCGTACATTCCGCCAGTGGAGGGCAGCGCCTTGCTCCAGATGACGTCTTCGGTCTTGGTGAAGTAATAGTCGAGCGCCATGTCGATACGCCCGCCCAAGAAGCTTGCGTCGATACCGATGTTGGTGTTCTTTGACTTCTCCCAGCCGAGCATTACGTTCGCCACGTTCTTGCTATACTGGTAGGCCGGCACCAGCAGGCCGCCGAGGCCGTAGTTGGTCTGCTCGAGTACAGATACGCTTGAGTACGCATCGATGGCGGCCGTACCCGTTACGCCCCATCCGCCGCGTATCTTAAGGTTGTCGAGCCATGAGCGTGTACCCTCCATGAACTTCTCTTCGGAGATACGCCATCCGAGAGAGAATGCCGGGAACGTGTCCCACTGGTTGTCCTTTGCCAGGCGTGACGAGCCGTCGTGGCGTACCGATGCCGAGGCGAGATACTTGCCTTGGTAAGAATAGTTGATACGGCCGACGAGTCCGAAGCCCTTTGACATAGTGTATTGCGACTGCACTTTCTGGTTGCGTCCGGACTCAAGGTTGTGCCAGAGGTAGACGTTCGACGGCAGGTTGTCGGCATAAGAATAGGTATATTCCTGCCTGTCGTGGTTCCACGAGGTTACTCCGGTGATGGTGAAGTCGTGGTCCTCTGCTATCTGGAAGTTGTACGTCAGTATGTTTTCCCACTTGTAGTTGGTCGAGTTGGTCTGTTCCACCTGCCCGTAAACACGGCTGCTCGTACCGGTTTGTGTGGCTCCGTCGCGGTAGTAGTTGTACGAGCCGATACCCTCGAAGCGGTTGTGCTTGTTGAACACGAGCGACGCGTTCAGGCGGCTCTCCCATGTGAAGCCCTTGAACGGCGTCACGCGGATGTACGGATTGAGGTATAGGCGGGTTATCTGGCTGTTGTTTCTGTAGTTGCTCTTGTTGTTTACGAGCACGTTAGTCTCTCCCGTGCCCTCTACAGACTCGATTGTCGGGTTGCCGTCGTCGTCGTAAAGACGGCCGATAGGCTTGTTGCGCAGTGCCTGGTCAAGGCGTGCGTACGCCGAATTCTTATAGACGTAGCTGCCCTGCATGTTGATACCCGTCGAGAGCCATTTGTTAACCTGGTGGTCTACACGTATATTTGTAGAGTACACCTTGTAGTTGTCGTTGTCGTACTGGCCCTGTTCGTCAGTGAAGTTCAGCGACATGTAAGCCTTTGTCTTCTCAGTTCCGCCGCTTACGGATACCGAGTAGTTCTGGATAATGCCGGTCTTGAGCAGCTCGTCGGCCCAGTTTATCGACTCGCCCCTTTGGTAGGCTTCCCACATTGCCTGGTTGCCGAGCACGCTGGCATCGTCAATATACGTGCCCGCCTCCTGCAGGGCCAGCTTGCGCAGGTTGAAGTATCCCTTGGCGTCGTACACCTCCGGAACTTCCGACCATCCGTTGATACCCACGTAGGCATTGAAGTTAACCAGGGCCTTGCCCGTCTTTCCGCTCTTGGTCGTGACGATGATTACGCCGTTGGCGCCGGCCGAACCGTAGACTGCCGTCGACGACGCGTCCTTGAGCACCTCAATGCTCTCGATGTCGTTGACGTTCAGCGTGGCAAGGTTGCCCGGCATGCCGTCGATAATCACCGTAGGCTCGCCGCTCGCCGTGAACGAGCGCGTACCGCGCAGCTGCATTGTCACGTCGGCTCCCGCCTGGCCGCTGGCCTTCGTAATGTCAAGGCCGGCTACTTTGCCCTGCAGGGCCTCAACGACGTTTGACACCGGCTGTATCGCCAGGTCCTCGCTTTTTACCGATGACACGGCTCCCGTCAGGTCGCGGCGCTTCATAGTACCGTAACCTATTACCACCACGTCGTCAAGGCTGGCCACATCGGGCTCCATTGTCACTCTTACGGGAGCCGCTGTAGCCCTTACCGTGGCCGTCTTGTAGCCCACGTAAGTGATTTCGAGTTCGTCGCCGGGCTTGGCGGCTATCGAGAAGTTACCGTCGAGGTCGGTCACGGCTGCCGCCTTGCCGTCCTTGACTTTCACGGTGACGCCTATCATGGGCGCGCCTGTCTCGTCAACAACGTTGCCCTTGACGGTCTGACCCTGCGTTACCGCCTGGGCGGGAACGGAGTTTGCCGGTGCGCTTGCCGCCGAGGTGTACAGCGGAACGCACAGCATGGCAGACAGGCTGACGGCCACTGACGTACGCATCAGGGTCAAGCCTGAACAATGCTTTTTGCTTTTTTTCATGTCCTCAAATCTTTTTGGGTTAAACTTTAGTTACATTCGTGTTACAAAACGGCGGCTTTAGTGACATTTTCACAATGCCTCATGCCGCCTGTTGACTGTTGTTTTTTGTTTGCCTTATAAGTTAGTAATTGATTTTAATAAGTTAGAATACGCGTGTACACACTTCGTTTGATACATTCATCCGTGTTGCTGGTAAAGTTTGGTTATCAGACTTTTTATATGGTTCGGAACCGTTCGTGATTCCGTGTATGTTATGTCGATATAAGGTTTCGTTCTTGTTTGCAAATATAATTGTTTTTTCTTTTTTTTTCAACGTCGTGAATGTTAAAATCAAAAATTTGTCAAAAAAGATAGTTTTTTGCGCAAAAAACATACCCATAAGTAGGTATCAGGGCGGTTACATGTGCTCTTTTAGAATGTAAAAGGCCGTCTTTTATAATTCAAAAGACGGCCTTTTGCCTACCAATTAGCGGCTTTTTGGATTCATAACATTTTCATTCCGTTTTCCTATAGTACGTAAGATATCCTGCATCCAGAATCATTGATTATAAGCTAAAGCCTTATGTTGTCTTACTGTTTTCAAGCTTTTTGTGGATTAAAATGGGGCAATACAAGGCTATTTTAGCCGTCCGGCAAAGTTTTAAACCGCCGTTTTGTAACAGGAGTGTAACTAAAGTTTAACCTAAAAAATAACGGACATGAGATTTTTTTATCTTGTACTGAGTTTGTTTTTTACCGGAGCTGTTCTTGAGGGGCAGGCCCAGGAATATGATTATCCTACGGCCACGCAAAACATACCGGCTTTTCCCACGGCCGAGGGTTTCGGCAAGTTTGCCACGGGTGGCCGTGGCGGGCGTGTGGTTACGGTGACTAATCTTGAGGATGACCCCACGACGCCGCCCGTAGGTTCGCTGCGCTGGGCTTTGGCTCAGTATCCTGACGAGCCTATCACCGTGGTGTTTAACTGCTCCGGTTGGATTATCCTCAAGGATGTGCTGCGCGTCACTCGTACCGCCGGCCTCACCATTGCGGGCCAGACGGCGCCGGGCGAGGGCATAACGCTGTATCCCCGCATGTTCAGTATTAACGGGGCGAAGAACATAGTGGTGCGTAACATGCGCTTCCGCACGGGTTCGCACGTTTGGGACGGCTCGGACTTGGTAAAGGATGCCGAGCTTGTTGACCAGGCGTTGTGCGCAGAAAACACTGAGCAGGTAATCTTCGACCATTGTACTTTCGGCTGGTCGGCCGAGGAGATTGTCAACAACCAGTGTTGCCATTTCCATACTTTCCAATACTGTCTGCTTCATGAGGGGCTTTACGACGCTGGCCACCACAAGGGCTCGGCACGCAGTTTCGGCTGCCAGTGGGGCGGTTCGCAATCAACTTTCCACCATAACATGCTGGCGCATAACTATTCGCGCAGTCCCCGTTTCCAGGGTGCGAGGGATGATGATTATGTTGTTTACAACGAATTCGTGAACAACGTGAATTATAACTGGGGCAAGGTGAACGCCTGCTACGGCGGTGAGAACAACTCACCGTCAAACCGTTACCAAGGCCACCAGGTGAATTTCGTCAATAATTACTGGAAACCCGGTCCTGCGACAATCAAGGGAAACTCGTCAGGGCGGCACAACTTCATGCGCCCAACGGCCGGCACGA
>NZ_JACJJG010000007.1 GCF_016899855.1 Marseilla massiliensis
TGAGGCCTTGCCTGTACACATTGAAAAAACTGCGCAACTGCAACTCTTTTAATGGTGCCTTATCCCGAACTCAAGTAAAATTAATACAAAAAAGAAAAGTGTCTCAGCACCACAGGATTGTCTCCGGTACCAAAACACTTTTCCATAATAAATATTTACACTATATCAGTTCAATCCGAACAATGCCTTCAAGCCTCCGTCGACACCTGAAAAGCCCATGAAAGCAAGACTCAAAAGACCTGCCGTGACAAGAACTATCGCCATGCCGCGCATACCTTTAGGAATACTTACCATGGCAAGCTGCTCACGTATACCTGCAAAAATAATCAATGCGACGGCAAAACCTACCGCTGTTGAAAAAGCATACACGACGCTCTGTATTAACGAATACTCCTTCTGGATAACAAGAATCGCAACGCCCAATACGGCACAGTTGGTGGTAATCAGCGGAAGATATATGCCTAATGCCTGGTAAAGCGACGGCGAAACTTTCTTCAATATAATCTCCACCATCTGCACCAAAGCGGCAATGACAAGAATGAACGCTATAGTTTGAAGATACTGCAGCCCCATAGGGTTGAGCACATATATCTGCACAAGGTAGGTCACTATTGTTGAAAGTGTCAGCACAAACGCTACTGCCGCTCCCATACCGAGCGACGTCGATATCTTTTGCGAAACTCCAAGGAACGGGCAAATACCGAGGAATTGTGACAACACGATGTTGTTCACGAATATCGCCGAGATGAAAATCAATAAATACTCCATATATTACGCCTTCTTAAATCTATTAACTATCGCTATCAAAAATCCGAGAGTGATAAACGCTCCTGGAGGTAGAATAAAGAGAAGCATGTTGGCCGTCTCTGGTAAAAGCACCATGCCGAATATTGAACCGGCACCAAGCAGTTCGCGAACGGCACCGAGCAGTGTCAACGCAATACTGAAGCCAAGACCTATTCCGATACCGTCAAAAAGGCTCTCTATCGGCCCATGGCTGCACGCGAACGCCTCGGCTCGTCCGAGAATGATACAATTGACCACGATAAGCGGTATATAAAGGCCAAGTGTTGCATAAATTGCCGGTACATATGCCTGCATAAGCATTTGCAGTATCGTGACAAACGATGCTATGACCACAACAAACACGGGTATTCGCACCATGTCCGGAGTCAAGTTCTTTATCAAGGATATTACCAGGTTGGAGCATATAAGCACGAACATGGTAGCCAGTCCCATAGACATCCCGTTCATGGCTGATGTCGTTGTAGCCAGCGTAGGACACATTCCGAGGAGAAGTACAAACGTAGGATTCTCCTTTACAATGCCGTTGATTAATATTTTAATATAATTCATGATAACATCTGTTTTTTAATTATTGTGTTTCCCCGTAGCTCCTGTATGTGCGTCAACAGGCAGCGACTTATAAGCCTGGTAGGCTTGGTTGACCGCCAACAGGAAAGCTCTGCTCGTTATTGTTGAAGCCGTTATCGCATCAACCGTGCCTCCGTCTTTTGACACGGTGAGATTGTCAGTTGCCGGATGTTTCCCTACAATACATCCTTTACCATCTTTCTGGAACCACTTATCGGCTTTTGCGCCAAGTCCTGGAGTTTCTGAATGCTGGAGAATAGTATATCCCAAAATCTTGCCTTCGTTATCGAAACCGACCAATACCTTCAAGTCTCCACCAAAACCTCCAGATGTACTTTCAACAGCCGCACCTAAAGGCTGCTTGTCAGGTCCAACGGTTTCGTGTATAACGAAAAGCATTTCCTTACCCGCCACGTTTTGCCTTACGGTATCATCTTTCGCAACGGTCAGTTCCACACCACCCATAACAGACTTTATGCCATCGGCAAGAGCCTTTTGCGCCTGCTGTCTTATGGGCGCTTCCGTCACATGGTTTACATAAGCCAGGATTCCGCCCGTTATCAAAGCTACACCTACCAGAACAACAACCATGTTCGTTATCGTTGATTCAAGTTTCTTCATTTTCCACCCTCCTTGTTTACTGTTTCACCAAAACGCTTGGGTTTCACATACGTGTTAATCAGCGGTGTAAACGCATTCATGATAAGAATAGCGAAAGACATACCTTCTGGATACGCTCCCCAATTTCTTATAACAACGGTAAGAAAACCTATTGCGACGCCATATATTATCTGACCTTTATGCGTCATCGGTGAAGTCACATAATCTGTTGCCATAAAAATGGCGCCAAGCATAAGTCCACCACTAAGCAATGTAGCAACTGGATTGGCGTAAACAGGGTTTGCAAGATGCAGCAACCCACTGAAGACAAACACCGTGGCAAGTATGCTTACAGGGATATGCCAGGTTATTATTTTCTTCCATAACATATACGCCAAGCCTATAAGGAGCGCTAAAGCACACACTTCGCCTATCGCTCCCGCACCGTTGTTTAAACCTGGATCACCAAGTAAAAGCGACAAAGAGTCAGGAAGCTTATCGAGAACAGACGCATCTCCGCTCTTTATTGCGGCTTTCATTATACTTAACGGTGTTGCCCCTGTCTGTGCGTCTACGTAAGACGCAACCTGTCCGGCTATCGGCCAAGAAGTCATCTGTACAGGGAATGATGCTAAAAGAAAACAACGTCCGACCAACGCAGGATTAAACGGATTGCATCCCAAGCCTCCGAAAGTCATCTTTCCCACGCCAATTGCGACTAAGGCTCCTATTATAACAATCCACACAGGAATATTTGAAGGTAGATTGAAACCAAGAAGCAATCCCGTCAATATAGCTGAACCGTCAGTAATCGTAGGCTGGCGCTTAAGCATATATTTGGTTATCGCCCATTCAAAGAATACACAAGCTGCAACGCTCGATGCGCAGACTATAGCCGAACCGACGCCAAAATACAGGAACGACACAAGCAATGCCGGCACCAAGGCTATAATTACACCGTACATATTGCGCTCAACACTATCCGTGCCATGCGCATGCGGCGACAATGATACTATCAGTTTATTCATCTTTAATTCGTTTGCAATTTCTTTAATTGTAATTTATTTTTTCGCGTTACGCGCCTTAATCAAGCCCATAACGGTACTCTTGCCAAAACGTATGTTATCAAGCATTGGCCTATGGGCAGGACAAGTAAACTGGCATGAACCACATTCGATACACGACGTAACTCCTGCCGCCTCAACTTTTTCCCAATCATGCAACGCACTTGCAGTTGCCAACAAATAAGGTTCCAGTCCCATAGGGCATGCGCTTACGCACTTGGCACAACGTATACACGGTTGTGCAGGCTTACGCTTTGCTTCATCACCGCTCAAAATAGTTACACTATTGGTTCCCTTACAAATAGGAACCTCGACTGAAGTCAGCGCCTTGCCCATCATAGGGCCACCAGCCAACAACTTATTGTCGCCCTCCGGCATTCCGCCGCATTCATTGATTAAGTCTATCATGGGAGTACCCATGCGTACGAGAAAGTTTGCCGGGTGGGCAAGTTTCTTGCCAGTTACGGTTGTGTAACGCTCAAACAACGGTTTGTTTTTCATTACTGCCTGATATACAGCATACGCCGTTCCAACGTTCTGTACAACAGCCCCTACATTGACGGGGATGGCAGGCGGAGCCGGTACTTGACGGCGTATCACTGCGTCAACAAGCTGCTTTTCGCCACCTTGAGGATATTTCTTTGCCAATGGAACAATCTCAACATTGGGATTATCTTTGGTCTTCTCCTCAAAAAGCCGTATCGCGGCAGGCTTGTTTTCCTCAATACCGATATATCCTTTGTTTACCTTTACCGCTTTCATCAGCAGGTCTAAGCCAACAAGGATTTCGTCTGCATGTTCCATCATGAGCCTATAATCCGAAGTGATGTAAGGCTCACACTCTACACCGTTCAATATAACACACTCGGCCTTGGCTGTAGGCGGAGGGCACAACTTTATAAATGTGGGGAAGCCTGCGCCGCCCATACCGGTGACTCCGGCTTTCTTCACACGCTCAATTATTTCCTCTGGTGTAAGTTCTGGATGGGCGTCCAAAGTCTCAAGTTTATCCGAGCGGTCAATACTTTCCTCCCACTCGTCACCCTCAACCTTAACAATTATCACCGGCTTACGGTATCCAGTCGCGTCGATGGCTTCATCTATCTTCATAACTGTGCCCGAAACCGACGAATATACAGGTGCAGAAACAAATCCTCCAGCCTCTGCCAACAAGGTTCCGACTTTTACCTTATCGCCTTTCTTAACTACAGGTTTTGCAGGCGCTCCAATATGTTGAGAAAGCGGAAATATTGCCTGCTGTGGAAGCTTTGCCACCTGAGTAACCGACTCAGAAGACAATTTATTTTCCTCTGGATGTACTCCGCCTATTCTAAAAGTTCTGAGTTTCATGCTTTTACCTCCTCTTGTTTGAGTTCTACGTCATCTTTCTCCACGTCACTTACAACGGGTTTGGCCTTCGGCGCGGGAAAATTAATGGCCACGATGGCATGTGTAGGACAGACCTCAACGCACTTTCTGCACAAACGACACTTGTCGGGGTCAATATATGAAAGATTGCCCTGTATTGTTATTGCACCGAAATTACATTCTTTCTCACACTTTCCGCAACCTATACAAGCGGCTTTACATGCCTTCATCGCTGCGGCCCCCTTGTCTTTATTGACGCAACGTACATAAACACGGCGGTTCTTCACGCCCCGCTTACGCAATTCGATAATATGGCGAGGACAAGAATTCACACATGCACCGCAGGCCGTGCACTTATCTTCATCAACCTCTGGCAATCCTGTTTCATCATTAATCTTGATTGCTCCGAACGAACATGCGCTGACACAATCACCACAGCCGAGACATCCATACCCACATCCAGTTTCGCCGGCTCCGCATGAATTCATAGCCGTACATGTACGCAACCCGCTGTATTCAGCTATACGTGGACGTAATTCACACGTCCCGTTACAGCGGACAACGGCAACTTTAGGCTCGGTATTGGCTACCGCCATACCCAATAAATCGGCAACCTGCCCCATCACCTCAGCTCCTCCAACCGGACAGTAAAGCCCATCGAGCGAACCGGCATCGGCACCTTTGACCAAGGCTGAAGCCATACCCGAACATCCGGGATAGCCGCAACCGCCGCAATTGGCACCAGGCAACAATGCCGTCACCTGTCCCAAGCGAGGGTCTTCATACACAGCAAACTTCTTGGAACAAACATATAGCACCACAGCCGACACCAGCGCAATGCCTCCAAGAACAGCCACTGCAATCAAAATAAAGTTCATAAGTTTTGTAATTTGTTTTAGTTATTGTTATTTGATTTTATCCCCACATTAATAATATATTTATTCACGCTCGACGCGGAACGACAAACGAGCACGGATTTTATCACGGCACATATATATAATAAAGTAATATGGCACCAACGAGCCAAGACTTGCCAATGCCGCATTGACTTCATTGCCCGTCAACGACATCACGGCAAACAACACCACAACCAACAAGAATAACGGAACGACAGAACTAAGCAATACGGCAAAAAGCCCTGAATTCTGTGAGGCTATGACTACAACCTCATCACCAACTCTATAGTCATGGCCATCGCATTTACCGACGTCAATAATCTTTTCTTTACTTTCTGACGCATTACAATGTCCTGCAACCTTGCATGAAGCACACGCTGAAGTCTGGATGATTCGCACCTTTATGCAGTCATCCGTTATTTCGTCAATTATACCTTGATGTTTAATATTCGCACTTATGTTGTTCATGATGGTTTTGCAAACTCGAGTTTGCAAATGCAAAGGTAATATTATATTTTCAAAGTAAGCAAGAAAAAAGAAAATTTTATACAAATAATTACGATTTTAACGTTTTTCCGTAACCACAAAAACAATATCCTGCCTTAATGCTCTATTTATGTGAATGCCGCAAAGTTTTCAGGTAAAGCAATACTATAATCCTACCAACATAAAAAAAGAATGGTAGCATAACACGTTAAACGCCAACCTGTTAGACAGAACACATATTCTTTAAATAAAAAAGACTGTCTATCGACGATGAATTCACGGCCTTTTCGTACCGTATAGACGGTCTTTGGAACATCTAAACACGGCCTTTTACATGCTTGGCAATAAAGACACATTCAACATGTAAGAAAAAAAGAAACAGGTTTTCTATATCCCCTGTTATACAAGACGGCTCATGATGGTTCGTCATATCATTCTTTACTCATGGCAAACGGTTGTAAAAACATTTGCGTAATCCCATACCGGCAAGCAAAAAGTAAGTATGTAAGCTCCACAACCGGCCACAAGACAAATTTTACATGATTATCCATTGCTTGACGCCATAATACACCAATGCACTGGACATGAACCGACAGGCACTTCAAACATTACTTTAGAAGTTCATCAAGAAACTTGTCAAGATCTTCATCAAGTCCTTTCATCAAGTCGCCACCGATAATCTTAATATCGCTATCCACAAGATATAGCTCAGAGATATGCTCACGTTCGTCTGTCTCAAGAACAAAACTGTACGGTTTCAAAATGCTCATGTGCTCAACATTGTCCTGCATACCGCTAATCACCGAACGTATTACGTCGGCAGCATTATCATAAAAATCAGTAGACGTATCGTTGATCCATTCACCTATAACACATCGTGTTATCTCGTTATCGTTATCGTCAAATGCCATAAGCTCCCCACTGTCCTGTGCAAGACTCAGGTGTATGTCTGTCATGACAGTAGGTTCCTCAACAGGAGGAAATTTCTGGGTAATCTTCCTGATGAACCGTTCAATCTGTGTTATCGTTGCTTCACTTGCTTTCATTTTATTTATATTTTCGAATTTCCGTCTTGATTCTTCATAAATAATAATACCGTCCGATCTCCTTGATCAAAACTTTATCTTCTTATCTTTGGGCTTGCTTTCATTACTCATACGGTCAAGAGCCGTAACAGCAAAACGAATCTTACACCCTGGTTCAATATCACGTACAGGAATTTCATAAAACTCGTCCGTAGTAACCGCTACAATTTTCGACGGATCATCTGTATTGACACGCTCGCCGTCCGAAAATCTATAAACCACGTAACGCACAGCCTCATTCTTCCACCCATTGCCTTTAGGTTTCTTCCAGAAAAGAACTGGCTTACCGTCTATATCGACAATCTTGACCTTACGAACCTTTTTGGGAGCCTTACCGTCAATATATGGCATTGTAGGAACAAAAGCCGGATACTTCCAATAAACATTCTTCAGGAGTGAACGGTAATTGCCAACATTATCGACAACAGCCTTGGCATACCAAAGGACAGTGCCGTTTACATTATCCATCTCTGCATGTAATTTACGCTTTGCAGGCAGTTGGTTTATCCTGCTGTTGTTCAAGTCGGCATACTTTACAGTACGCTCAACGTCCTCACCTATATAAAGGTGTCTCTTGCCGGCATATTTATTCCACCATTTTATCAACGTTTCATAATCAGCCGCTTTATTACCGATTTGCCAATATAACTGCGGCGCACAATAGTCCACCCAACCATTGTTTACCCACATCAAGACATCCGCGTACAGATCGTCATAATTCTGGAGGCCAGTGGTCATACTTCCTATCGAAGGCGCACTTCTCTTGTTTCGGTAAATACCGAAAGGCGACACCCCGAACTTAACCCACGGCTTTACATCATGGATGGTCTTGTAAAGCTGCTCCATAAACAAGTTGACGTTAAAGCGGCGCCAATCGTTAATATCCTTTATGCCATTATTATATTTTACAAATTCTTCATTGTCGTGTATGGACAGTCCAGCCACAGGATACGGATAAAAATAGTCGTCTATATGCAGTCCGTCAATATCATAACGTGCCACTATATCGGCCACAACCTTACATATATAATCACGATTTTCAGGAATTCCTGGATTAAGTATCATTTGGCCGTCATAGGCAAATACCAACTCGGGATGTTTTATTGCTATGTGCTTGCGCGAAAGCTCCGTCGTAGTCTTGGTCTTGGCACGATAAGGATTGATCCACGCATGCAACTCCATTCCACGCTTATGGCATTGCTCCACCATCCACTCCAACGGGTCCCAATAAGGAGATGGCGCCTGTCCTTGTTTTCCGGTTAGGAAACGGCTCCACGGCTCATAAGGACTATTATATAAAGCATCGCATTCCGGCCTAACTTGGAATATTATCGCGTTAACGCCACAATCCTTGAGAATATCAAGCTGGGACGACAATACATCTTGCATTTGGCGTGTCCCCATTCCGAGAAACTGACCATTAACACACTGTATCCATGCCCCCCTGAACTCACGCTTCAAAGAACCGTCGGAATAGGCTGAAATACTGCTCAAAAGAAGAAGGCAAACTGTTAAAAACAATTTAAGCCGCATGTATCCATATTTTTTCATACGCCAAAGTTACGATGTTTTATCCATAAAAACAAATATATCAAACAAAAAATATCCATCAAGACAACAGGATAATTAAAACTACTTGTAAAAACAAGAGCTATTTTTACGCTTATTTACTAATCAATGTTAAAATAATATTTTGTGTGGGCACACACTATTTTTACAAAAAATAAATCTTTTATATTATTTGGTTAATATAAAAAAAGTGGTTATATTTGCAACTGTTATCCTGAAAACAATCTTTTTACCTTAAAAAACTAATACCTATTGAAGATATAGAGCGGTTGCCTGTGAAGGCCATCGCTTTATTTTTTGCCATAAATCACATACATTTAAACACTATTATACGGTTATACTCAAGCCCACGATTGCCACAACTCTTAATCAATCACAACTGCCTAGGAAAAACGGTTTTGAAAGCCATGTTACAATTTGACGCCTTTCAGTTTCTGAAACGCCGCCTTTTAGAAGATAAAAAGCCATCTTTCGCTACCCAATAAAGCACATATTAAAAATACATCCCTATATGCTTGAAATTCAAGAATTTATACAACTACTGAGATATAGGGAATGCATGCCGGACATATATTATCCGTTATAAACAAAAAAACCGTCTGCCAAATAATTTGGCAGACGGTTATCTAAATTATAAATCCAAATGTTCGTATGGCATACCGAAAACATCGGCCACTGCCTTATAAACAATTTTTCCTTCAACGACATTAAGTCCCTTATACAATGCAGGGTCAGCTTTGCAGGCCTCTCTCCACCCCTTGTCGGCCAATGCCACTGCATACTTCAATGTCGCATTGGTAAGAGCCGTTGTAGATGTGTTAGGAACAGCACCAGGAATATTAGCCACGGCATAGTGTACAATTCCGTCCACATCATAAGTAGGCTCACTATGTGTTGTTGGCCGGGACGTCTCAAAACATCCACCTTGGTCTATCGCTACGTCAACAAGTACCGTACCTGGTTCCATAAGCTTCAACATATCGCGGGTTATAAGTTTCGGAGCTTTGTCACCGGGAACAAGGACAGCGCCTATCACGATATCCGCATCCTTGATTTCAGTAATTATGTTATTAGTAGAAGAATAAACCGTATTGACGTTAGCAGGCATATTTATCGACAAATCATGCAACAATGGTAACGATATGTCTGTAACGACCACATCGGCTCCCATTCCAGCGGCAACCCTTGCGGCAGCTTGGCCAACTACACCTCCGCCAAGAACGACAACCTTGGCAGGACGTACCCCTGGCACTCCGCATATCAACTTACCCTTGCCCCCTTTGGTCTTTTGCAGATAATGCGCTCCGTTTATAGTAGCCATACGGCCGGCAATCTCACTCATTGGCGTCAACAACGGTAATGAACCGTCTGACAATTGCACAGTCTCATATGCCAGGCATACTCCACCGCTTTTTACCATCGCTTCAGTAAGTTCACGACTACATGCAAAATGGAAATAAGTAAACACGAGTTGCCCGTTACGTATCAGACCATACTCAGGCTTAATTGGCTCCTTTACCTTTACTATCATTTCTGATATACGGTACACGTCCTCAATCGTCGGCAAGATATTGGCACCTACCCCAATATACATCTCATCAGTAAATCCACTGCCCAAACCGGCTGTTGCCTGAACATAAACTTCATGACCGTGCTTTACCAGTTCTGAAACACCCGCCGGGGTCATGCCTACACGATTCTCGTTGTTCTTAATTTCTTTTGGAATACCGATTTTCATAGCTTGAAGTTTTTTGGTTAATAATTATTGGATTTTGCAAATATACAAAATTTTCCGTTACACATACATCCCTAATAAAAAAATTGCTTCAAATACATATAAAAACAATAAATCCTGTCATATTGTTACATATGACAGGATTTATCTCATTCATAATCATCAATAACCGAATTTATAAAGTCCATCATCGGTTTCCCTACTTTCAAAATGTCAACGATACCGTCAAGCCATCCGTCACCTTCGAAAAAAGAATCAGACACGCCATGCCAACAGCAATAATCTTTCATCCGCAAATATTGAATGAACTCATAGTCTCTCGGAAATCCTGACGGAGCAGTCTTTAAGTTTTCAAGACCAAACCCTTTCGCATCATCCCATGTATTTTCTCCAGGCCTTCCGAAAAATTTAATAAAACGATTATCCTCAACAATACTACGCCATTGGTCTATGTTCGCCACTATTTCATTTCTACATGACGTTAAAATGTTAGTTGGCAACCAATAATTTCCACAAGAGACAAGACAATGCCCAGGCTCTAAATGAATATAATATCCACCATGAAGCGCTTTCTTGCCATGAGCTGCGATGTATGCGCCGAGATGTGTCTTATAAGGAGATTTATCTGAAGAAAAACGAGTATCCCTGTAAAACCTGTAAGTAGTATCTTTTGCAGTAAGATGTTTAACAGATGGATCAAATTCCGCTATTCGGGCAATAGCCTTGCTTATACCATCCTCAAAATCACTTTTAACAGCCTGATACTCAGACTTGTTTGCAGCGAACCATTCACGGTTGTTGTTCTGCTTTATACCGCTGAGAAAATTCAAGATTCTTTGGGCCTGCATACCTTCATAATTATTAAATCCTAAACTCGGTAATTCAATATCACTCCAGCTTGGAACCTTCCATCTGTTTCGGACAAAAAGATTCGAACTGGCATTTATCACAATGTGGTGCACGGCTGGTGCAAACATACCGTCCATGCAGCAATAACCAATGATGCGCATCTGCCACCATATCCAAAGGGATATTCCTCATCAGTTCCTTCTCTACCTTCAAAGGTGTGTCACAACTCTTAGGAACAAGTCCTAATCTATGGCTGACCCTGAAAACATGTGTATCAACTGCTATCACGGAACGTCCAAAAGCAACAGCCTGTATTACGTTAGCCGTCTTCCGCCCAACTCCCGGCAACTTCATCAGGTCATCCATTGTATTAGGCACCTCGCCTCCATACTCAGCCATAAGCATTCGAGACATTTCAACTAAATGACGCGACTTTGAGTTCGGATACGACACACTCTTTATCAACTCATATACTTCATCCGCTTCGGCTGCAGCCATTGACTTTGCATCAGGATAACACTCGAACAGTCGCGGAGTTATCATGTTCACGCGTTTGTCAGTGCACTGGGCACTGAGAATGACAGCGACTAATAGCTGATAGACACTGCCAAACTCAAGCTCAGTAGTTACTCTTGGCATTTCTTTACTGAAATACTCAAGAACAAAATTATATCTATCCTTCTTTTTCATCCCCGTCGCCTGCATTCGCGGGATTATCAAAATCAGTTATCCCATTGTTCACCAGGATATCATACCACTGCATCAGTTTTTTTATGTCACTGTCATGAACGCGATCACGGTCATACTCTGGTAAGACATTCGCAAAATAATCACGCAACTCCTTTGAACTACATTTCTTATAGTTCAAGGACAAAGCCTTCCCGTTTTCTCCTTTAAAAATATTGGAAAATACTTTTGTAAGGGGGATATCGTCGGATTCTGTATAAATTGCAATGTCATTCAAACTTGTAACACTATCACTTGCGAATATAGGAAGACGTTTATGAGTTTCGTCAACCTTTTCAACTATTAAGTTTGTCTTACCTCTCGATACGAGTTTGTAAAGTCCCGGCTTTCCTGAAATAGAAAGAATTGTCTGTTCCATTTTATTAAAATAATTTTACTACTTAGATTTATATTTTATTCAAGATATCAATTAAACTTATACTGAAATTATACCAAAGAAGCGCAAACCCTATCGACTTGGATTTCAAGATTTTGAATACCGTCATTCTCAATTATAAAATCGCTACGGCTCATCACTTCTTCTTGCGGCATTTGCCTTGCTATCCATTCAAGAGCTTTTTCCCGTGAAATCCCGTCACGCTTTATAATCCTATTAACTCTGGTCTCAAGCGGAGCTGTAACACAAACAACCCTATCCACCAACTTGTCAAAACCACTTGAATACAAAATTGCACATTCCATCCATGTATATCCAGAATGGATGAAATCATCTGCCACAGCTGGATGTACAATGGAATTAATCTTATGGGCATGTTCTTCACTTTCAAGCAAATAAGAAGCAAGTACAGCCTTTTGTAACACGCCATTAAAATAAACGTTTTTACCTATAATTTCGGTCAATGCTGCTTGCAGTTCCTCTGATGTGGCCATTATGCGCTTAGCCGCCCTATCACAATCATATATCGCAACGCCACGCTTTTCAAACAAGCGGCAAACATAACTCTTGCCACTACCAATGCCTCCAGTCACGGCAACCTTAATCTTTGCCATATTACTGCTCCTCTATCAAATAGTCCACCTGGTCAACATTTATTCTTGCATTGCGCACTCCATGTGGAACAGAACGCAAATAAATATTGCATTTCTCAGACGGATTATCCACCACTTCATTATAGTCAGCCACCACCTTAAATAGTTCCGGACGAATTGAACGGAACATACTGGCCCCAACCGTAAAGGTTACTGTGACACGTGAGGGGAAGGTACGTAACACCTTACCTTCAGGCATATTAACAGCAACTATGGGCACTTCACATTTTTCCTCGGTAAGAATATCCGGACAAATAGAAATCTTTACCTCTTCCGGAACATACTTCACTCCTTTCACTTTACGCAAACCCACATTCTTTATTAAAGTATCCGTAAGATTAGTGACATTAACCGGTTGGGTATTAACACTCTTAATACTATCAAGCATTTCACTGCTTGCATATATATCCACCGAATCCGGAGAAACAAACAGCTTTGACACATAATAACTTTGGCCTGGAACAATACGGCCCAACAATTTAATAGGCACACGTTTCTTTAAGCCATAGTTGAAAAAATACTCAAACTTATCGGGTGTCATGCCGATAACCTGTGTCGAATTGAACAATTGACGAGTTATCATCTTCTGCAACTCTGAAGATGGTAACACGCCTGAACCTGTTTTCTTCGCATAATTCTTGAACTTCACTTTCACAGGCTGTATCTTGTTTCCATAAATATACGCCAACAAAGAGAAGCCCTTATCGCGAACAGTAATTCTTACATTAGTCGTCGTATCGCTTGTAAGCACCACGTTTTGCGGTATCTCAACAAGCTGTACCGGGACATCCAATTCCCGGTCGTATGTCTCGTTCAAGACCATAAGGAGCCAAAATGTTCCACTTAAAACCAAAAAGAACAAGAAAATCAAGAACTCCCTATTCACCCAACTGAATAGGAAGTTCCTCGTTAGTTTTAATATGTGAAACAATTTTGAGTCGCCCATTATTTGTTTTGTACATTTGCAGCGCCCATATTAGACGCTACGTCTGCAAATACGTAATTCTTGTCTACACGAATAACGACTCCTTTAGAAATTTCTATGTCCACAATATTTGTCGTCAGATCTATCTTCTTTACAACACCGTAAATACCTCCTCCGGTTACGACATTAGTTCCTTCTTGAAGGCTGTTTTGGAATTTCCTTATCTCCTTCTGCCTCTTCTGCTGAGGACGAATCATAAAGAACCACATGATGACAAATATTGCCACCATAAAAATAAGGAACATGCCACTGCCTCCTTGTGCGCCCTGCTGTGAGGCCAATAAAATAAATGTGTTCATTTTCTGTTAAATATAATATTGATGATTATTTCTTTCGTGTCTTTTCCCCCATCGGCTTTAACAGGACTCCCGAAGATATTAGGTAACGTGCAATGGCGTCAAGCATGCCATTAATATAACCTGAACTCTTTGGCGTGCTGTATATTTTTGCTAAATCAACATACTCATTAATGGTTACGTTTATAGGTATATTGGGGAAATTCAACATTTCGGCAATAGCAATCTGCATTATAACCACATCCATGTAAGCGAGGCGGGAAAAATCCCAATTACGTGATGTCTCGCTCATATAACGCTGATACTGGTCGGCGTTCAAGATCGTTGCACGGAATAATTTTCGGGCAAAATCCTTATCGTCTTCATCCTTGTATTCAGGTAAAAGCTCTTGCTTTACGCTATTTTCCGGTTCGAAGCGCTTTATTGTCTTCAATACAAACGTATCGACTATCTCCTTATCGTCATTCCAATACAAGCTTTTTTCCTCAAGAACGGTATCCAGCTCGTCATTATCCATTATAAGGCTTTTATACAACTTACGCCAAACCTCACGATCAGCCTCATACGAGCAGTCGTCACTTTCTATATAATCTATATATATACGGCTTTGAGCTATTTGTGAATATAACTTTCTAACAAATTCAACATCATCATCCCATGTCTGCTTTTGGTTTGCGATAAAATCACACAATTGTTTGTTCTCCTCAAGCTGGGTCGCGAATTTATTATCCACAAATTTACTCGAAGGCAACGGCAAGCCTTCACGATTTGCCTTGGCAACTTCAACATCATAGTATTTCCGAGCCTCTTTTGAGACTGCTACTATCAGCGCCAACAAATAATGGTATAGGTGATAAGCCTTGGAAAGACTAAACAACAGCTCCTTTTCTGCTGCATCCAAATTTCGGTTTCCGTTTTGATAGTATGCATAGGTTAACTGGACTATCTTTATTCTAATCAATTCCCTGTTAATCATTACTCAATGTACATTTTCTACTTTTACGTTGCAAAAGTATGCAAAAATTAATTTATCTGCAAGAAATTCAGTATGTTTTTATCCGTTTTTTTTGTAATAATTTGTGTGTTAAAATAAAAAGTAATAAATTTGCACCGCTTTTTCAAAAGCATCACGTGAAGAATCATTCCGTGTGATGGCGAATTAAGCAACATTAATAACTTAATTTAGAGTAACACACATTATGAAAGAAATTGATGTAAAAGGCCAGAAAAGAGTTGAAACAGGCAAGAAAGCTTCAAAATTGTTAAGAAAAGAAGGTCTTGTACCTTGTAACCTTTATGGCGAGAAAAAAGACGAGAACGGAAATCCGGAAGCAATGTCGTTCGCTGTTCCGACTAACGAGTTGCGTAAAATCGTCTACACTCCTCACATTTATGTAATCAATCTGATTATTGACGGAGAGAGTCACACTGCCGTACTGAAAGAACTTCAGTTCCATCCTGTTACAGACACACTGTTGCATGTTGATTTCTACGAGATTAACGACCAGAAGCCTATAACAATCGGCATTCCGGTAAAACTTACAGGTTTGGCTCAAGGTGTGCGTGACGGTGGACGTATGAACCTGTCTGTACGCAAGATCAACGTTACAGCCAAATACCAGGATATACCTGAACATCTCGACATCGACGTTACAAGTCTCCAGATTGGCAAGAGCATTAAGGTCGGCGACTTGCATTTCGAAGGACTCGAGCTCGCTACAAGCAAGGATGTTGTCGTATGCTCAATCAAGGCTACACGTAAGTCTATTGCATCAGCAAACGATGCCGCATCTGCTGAATAACGACAGGCGATAATGGACAAATATTTGATTGTTGGTTTGGGTAATCCAGGCGATGAATATGATGGAACCCGCCACAATACAGGATTTATGGTATTGGACGCCTTTGCGAAGGCGTCCAATATTGTTTTTGAGGATAAGCGTTACGGATTTATATGCGAGACAAGCCTGAAAGGACGGAAGGTGATCCTGCTAAAACCCACCACGTACATGAACCTCAGTGGCAACGCCGTCAGATATTGGATGAACAAAGAAAACATCGCATTGGAACATCTGCTGGTCATAGTTGATGACTTGTCACTACCTTTAGGCGCATTACGCCTTAAAGGCAAAGGCAGCAATGGTGGACATAACGGACTTGGAAACATACAAAGCGTTATCGGCACACAACAATATGCAAGGCTTAGAGTCGGTATCGGCAATGATTTCCCAAAAGGCATGCAAGTTGACTGGGTTTTAGGAAAATACGATGAAGAAGACATGAAAGTCCTCGGTCCGAGCATAGACTCGGCTGTAGATATAATAAAAAGCTTTGTCTTAGCCGGCCTCAACATAACGATGAACCAATTTAACAACAAGCACGCGAATGGCAAATGATACTGCAAGAATAGATAAATGGCTCTGGGCCTCACGGATATTCAAGACGCGCTCAATAGCCGCTTCTGCATGCAAGAACGGGCGTGTAACCATTAAAGGTGTCAACGTCAAGCCATCACATATGATAAAAACCGGCGACATAATAAGTGTAAAAAAACCGCCCGTAACCTATTCATTCAAGGTGTTGCAATGCATAGAACAACGTGTCGGGGCAAAACTTATTCCCGGTATATATGAAAACGTAACTGACGCAAAGCAGTATGAACTTCTGGAAATGAGTCGGATAAGCGGTTTTGTCAACAGGGCAAGAGGTACCGGAAGACCTACCAAAAAAGAACGTAGAAGTCTTGACGCGTTCATTGAACCTGCCATGTTCGGATTTGAAGACGACGATTATGATGATGACACCGATTCTAACGAAGATACCGATTATTGACTGTAGCCAACCTACTTTTTTTCACGCACCTATTATTTATCCTGAGCAACATGACCAATATTGCGATTTTCGTTTCCGGCAACGGAACAAACTGTGAAAACATAATAAAGTATTTCCGCGACAAAAAGGACATCAACGTTTGCCTGGTAATAAGCAACAAAGCCGATGCCTATGCCTTAATACGCGCCGCAAAATACGGTATCCCATCCAAAGTACTGACGAAACAGGAACTTTATGATGAGGAAAACACAATGAAAATACTTGAAACATATAATGTCAATTTCATCGTGCTTGCAGGCTTTTTGCTCATGATACCAGATTTTCTCATCAACAAGTTTGACCATAGAATCATAAATATACACCCTGCCCTGTTACCGAAGTTCGGAGGAAAAGGCATGTATGGCCATCATGTACATGAAGCTGTTAAGGCTGCAGGAGAAACAGAAACGGGAATAACCATACATTACGTAAGCAACGTATGCGATGGAGGAGAAATAATCGCACAATTCAAGACAAACCTATCGCCCACAGATACAGTTGAAGACATTGAGGAAAAAATACACATTCTTGAACAACAGCATTATCCACAGGTAATAGAAAATACAATTACCGAAAGAAAATAGACAAAACGCAGATACTCAACAACTTGGTAATACGCCATGTATTACCTCACAAAAAACGGCATATTGCGTAACCAAAAGACACCTTTGACATCGCAATATGCCGTTAATCATAATATTATTTACAGCCACTTAGCGCCGGCACTCAAAACAAACTTTATCTTCTTGTTCTTCGGAATCGAAGGCTTAGCCCATTCTCCGTCACCGACAAGTATAGTAACACTGCGCCCTGGCTCGGCTGCATCTATTGCGCTTTGTAAATCAAAATACAATCCCGAGCCGTCGTTTGCCACAGACATATCATAATGCCTAAAATAATCCTTCAACTCTGGCACTTCATCCGCCACAGCTTCGGCCAAAAGTCCTGCTACAATATATGCGCCGTAGACATTATAATGAGTATTGTCTTGCCTCCCGTCAGGCAAGTATTCCACCTCACCCGGCCTGTACCACATGTGCAATTTCTTTGAACCATCCGGTCCGAGTCCCTCCTCCAAATCATGAGTTATCTTGTTGGCATCAACAAAAGGAACGTCCAACTCCACGGCTACATTACGCGGCGAAAGCAAATATGCTCCATGAGTATCCACCAAAGTGTCACCTTCAGCAAGATAATTGGATGAATTATCACGTCTGTCGTCATCTTCTACAGCAGTCTTGCTGTCTGCAAATGTACGCCTTACGACACTATTAAACAAGACCGGTATTCCCCCCTTGCGACGGGTCTCATTAACAAACCTGCGCAAATTGTCATCAAAAGACGTTCCAGGGTCCGTATGGCGCAAGGTGTCGGCTTTCTCGTCATTATGCCCGAATTGTATAAAAACATAATCACCCGGCCTTATCTGTTCAACGACCTTTTGCCAATGTCCCTCGGCGATAAAACTTTTTGACGACCTTCCGTTCAGCGCATGGTTGTTGACGATGACATTATCCGTAAAGAAATTCTTGAGCATCATGCCCCATCCTCTCTCAAGTTTACCGCCACTGACATCTTTATTGGCCATAGTTGAATCGCCAATCATAAATATCCTGACCTTTTGTTCACTTTTGAAGGCAGATAAAACCAGTATGCCTGCCACAGCCAAAAATATATACTTAACGAGTCTCATACCTAAACCTTATTTCTCATTGCAGATAATCGAGACAAGCTCGTCTGCGTCAACAAGTTTCTGTTCACCGTCAACCATATTTTTCAACGTAATCTTGTTCTCTTTCATCTCGTTTTCGCCAGCAAGAGCGACATAACGTATTTTGTTATTATTGGCATAGGCCATCTGCTTTTTCATCTTCACCGCATCAGGATATATTTCCGTTGATATCCCGCACGAACGGGCTTTTGACACTATGGGCAAACAATATGCAGTCTCTCTTTCTCCGAAATTTATGAACAGAAGCTGCGTTCCCGATACAGCATTGTCTGGATATAAATCCAACGCATTAAGCACATCGAAAATTCTGTCGGCTCCGAACGAAATACCTACACCACTAAGGCCAGGCATTCCGAATATACCTGTAAGATTGTCATAACGCCCTCCGCCGGTTATACTGCCTATCTGTACATCCAAAGCCTTAACCTCAAATATCGCTCCTGTATAATAATTCAAGCCACGCGCCAATGTCAGGTCAAATTGCAACTCATTTTCAAGACCTATATTCTTAAGCACGCCAAAGATGTAACGCAACTCCTCTACACCCTTTTGTCCAATTTCCGAATCCTTGAGCAGACCACTTATTACGTCTAACTTTTCTTCATTACTACCAGACATGGATATTATCGGCTGAAGTTTCTCTATTGCTTCGGCACTTAGGCCGTCTGCCGCTAATTCCGCATTAACGTTGTCTATTCCGATCTTATCTAATTTATCAATAGCAACCGTAATATCCACGATTTTATCAGCCTCGTCTATATATTCAGCTATTCCTGTAAGAATCTTACGGTTGTTAATCTTTATCTGTACACGAATACCAAAACGCTTGAATACAGTGTCAACAATTTGCACAAGCTCAACTTCGTTCAGCAAAGAGTCACTTCCTACAACGTCTGCATCACATTGGTAAAACTCCCTGTAACGTCCCTTCTGCGGACGGTCAGCACGCCATACCGGCTGAATCTGATAACGCTTGAAAGGCAATTGTAATTCATCACGATGCATTACCACAAAACGTGCGAAAGGAACAGTCAAATCATATCTCAATCCTTTCTCACAGAGTTTTGACGCAAGATGAAGCGAATCACCATTCTGCAACTCATTATCGCTTAATTTGCTTAAATAATCTCCGCTATTCAATATTTTAAATAGCAATTTGTCGCCTTCTTCTCCGTACTTTCCAAGCAAAGTCTGCAATGTTTCCATAGCAGGAGTCTCTATCTGCTTATACCCATACAAAGCAAAAACCGACTTAATCGTATCAAATATATAATTACGCTTTGACATTTCTATAGGTGAAAAATCGCGCGTACCTTTAGGTATTGAAGATTTGTTCATCTTTATTGAGAATTAAATAAAAACGTAGATTAGAGATATTCTCTATTAAATTAATATCAATAAAAGCAATTAAAGAAATCAAGGATTATGCCATAAACAGTAAATATGCCATCTCCTTGATTTCTTCATTTTAACAATAATTATTTCCTTATAATCGTTTGCTCACGGTCAGGCCCAATAGATATTATCTTGATAGGAGTATCCAACTGGGCCTCAAGAAATTTGATATAATCAACAAACTCCGCTGGAAACTCGTCTTCACTCGTCATTTTTGTCATGTCGGTGTTCCAGCCTTTCAATTCTTTATAAACGGGCTCTATATCATGCTCTATGTCAAACGGGAATTCTGTTATTTCCCCTCCATTACGTTTATATGCCACACATGCCTTTATTGTATCAAAACCATCAAGCACGTCGCTCTTCATCATTATAAGTTGCGTAACTCCGTTTATCATTATAGCATAACGCAAAGCAACCAAGTCTATCCATCCACATCTACGCTCGCGCCCCGTAACGGCACCGTACTCATGCCCTAACTGACGAATCCTTGCACCTGTCTCATCAAACAGTTCAGTCGGGAACGGCCCTGAGCCGACACGTGTACAATAAGCTTTCATAATGCCGTAAACTTCACCTATCTTATTCGGGCCTATACCCAATCCGGTACAAGCTCCCGCGCAAATTGTATTGGATGAAGTGACAAAAGGATAACTTCCAAAGTCAACATCAAGCATCGTGCCCTGTGCGCCTTCGCACAAAATGCTTTTACCTTCTTTCAAGGCATTGTTTATTGTGTGCTCGGAATCAATGACATGGAACTGGCGGATAAAATCGACCCCTTCCATCCACTTTTTCTCAACATCAGTTATATCATAATCAGTATAACCCAAAGCCTTCAGCATTTTTTCATGCCGTGCCTTGTGGGCTGCATATTTTTCCTCAAAACCATCAAATATATCACCGACACGCAAACCATTACGCGAAATCTTATCCGTATATGTAGGGCCTATGCCTTTACCGGTTGTACCTACTTTATCCTTACCCTTAGCCATTTCATAAGCAGCATCAAGCAGTCTATGGGTCGGCATTATAAGATGAGCCTTTTTTGATATATAAAGTCTTTCTTTCAATGGATGCCCTGTTCGTTCAAGGTCTTTTGCCTCTTCCATAAAAAGATCTGGAGCAATAACCACACCATTACCTATAATGTTGATTTTACCTCCCTGGAATATTCCGGAAGGAATACTTCTCAACACATATTTTTCACCTTCGAACTCAAGGGTATGACCTGCGTTCGGACCACCTTGAAATCTAGCGACTACATCATATCCCGGAGTAAGCACGTCAACGACCTTCCCCTTGCCTTCGTCGCCCCACTGCAAACCTAACAGCACATCAACTTTGCCTTTTTCCATATTCATTATAATGTTTATTCTTGTTTGTACTTTCTTTCTTTTTCTGACGGGTCAGCATGGCTTGACACGTACTGCATGTACCATAAATATATACAGAAAAACTTTCCTTACGAAAGCGTTTCAGATGTATACCGTCCAAAGTTTCCGCAATTTCAGGAATCTTCACCTCCATTACCTTACCACAAACAGTACATACCTGAACACATCTGTTGTCACCATAACATGCTTTATAACGCATACCGTCATATAAGCGCTGACAAACAACCAAGCGCAATGCCAACAATAATTTTATTGTATTATAAAGCGTGGCGCGGCTCACGGGGAAATTCATCTCCTCAAGTCGACCACTTAAATCCTGCAAGGAAAAATAAGAAGTAAAACCATACACCGCTTCCAGTATCGCAAACCTTTCTGGAGTTTTGCGACAATTGTTTTGTTCAATATAATTGTCCAAAACCTGTCTTGCGGCTTCGTATGAATTACCTTTCATTCCTCAACTTGTCGTATCGTGTTACAAAAATACAACAAATTCCCGTATTAGGTGCCTATTATATTAAAAAATATCCAAATCGTATGATTTAAATGCCGATTTCAATATTTTATTATGTCCCCCATCCATTTGGCCAAAACGAGTCAAGGCATTAACCACAGAATGCCGAACAGAAACATTCTCATCACTCAAAGTAGCCTGAGCCTGGTCAATAAATTCATTTATTTCCCGCTCACTAAACTCCACATTCTTGGCAAATAACCGTGCAAGGACATTGTATCCGCAAATCACTTCATTCACCTTATCTGCTGCTAACCATCTTAAAGCATAGTTCTTTGCATCATCCAAATATTGAAACAAATTGAAAGCAAGCATCTCTGCTATTTCCTGATTAGGAATCTGACTTATCCATAAATCAACAATATCAGGCTCCATCTCAGACGGTGGCATGATCATCGTCGCCAATATTTTACATTCGCGAATATTCTCTTTCCATAATTCTATGGCAAGATTATAATCCTTGCCATATTCCTTGGCAATAAATTTTAGCAACGGAAGTCCTATTCCCCAATTAATTTTATACCCTAACCCTTTGTCGCGCATCGACTGTGACGCAACACCATTCATCTGCAATCTAAAACTTGCTTTTATTTGCTTGAGCTTGTCTTGTGTATCCTGCTCCATTTTCTAAACCAGCGTTGAATAAAACTTGCTATAACGCAACATTTGTTGAGTATAAGTCTCTGAATAATCCACACAAATATCTATTACATTACCTGCATCGTCTGTAACAGGCAACAAGACTGGATTTATGAAACCTTTGTAAGGTGGGATTCCTAATCGTTCATATCTTGTAAGTATTTCATCATGAAGAATCGGATCTACTTTCACGGCATATTTCTCAACCAAATCTTTAGCAGATAAATAATCGCCTTCACTTTTTATACGCTGGATTTCTGCAAGTAGACATCCAAACAGAACTCTTAGCTTTTCATAATCATTTATACGCACAAAAGTCTTGCCGTTATTGCCTACCAACTCTATGACATTATCGTTTTTTCCTTGTTCATAACACCATCTGGCTATAAGGGCCCTATCACGCATATGCGCTTCTTCTATATCATGCCCCTTATTTATACGTGCCAACTGCGTCAGCATGCCGTTCATTATATACGAATAATACCCGGCCTTATATGCGTCTTTGTCTGGTAAAAGTCCCAACTCAACCATTTTTACATCAGCCGAATAATATAATCCGAATAAATCAGCACGTGCCTCTTCTATCGTATTACCATATGCCTTTAACGCATCAGGATCTACGCCTAGCAACAATTGACCGCTGCCATGCCCAAGGCATTCATGTAGATCTGTATGAATAACATCACACAAATCACCATATTTACGGATCATATCCTTCGTTTCTTCATCTATAACAAATTCATCATCAAAACCGTTTCCACGTGCAGCTTCGTTATATGCTGATATAATGTTACTTATCGTTACACTCTTACTTCCGTGGACAGCTCTTATCCAATCCGCGTTAGGAAGATTAATGCCTATTGCCGTTGACGGATACTCACCACCCCCTAACATTGCCGCACAAATTACATTCGCTGATACACCGTTGACTTGCTTCTTTTTAAATCTCGGATCTATTGGCGAATGATCTTCAAACCATTGGGCATTCTCACTTATTACCTTTGTTCGTTTAGTTCCTTCAATGTCACGATATTCAACAAGACCTTCCCATGTACCCTTAAGTCCCAACGGATCGTCATAAACTTCTATGAAACCATTGATGAAATCAACCAACGAATCTTTTTCTTCCACCCATTCAATGCAATATTCATTAAAATCACGCAACAGACCTGATTTATAATAACTTATCAGCAGTTCTATTACATTTTGCTGTTTATCGTTTTCCGCTACATTTAACGCTTGCTGAAGCCAAAATACAATTTTTTCTATTGCTGCGCCATACTTACCGCCCACCTTCCATACACATTCACTGACCTTACCATCGTTCTTGACAACAGTAGTATTAAGTCCATAAGATAACAGATCGCCACCATCTGTTTTTTTCATGGAGGCATAATAATCCTCAACCTCTTTTTGGGTTACGTTTTCGTAAAAATTGCATGCTGACGATTGTACCAAATCAACATCTGACTTCTTGCAAACTTTTACGGGATATACATCAGAATCAAAAATAACAGGAACAAGTGTATCGCACAACTCATCTACAGATTGTTCGTCAGCCAAAGGCAGCACACGACAATCCAATGACTTTACAGCATTTATAAAGAACTGAGGGGTAAAACCCGGCTTGAATTTGTCACTTCCATAATGGTGGTATATTCCATTTGAGAACCATACACGCTTCAAATAAACTTCAAAAGCCTTGAAATCATCAGTTTCACGAGAACCCTCATAATTCATATACACGGCTTCAAGAACGCTTCTTATAACAAGATTGTACTTACCAAACTGGTCAAAAGTAATATCACGGCCGAATAAAGCAGCTTGTGACAAACAATATACGAGTTTCTTTTGACGCAAAGACAAAGAATCAAAATTCTCCAAACGGTACCGTAACATCATGATATCAGCAAACCGTTCATCCGTGTATTTGAAATTATCAGAGTTCATAAAACGTATTTATGGATTTTTGGACTATTTCAGTTTTTTGTATTATCAAGCTTATACTGCCTCGGGGTCAATCCAGTGTATTTATAAAATGCCGCATAAAACGACTGTCGGTTAGAAAAGCCGACCAAATCGCTTATCTCCTCCATACGTAGTTTGGCATAACGCTTATCGGTTAACAGCAATTTGGCATTATCAACCCTGTATTTATTCACGAGCGATGTATAGTTCATATCAAAACAAACATTAACCACAGCTGAAACATAACGCGTATTCGTATGCAAATCTTCAGCTAATCTTTTTGCCGAATATTCCTTATCCTTATATTTTTTCCTTTTCAGCAAAATACTTATTATCTGCCCCTTAAGCTCATTCATAAGTTTGGGATTAACAAGGGAACGGTATACAGCCTCCTTCTTGTTACCATAATTAATGTTATACTTAGTCATACCTGCCTCCTAAAATCAAATCTTTTTACTCTAAAACAAACAAACCGGACAACGACAATTCGCATCATCCAATTTGCGACTTTTACCTATATGCAAAGGTAATATTTTTTCGACAAATTGGTTTATAAAACAAAGATTTTAATATAAATTGCATTTATCCTTTACGGATAAACTACAAAAAACACCTTATTCGACTAATTTGCCTTCTTTCTCCAAAGCATTCCAAACTGAATAACGTGCCCCATTATTCATCATCTCAATCTTTTTGAAGAATTCACGCATGGAGGTTCTGTGTGAATCTGTTTCGTAAGGACAAAGCTTCACTTGCTTCTCATAGCCTTTATTAGCGGCAAATATACGCAAGTCTTCCTCAGCCTCAAGACACAACGGTCGGATGATGGTTATCGGCATTTTTCTCATCTTCAAGCACACAGGCATCGTGGAAAAACTGCCTTGAAAATAGAGGTTCATCATGGCTGTATGTATAATATCATCCATATGGTGTCCCAAAGCTATTTTATTACACCCCAACCTTTGCGCCATTACAAACATTTGCTTACGCCTGTTCCACGAACAAAGGAAACACGGGGACTTACGATTATCCGTAGAAGAATCAAAACATGTCGTAACGCAATGGAACCTCACTCCTCGGTTTTCACAGAAATCCCGCAAATAAGCCTCGTCCGACTCATACTTTATGTTTTCCATCCTTATATGCAATGCATCAACGGTGAATGACGGCTTTCGTATTTCCTGTCTTTTAGACAGAAGCTCAACGAGGCATAACGAATCCTTACCACCGGACAGACCAATAAGTATATGGTCACCATCAGTAATAAGCTGATAATCATAAATCGCTTTTTGAAAGCGACTTATGATTTTTTTCTCAAGTTTTTGTTCATTGGAGAGTAATGGCATTATGCAATCTTAAATCATTTATAAAAAGCCTTACTTCATAAATACAAGATATACCGCACAAATGATTAATAAGAATGCAAGTATGTGATTCCAGTGAAGAGTCTGGCCTTGAAATAATATATTGATAATGACAGCGAACACACCAAGACTGATACATTCCTGTATTACCTTCAACTGAATCAACGAGAATGGACCTCCGTTACCCGTAAAACCTATACGGTTGGCAGGTACCTGGCAACAATACTCAAAAAAAGCAATACCCCATGAAAATGCGATAACGCCTATCAATGGCCATTTTGCAGATATTCCCGAGGTTTGCAGCTTTAAATGCCCATACCAAGCAAGGGTCATGAAGACGTTGCTTAGTACGAGCAATATTATAGTATAAAGTCCGTTCATCTTACGTTTATACCTTGTAATTGTTTATCCATGTTTGCGGCAGCACGGCGACCGTCACCCATGGCGAGTATTACTGTCGCGCCACCACGCACAATATCTCCACCGGCAAAAATCTCTGGACGCGAGCTTTGCATTTCTTCATTGACCACGATAGTGTTCTTTCTACCAAGCTCCAAATCCTTTACCGATTTGGGAACAAGTGGATTAGGGGATACTCCGATGGACACGATTACCTGATCAACATCTATCGTAACAGTCTTCCCTTCGACAGGTACCGGACGTCGGCGGCCTGATTCATCCGGCTCACCAAGCTCCATAACCTGCAAGATTGCTTGCTTCACGGCTCCGCTTTCGTCCGCAACATACTCTATCGGGTTATGCAAACACAAGAAGTTAACACCTTCCTCCTTAGCATGTTTCACCTCTTCGATACGTGCTGGCATTTCAGCCTCTGAACGACGGTAAACAATCGTCACGTCCGCGCCGAGTCGTTTCGCCGTTCGGCATGAGTCCATGGCGGTATTTCCGCCACCGACAACTAAGACTTTCGTTCCTATATTAAGAGGAGTGTCTGTCGTAGGATTTGCCGCATCCATAAGGTTTACTCGAGTCAAGTATTCGTTAGACGACATTACGTTAATCAAATTCTCACCAGGTATATCCATAAAATTAGGCAAACCTGCACCCGAACCGATAAAGATTCCTTTGAAACCGTTTTGCTCAAGCTGGTCTACGCTTATAGTTTTACCTATAATACAGTCTGTCTGGAAATGCACGCCCATCTTGCGCAAGTTGTCTATCTCAACGTCGACAATCTTGTTAGGAAGACGGAACTCAGGTATTCCGTACTTAAGCACACCACCAATCTCATGCAATGCTTCAAAAACATAAACATCATATCCACGCTTTGCCATATCTCCAGCAAAACTCAATCCGGCAGGTCCCGAACCTACAACTGCAACTTTCATGCCGTTAGAAGGAGCAAGGGACGGAACGGACATATTACCGCTTTCACGCTCAAAATCCGCAGCAAAACGTTCAAGATAGCCTATAGCAACAGCCGGTTCATTCATCTTAAGATGTATACAACGACTCTCGCACTGTTTTTCTTGCGGACATACACGGCCACAAACAGCAGGAAGTGCGGATGTATTTTTCAACACTTTTGCCGCAGCCAAGAACTGTCCTCGTTCAATATTCTTAATGAAAGACGGTATATCTATATTTACCGGGCAGCCTTCCATACAAGTTGGTTTTGCACAATCAAGGCATCGCTTTGCCTCAATAAGAGCCATCTGCTTGGTCAGCCCCTTGTTCACCTCCTCATATCTCGTCGTTATTCTGTACTCCGGTGACAATTCAGGCATATTCACGCGTGGTATGGACATACGCTCCTTAGGCTTCATTGATTGTCTTAACGCCTTTCGCCAGTCTGCGTTACGGTCAATAAGCAACTCAAGAGGTTCATCGGTCGGCGATACGTCCATCTTCAAATCTTCAGCAGCCATACTGCCACCTGTATTGGAATGTCCTGCATTAACGGAAGCGAGGTGTTCCTCGAAATGCTCCATCTCTTCCTGCTCTGCACGCTTAAACGTTCCCATTCGCTTAAACATCTCGTCCCAATCAACGAGAGCGCCGTCAAATTCCGGGCCGTCTATGCACACAAATTTAGTCTTACCGCCAATTGTCAAACGGCACGCACCACACATACCGGTTCCGTCAACCATAATCGTATTAAGAGAGACATCTGTCGGAATACCATATTTTTTTGTAAGCAGACAGCAAAACTTCATCATCACCGGAGGACCGATAGCAAAAACTTTATCGACATGCTCCTGATTAATAAGCCTCTCAATACCTACAGTTACGACTCCTTTCTCTCCATACGAACCGTCATCGGTCATGATTATAGTTTCATCGCTATTAGCACGAACCTCATCCTCCAGAATCACGAGTTCCTTGCTTCGCCCTGCAATAACGGACAAAACTCGATTGCCGGCAGCCTTGAGAGCCTTGACTATCGGCAACATGGGAGCTATTCCAACTCCACCTCCGGCACATACCACTGTACCGAAATTCTCTATATGCGTAGGATTACCTAAAGGACCAACCACATCAGTGATATAGTCGCCTACATTCAACGAACAAAGTTTTATCGAAGAAAGGCCAACCTCTTGCACAACAATAGTGATAGTGCCCTTGGCTACATCTGCATCAGCAATGGTCAACGGCATACGCTCGCCATTATCACCAACCCTCACTATCACGAAATTGCCGGCCTTACGGCTTTTGGCTATTAGCGGAGCCTCAACTTCAAAGAGGAATACTTTTTCCGAAAACTGCTCCTTACGTATTATCTTGTTCATATATATTTTTAGTTGACGAGAAAACAAAGGAATAATCACACACGTAACGAACACACAAGGAACTCCCGTTGTCGGTTATTCCTTGTTTATCCGTCGACATGCCACCAGCCAAATGCCTGCAAAATTATATTAGAAATTCTTGTCGTCAAGCATTTCGAAGCCACAATATGGCACGAGCACTTTCGGTACCCTGATACCCTCTGGTGTCTGGTTATTCTCCATAATGGCAGCCACGATACGAGGCAAAGCCAAAGCCGAACCATTAAGAGTATGGCACAACTCTATTTTCTTGGTCTCGGAATTACGGTAACGGCATTTCAAACGGTTAGCCTGGTAACTCTCGAAGTTGCTGACCGATGATACCTCAAGCCACTTTTTCTGAGCAGCACTATAAACTTCAAAATCATAACAAATAGCAGAAGTAAAGCTCATGTCGCCACCACAAAGGCGTAATATATGATACGGAAGCTCCAGCTTCTGGCATAAGCCTTCTACATGGGCAAGCATTTCGTCCAAAGATTTATACGAATGCTCCGGCTTGTCAATACGCACAATCTCGACCTTGTCAAACTGGTGCAGACGGTTTAGTCCACGCACATCCTTACCATACGAACCGGCTTCACGACGGAAACAAGCCGAATATGCGCAATACTTGATGGGCAAATCCTTTTCGTCAAGTATTTCGTCACGGAAAAGATTTGTCACCGGAACCTCTGCGGTAGGAATAAGATACAGGTTGTCCAAGTTACAATGATACATCTGTCCCTCCTTGTCGGGCAATTGCCCCGTACCATACCCTGAAGCTTCATTCACTACGTACGGAGGCTGTATCTCCATATATCCGCTCTTGCGGGCCTCGTCAAGGAAGAATGCCTCAAGCGCCCTTTGCAAGCGTGCCATTTTACCTATATATACAGGGAAACCCGCACCGGTGATTTTAACACCAAGGTCAAAGTTTATAAGATTGTATTTCTTGCACAAATCCCAATGGCAGAGTGCATCCTCCGGCAAGTCAGGAATATGCCCACCTTCCTTAACAACAACATTATCTGAGGCATCCTTGCCTTCCGGTACGTCGTCATTTGGTACATTAGGAATGGTACACAACAGCTCGGTCAAACGGTTGTGGATATCAGACAATTCGTGTTCGAGAGTCTTGGCAGCCTCCTTTAGACCGGCCACCTCAGCCTTAATCGTCGCAGCCTCGTCGGCCTTGCCTTCTTTCATGAGCTGGCCTATACGGGCAGCCATCTTCTTACCCTCCTGCAGATTCTTGTCGAGCTGCTGTTGAGTGGCACGCCTCGTCTTGTCGAGTGCCAGCACGTTTTCAATAGCCTCCCTTGCCCCGTTGAAGTGTTTTTTCTCCAATCCTTTAATTACATGTTCAGTCTCTTCACTGATAAGTTTAAGCGTAAGCATATCTTTATGTTTTAATCAAATTTTCATTATACATTAATTATAGCATACGGTGGGTATAACCTACCTAAACATTTCCGCCATCGAAGTATTTGTAAGTCAAGCATCTCCATCAATATCATTACTGACGGTCCTGCCATATTACACACTACGTTTTCGTCCTGCAAAAATACAAAAATATTCCTTACGAGTGTACATATAACGGCAAAAATCCCGATTCTCGCTTGAGAATCGGGATTTTTGTTGTTTGTTTGGAATAAATAATTAAAAACTCTTTTTAGGCTTCCGTCTCAGGGATTACTGATACCACGCTCTTATCCCTACGGCCTTTGTGGAAATTCACAACACCGTCAACCAGTGCGTACAACGTATCATCCTTACCTATACCGACGTTCTTGCCAGGGTTATGCTTCGTACCACGCTGGCGAACGATAATGTTACCTGCGATACACTTCTGGCCGCCCCAGATTTTAACGCCTAATCTTTGAGAAGCTGACTCACGTCCGTTCTTAGAACTACCTACACCTTTTTTATGTGCCATTTTCTGTTCCTCCTGAATTTAAGCGATTACTTCCTTGATTTTTACCTCGGTGAACTGAGCGCGGTGACCGTTCTTCTTGCGGTAGTCCTTTCTGCGCTTCATCTTGAATACGATGACCTTGTCACCCTTGACAAGAGGATTCACAACCTCACACACTACTTTGGCGCCCTCTACTGTCGGCGCGCCGACTTGTACTGAACCTTCCTTGTCGACAAGCAGTACCTTGTCGAACTCAACAGCCTGGCCTTCCTCCACGTTCTTCATGTGGTGGACAAACAGCTTCTTACCAGCTTCAGCCTTGAACTGCTGACCGTTAATCTCTACAATTGCGTACATTAATATATATGTTAAACGGGTTTTTCCGTAAGGCGTATGGCCACCTGCCACAACTTGAATCGGCCTTTGCGGACTAAATCGGCGGCAAAATTACAACTTTTATTCGAAACACCCAAATTTTATCAACCGAAATAATATAAGCATTAAGTAATTTTGACACGGCAAACCAAAACTTTCTATCGTTACATTCTTGTCTTAATGCCTACAGATTTACACATACAGAAATTAAGAATACAGAAATTTACTATATGCACCTATCCACAACCGATTTGCAACATGCAATTCCGAATAAAATAATTGAATGGAATTACAAAATTTTCACGCTTACATAAACAACAAAAATGGAATGAAAAACAAAAAATCCGAAACAATTTGTCAAATTACAAATGTACACAGAAAAACTGAAAGTAGAACGGTAAAAGGACATTCTTTCGTATAACGGCATGAGACAAACGGCATATTGAGTAACAAAAGACGGTCAACAGAAATGTAAAAGGCCATGTTTTACAATGCGAAAGACCACTAATGACAAGCTAAAAAGCCGTCAAAAAAGCACGTTTAGGCCGTTAAAAGCATGCGTTTGGACGGCTTTTACTAACATTACCGAGTACAGAATATTGCACAAATAACAATGTACTACGCTTAATTTCATTGTTATCAACGCACTAGCGTTGCACACTCAAAATGGAGATATTTACGACCGGAAATTTATAAGTCGCAAAAACGCCCAGTATTTCATCCAACGAAAATCAATATGAAACCATTAGCGACAATTTTATTGCATTACGTAATATCTGCAACACGCCTCACGCAACGGGACTCATTGTACATAAAATTAGTTAAAACGTAAACTGTCGAAGCGAAAAAACAGGCATACACGGCAACCGTTTCGCCGAAAAACATTATCTTTGCAGATAGTCTGCGCCGCAAAAGCGCTTAACAATCAAACATTTAACAAAAACATAATATGCTGAAAACTAAATCCGTTATCCTCTCCATACTGTTGCTCATGGCCGGTGTACAGTCACATGCCCAAGTAAAGAACAAACGCGCCAAGGGCAAGCCTAAAACAGAAATGACAGCCCAACAGGAAGCGGCCCAGGAATTATACGAAACGATGTTGCTCTCGACAGCGCAAGTAATGTTCATAGACAGCATAGTGGTTGACTCGGCAGATTTCATAAGCCGGATACCGCTCAACCGCGAGTCGGGCCGTATCGGCACCACTGCCGGCATTACAGGTGACACGGGACTGGCTGGCGGCGCTGCTTATATCAATGAATTCGGAAACAGGATATACTTCTCAACAGTAGGTAATGACGGGCGTTACGCCTTATATTCTACGGACAAACTGGGCGGCGAATGGACTGCGGCAAGACTAATCGATGAATTCGGAAACGAATTTGAGGACGTAAGTTATCCGTACATGATGGCAGACGGAGTGACATTGTATTTTGCGGCAAAGGGTAAGGAAAGCCTTGGCGGATACGACATTTACGTAACTCGGTACGACACAGACTCTGCCCGCTTCTATCGTCCGGAGAATGTAGGGTTGCCATACAACTCTACAGCCAACGACTATTATTGCGCAATAGACGAATTTGACAACATTGGATGGCTCGTGACTGACCGCCACCAGCCTGCCGGCAAGGTTTGCATATATACTTTTGTACCTGCTGATACACGCACGGCTTACGACGTTGACGCTATTGGCGACGAAATGTTACGAAGCCTGGCCGATATCAGGTGCATTACCGACACTTGGACCGACAATGCCAAATTGCAGGCTGCACGCAACCGAGTGAAAAACCTGCAAACAAGAAATACGGACATCAGCACGAACCGCATATCGTTCGTTGTCAACGACAACACCGTATATAATGATATCAACGATTTCAAATCACCCACCAACCGTGAACGCTTCGGAAAGCTACAGCAAATGAAAACAACGGCCAGAAATATGGATGAAAAGCTTGAAGCACTGCGCCGTACATATTCCACAAGTAACGCAACAAAAAAAAAACGGTTAGCCGACAACATCATGACAGCCGAAAAACAGCTTGAGCACCTTGATGCGCAAATACATGAAATGGAAAAGGAAATACGAAACGCTGAAAACCTGAGCATGTGAAAACACGGTCGCTTCCTACATTAATAAAAAACGCGACAAGGAATAGGCGGATAGCTGCATTTCTAATCCATCATTACGCTCTGCAGGCGTGAATAAATGACATAGGATTGTTGCTTCAATCCTCTATTTATAAACTCATAAACCAATAAAACTATGGTAAAAAGATATTTCGCCGAATCAGAACTGATAATCAATCCTGACGGCAGCGTGTTCCACCTGCATGTGAAACCGGAATACTTGGCCGACAAAATAATCCTCGTAGGTGACCCGGGGCGCGTAAACCTTGTAGCCTCACATTTCGAGACGAAAGAATGCGAAGTGGAGAGTCGCGAGTTCCACACTGTAACCGGACGTTACAACGGCAAACGCATAACCGTAACGTCGACAGGTATCGGCTGTGACAATATCGACATAGTAATAAATGAAATGGACGCCCTTGCCAACATAGATTTCAACACACGCACGGAAAAAGACACATTACGCCAACTGGAAATAGTGCGCATTGGCACTTGCGGCGGACTACAGCCATACACGCCTGAAGGTACGTTCATTTGTTCGGTCAAGTCGGTAGGTTTTGACGGATTGCTGAATTTCTATGAAGGGCGCAACGCTGTATGTGACCTGCCAATGGAGCGTGCCCTGCTTAACCACCTTGGCTGGACTGGCAACATCTGCGCACCTGCGCCATACGTCGTAGACGCCGATGCCGAACTCGTTGACCGTATAGCCGACAACGATATGGTGCGCGGCGTGACGGTAGCATGCGGCGGTTTCTTTGGACCACAAGGCCGACAGCTGCGCATTCCGTTAGCCGACCCAAAACAGAACGAGAAGATTGAGAAATTCGAATATAACGGAATGAAAATCACCAACTTCGAGATGGAAAGTTCTGCACTCGCAGGACTGGCACGTCTTATGGGACACAAGGCTACTACATGCTGCATGGTAATAGCTAACCGTGTGACACAAAAAAGTGACACAGGATATAAAAATCACATAGACAACTTGATAAAACTTGTTCTCGACAGAATATAACATGAAATGAAAAGACATATCATATTACTAATATTCGCATTGTGCGCAATGCATCAGACTTTCGCACAATACGATTTTCTACGCCCGGTAAAAGACTCAATACCGGGCGGTTATGATTTCTGGATTTACACTCCGCAGGATTATTACTACTCGTACGACAGTACACCGGTTATTATCTTCCTGCATGGCCGCAGCCTATGCGGCAACAACCTGAACAGGGTAAAACGTTACGGACCGCTGGACGCCATAGTAAAGGGACGCCAAATAGAGGCTCTTGTAATAGTTCCGCAAAATCCTGGAGGAGCATGGAATCCAAAGAAAATCAACGATGTACTCGAATGGACAAAAAAACATTATGCCATGGACTCCACACGCGTATATGTCATGGGCATGAGCCTCGGAGGCTATGGTACACTTGACTTCGCCGCTACATATCCAGACAAAATAGCAGCAGCAATGGCTTTGTGTGGTGGTTGCTCATATAACGACGTCAGCGGACTTGGAAAACTTCCTTTATGGATAATGCACGGAACAGCTGACCGTGCCGTTCCTATAAAGTATTCAAAAGTAGTTGTCGAGTCATTGCAAAGAGACGGAAACGACAAACGCCTGAGATTCACGTGGATGAAAGGTGCATCCCACGGCGCATTGGCAAGAATATTTTATCTGAAAAAAACATACGAATGGCTGTTTTCGCATTCACTGCTTGATAAAGAACGAATGGTTAACACTGAAATAAACATTGACAAAAGCGATTTATCAGACGCCTATGACGACATGATAACAGGAGCTCCGGATCCTGAAATCATTTACGACAAGACCATTTACTAAGCGGCATGATGCGTATTGAAATTAACAAGATGTAAATTTTATTACAAGAACGGATATAAAAGAATTTTTATCAATAATAAATACATCGTAAACAGACAGGAGACAACAGTTTATCGGAATTTTATTTCTTTGATTTTCATAAGGCACTTATTACCATTAAGTATATTAAACAACAAAAAAGCACGCTAGGATTTGCGTGCTTTTTTGTTGTTTAATATACTTAATTACAATTAGAAGAACATGTAACGGTTATCTTTTACATTAGCTTTAATGTAAAGCTCCTGCATGAAGTTGCCAGCATACTGCATCACTTTTTGGCGTTGACGCTGCTCATACTCCTTGGCATTGTACTTAACCGGACGTGTCTTTTTGTCTGTTACCTTGAACATATAAACACCTCCGTAACCCTTTACAGGCTGCGCACAGAACTTTCCTTTTGCGATAGCCGATACAGCACCACTAAGTGCAGGCTCGCTCATTCCGGTAGCCTGAACAAATACAGGTGCAGCAAACGTAACCTGATTTACTGTAGAGACCTTAGCACCTTTAGACTTTGCACCGTTGACATCCTTGACACCCTTAACTTGTGCCATAAGCATTTCTGCCTTCTTGTCACGAATAACCTCGCTACGTACATAATTTTTTACGTTCTCGTCATCCAAAGTGCGATAGCCTTCTTTATTTATCTTCGTAAGTACAACAACCAACAGACGGTCGTTCTCTCCACACTCATAAAGTGGAGAAACTTCATTCTCCTTAGCCTCAAACAGCCATTTCATAGCTTCACGAGTATCACTTATACCCACGAGATAATGCTCTGAATTACGAACGTCAGCACGCTCACGAACCGTAAATCCATACTTTGAAGCATTTTTCTGCATCGCCTCAAGACTCTGATTTTCGCTAACAAACTGGCTGAACTTGTTGTATGCGTCTGAATATGTATTCTTTGAGAACTCAATAGGTTTCTTTATCACTGCAGCTACGTACTTATCGGTCATAGCTCTACGGTCAGTTACCTGAAGTATTATATTTCCTTGCGCCATCTTAATATTTTTGGTCTCGTTCACTCCCAAAGTATTAAGAGACTGGATGTATGACTTGGTATCATTATCCATAGACGGCGCATTTTGATATTGTGCGGAAGTTATCCAATTCTTAGCGCCTGTCTGTCCATACTTCTTGGCAATAGTTTCAAATTCCGCCCCTCCTTGTAATGCTGTATAAATACTGTCAGCACGCTTAGCAGCCTCATCAGGCGTGGTACCCATAACTTGAATTGCTCTAAACTGTACAGAATCAGGCATTTGAGTCTTAGATATCAACCTTATTATATTCAATGTGTTATCTATCTTGTTCTCCACAGGAGTGGTTGTTGAGCCCACAGAAATAGAATCAAGTTTTGCTGCAATGTCTGACGGGAAGGCAGACTTTGTCTGCGGTATTCCCAAATAAGGAACGGTCGAGCCACTCTTTCTTATGACACCTGAAGGATCAGCCGTATCCCTAAGAGCAACCATATACTCGTTAACGGTCTTGTTCAACGCCTTACGGTCTGCCTGAGACGGTACGACCTGGTAATCAACATATTTGATTGAGCGGGTCTCCTCGTATTGCTTGAAACGCGGCTTAAGTTCATCATATTTAGCCTTAAGGTCGCTTTCCGTGATTTTTACCTTATTATCATTGATTGAAGAATAGGCAAATGAAGCCAACTGTATGTTGCTTTCCTGATTCTCGTCATTATATGCCATCTGGGCTGACACTGGATTAGAAAGCAGGCAACCAGCAAAGAGAACCTGATATTTCTGTGCAAGAAGCTGCTGACGCAATGACTTCTCAACAAATGTCCAGAAATTATAAAGATTACGGTACTGATCAGCCATCTGAGGATTTGCAGCCTGAGCCTGTTTATATTCTGCAAGGAACTGCTTTAACATGTTTGCGTCGAAGCGTCCTGTCTGCTGATTAACGAATGGTGTCTGAAGAAGCATCTGGTTTGTTCCAGCGTTAAGGACATTCTGCAACTCCTTATCTGTTACGGTCAAACCAAGTTTCTCAGCTTCATGGCTAATAATCTCAGTCTGGACAAAAGTATTCCAAACTACGTCCTTTACCTGGTTAAGCTCCTCATCGGTGAGATTGTCACGTCCTTGGGTCATCCTGATAACGTTGGTATATTCATCAACGAGTTTCTGGAAGTCCTGGACATTAACTTTGTCACCTAACACCTCGCCTACTTGCGCCCTTCTTTCATTACTTGCGGCATCGCAAGACCTGAAGAACTCTTCGGCAATAAACGCAAAAAGGCCAAGTCCTATTATTACGATAAGGATTACGCCTTTGCTTCTAATTTTTCCTAATACTGCCATTATTACAATTATTTATTTCTTTTATTTATTTTCTTTTCGGGGTTGAACAATTTAGCGCACAAAATTACAAAAAAGAATATAAAAACAATTATATTTCAGTTAAAAACTTTCTTTCATGTTGATTTTAAGCGGTTTATCCAACTTTTCCTATTGTGTTTTCCTCGCAGACGGAGTTGTAGGTAAACGCTTTTTCGCCTTAACGGTATCAGGCGCCGTCAATATAGAGTCGCCTTCGCTCTCGCCCATTCCTCCCTTAACGAACGAACCTTTGGAGTTTGTGACCGTATAACGCGTCATCCGTTCGTCGCTACGAAAGTATGTACCCTCCATTTCCCTCTCCGGAGTAATGAGTTTTGAATACTTAAAACTATAAAGCTCATGCTTATTCTGGTCCCAGAACAACTCTTCACTTGAGAATCTTAATCCGTCGACAGTCCTTACCCTAACCCGTCCACGCAATTCCCACAACTTCTGCTGATCATAATAATAAGCCGTGTCACTTTGTATATAAGCCTCAACGTGAAACTTAGGGTCAAACTGTTCCAAAAAGAGTCCTTTTTCGAAAATCCAACGTGAAGGATTGCGAACCTGGTTAACTTCCCAACACTCAGCAACAATACGGTATTTCATCATTCCTGAATCGGACACAAGCGTGTTCACGCCGTATGACGTCATCATTGCCACCGAATCTCTCGGATTAACAGCAGGAGCCGTATGTTCACGCCTCTCCTCGCATGCCATCATCAGAGACACGCCACAAACTAACAATACAGGAGTCAGTTTCACTGCCAGTTTTGGGAAAAATGACATCAATCGACTTTCCATTTCATGAACCACCGTTCGTTGAACGTAATGCCGATATTTATGCGGAACGTGTTTTCAGTAAGCAATCCGTTTGCGGCCGAGTGAACCCATTGCCCGGAGATATTCAGCACAGACCGGTTGTTATAGGCGTTCACTATTGGAATGCCGAAACCTATGCTCGCGCTGATTTCATCTGGACCGTCAAGACCGTTGATCTTATAATATGAAGTAGCGTAAGAAACTCCGGCACGGAAACGGATTCGGTCAAAGAACCTACGACTCATCTCGTCGTTGCAGAACTCTCCACCGACCGTCACTTTATAACGGTCTTTATAATAATCGTCAGTCAGCTCATACCTCGGTTCGTCATTCACGACACGATAAACCGGATATTGCAGAGAGCCCCACTGCTGGTATGAGAAATCAGCGCCCAACTTAAGCTTGTTAGCATGATTCCACATCACGCCGGCACCGAATGATGTCGGAATCTCAAGACCATTGTTTACCGTGAATGAAGCAGTATCGGCCACAGCCGTCATCGTGTTTGTCGATATGATGTTACATGTCGGGTCCGTGCCAAGTTTGTGCCCGAGCCCGTAAGTCAGTCCTATAGCCAAAGCGTTTTTCTTGTCAAGGGCAAGCTGGTATTGCAGTCCTACATCAAGCTTGTAGCTCTTTACCGAGGCCGTATAATACTTTGACAGGGTATTTATCGAGCCGTCACTGTAACTGTTGATCACGGAACGGTCAATGTCGCCCCACAGATATGAGATATTGGCTCCGACAGACAAGCCTTTCAAAAATTCCCATCCAGCGCCGAAATACACTTGATGTATACCGCCGCTTCCACTGTAAGTGTTTGTGTATGCCACATCCCTGTCGTCATTAAGATAATCGGTTATTGCATAGTTATAACCCACATTGGTGAAAGGAACGATACCGAAACTTACTCCTACGTGTTTGAATGCACGGAAAGCTGCGACTGCATACTCGAAATCGGCGTTGTTCGCATTGATCTTATGGCCGTTCTCGTTAAAATTTGTGATTTGTCCAGACAAGCCGGCATCAAAGATAAACGTCAACGAGTCAAGCGCCGAATATGAAGCGGGGTTTATGTAATTCACCTGGTTATGTTCCCTGAAAGCCAATCCCAGACCATTCATTCCTCTGTTAAAACCGCTCGACTGCTCGTTAAGCAAGCCGAGTCCGTATTGGCTATAAGGCGAATTAGTGCCACTTTGGGCCACCGCCGGAGTGATACAGACTGACGCTAAAATGCCTGCGCCTAATACTTTTTTATAAAAACCCATCTTTTTTCTTATAATCTGTTATGCCCCAAAGGACGACAAAATCGCCTGCAAAGTTGGGGATTTTTTATGAAAATACCAAATCAATATGCGCCCTGGCAGTTAAATAAACCAAAAGTTAAGGATATTTTTCAAATACCCTACCCTACGCTCCTTTATCCAGGAGTGTGGAATGATTTATTTGCCTAAAAGGCATTTCCGGCACTCATTCCGGCATTATATACGTACTTAATGGCAGCCTATAGACAAATCTCCTGATAAAAGGAGGCCTTCTGCTGTGCAAAAGATGGCCTTCGACCGTGCAAAAGGTGCTTTTTCGGAACATAAAAGGCCACATTTTAAAACTTCAGTAACAAACATCTGTTTTCCAGACAGTTACGGCATTATAAATAAACAAATGTATCGCATCCTGCAACATTTCGTCTAAATGCATGCCATCGTACTTTACGAGCGATTGGTTTACGGCTTGCAAAATTATTGAAAATTTTTGGAATAAACGTACGCAAAATGAGAAATATAAGCTATTTTTGCACCGTGAAATGCTCAAGATACATTCCAATAGCAGTCATTGCGTGCTCTATAATGCTGATATTCAGCAATATACGGGCGTACGCACAAGAAAAGCAATCATTTGCAGACACTGATTCTGTAAGGATAAGCCTGCTAACCTGCGCACCAGGTACTGAAGTTTACAGCCTTTACGGACATACAGCCGTTAGATATACGGATTATGGCAAAAATATAGACGTTGCCATAAACTATGGCGTATTTTCGTTCAACAAGCCGTTTTTCGTATTGAGATTCATCTTCGGTATAACCGACTACGAGATGGGAATAGTGCCTTTCGATTATTTCTGTGACGAATACAGGTCGGAAGGAAGATGGGTGTACCAGCAGGAACTGAACCTTACAAACGAAGAGAAAGCCGAAATGCGCAGGGCATTTGACAATAATTTCCTTCCCGAAAACAGGACGTACAGGTATAATTACTTCTACGACAACTGTACTACACGCCCGCGCGATATAATTATTGACAATATAAAAGGGGCAGTTGTATTTCCTGACGCAAAAGAAGAGTATCCTTCATACCGCGAGTTAGTACACTCGATGAACGGGAACGCCCCATGGGCCCGTTTCGGCAACGACCTCCTGCTCGGCGTAAAGTCTGACAAAAAGACAGACCTGCAGGAACAACAATTCCTGCCGTTGCGGCTGATGGAAGATTTTGAGCACGCTAAAATCAAGTCTCCCGACGGCACGACAAGACCGCTTGTCATCAAGAGCTCGTACATAATACCGGCTGGCGCACAGGAACACAACAGCGGATTTCCACTTAGCCCAAGCGCATGTGCATGGATAATTTTCGCCTTAGTAATAATTATCTCGGCATTCGAGCTAATTACAAAAAGGAAATTATGGCCGTTTGACACCTTATTATTAATATTAGACGGCTGCGTGGGAATAATAATCTTCCTGATGTTTTTCTCGGAACACCCGACCACAAGCACAAACTTGCAAATCCTCCTGTTCAATCCATTGCCTCTATTCTTTGCCTACGGCATTGCAAAACGGGCTATAAAGAAACGCTATGAGCCATTATGGAAATATGCGGCATGCATGCTGGTAATGTTCCTTATCGGAGGATTTTTCCAAAGCTATGCCGAAGGAATGTACATCTTGGCATTATCTTTGCTGATAAGATGTGTATGGAATATTGTTTACCAAAATAGATTTTTACCCGGGAAGTGATGATAAACAAATATATAACAGCCACAATCCTGGCCGTAGTTTCAAGCAGTCTGGCTGAAGCCCAGATATCAAGGCCCGTGCCGCGACTTGTCGTCAACATAACAATAGACCAGTTGCGCACAGACTATATTGAGGCTTTCATGCCTTCATACGGCAGCAATGGCTTTAAAAAGTTGTTCCAAAACGGCGTTGTATATTACAATGCCCAATATACATTCGCCCCTGTCGACCGTGCATCATCCATAGCGTCGATTGCTACAGGCACGTCACCGTCGCACAACGGCATTACAGGATTTAAGTGGCTTGACAAAAATTCACTCATACCGGTCAACTGTGTTGACGACAACGAGTATGATGGGATATTCACAAAGGAAAAATCCTCTCCAAAGAACATCGCGACGACTACTATCACCGACGAACTCAAGATAGCTACTGACGGTGATGGTAAGGTGTTCAGCATTGCCATGGACCGCGATGCGGCCATCATTGGCGGCGGCCATGCGGCAGACGGCGCAATATGGTTCAACAAGGACAATATGTGCTGGTGCTCGTCGACATACTACTATAAAAAAGCTCCAAGCTGGCTCGAATCATACAACTTGTTGTACGTCAACTCATTTACAAATGACAACATCAACGCAAACATAACAAATGTAGCCCTGCAGTGCATCGATTCAAACGGCATGGGAGCAGACAACGTGCCTGACATGCTGTCACTGACATACGATGCGCAGGTACCTATAGAAAAGGACGTCCTCAACAAGCAACAACTGCAATATAAATATATCCAACTGGACAAGGAACTTGAAAAGCTCACTACAAAAATAGAGAACAAGCTTGGCAAGCATAATGTACTTTTCATCGTTACCAGCACCGGATATTGTAACGAGAAAGAGGTAGACTACGCAAAATACAGAATACCGAGCGGAACATTCTACATGGACCGTACGGCAAATCTTCTTAACGTTTATCTCGGAGCCATTTATGGGCAAGACAAATACGTAGAGAACTGTTTTTACAACCAGATATTCTTTAATATAAGGCAAATTGAGCTGAAACGAATCAACCTCAGTGAGCTGCTTAGCCGTGCACAGACATTCATTATGCAGCTGTCTGGCGTAAGCAACGTATTCACCAGCAAAAACCTGCTTCTGTCTTCAGGTGACAATGGCTCAAGACTTAGAAACTGGTACAACCCTAATAATTGCGGAGACATAATCATCGAAGTTTCCCCAGGATGGAAACTTCTGAACGAAGAGAATTTCCAACAATACTTATCAAAGGAAAGCACAATGCCCTTTCCGCTTATATTCTACGGTACGGGCTTTGTCGCGAAAGAAATAACCACACCCATCACTATCGACAGGGTTGCACCAACGATAGCTAAATCAATCCGCATAAGGGCGCCAAACGCATGCACGGCCGCGCCTTTATATTAACATATCATCAAACAACAGAATTAGGAAACAACGTGCGGAATGAACGGCAGAACCGGTAATTTCTGCATAAATATATCACAATCAAGAAGAAAAGAAATTAAGATAAAATGGGATTTAATAGTTTTTTAAAGTCACTTTTCGGTGACAAATCCGCAAGAGACATGAAGCAGATACAGCCTATAGTCGAACAGATCAAGGCTGAATATCCTGCAATAAAGGCTCTCGACAACGACGCCCTGCGTGCAAAGACTAAAGAAATACAAAAATACGTACAGGACTCAGCTGCCGAACAGAAGAAAAAGATTGAAGAACTAAAGGCACAAATCGAGGATATACCTATAGACGAAAGAGAAGGCCTGTTCAACCAGATAGACAAATTGGAGAACGAGGTTCTCGAAATATACGAGAAAGCACTCAATGATGTCTTGCCCGTAGCTTTCAGCATAATGAAAGACACGGCACGCCGCTTTGCGGAGAATGATGAAGTTATCGTTACTGCCAACGACTTTGACCGAGAATTGGCTACAACAAAAGACTTTGTCCGAATTGAAGACGATAAGGCTATCTATAGTAACCATTGGATGGCCGGCGGCAACGACATGAAGTGGGACATGGTGCACTATGACGTCCAGTTATTTGGCGGAGTAGTACTTCATCAAGGTAAGATTGCCGAGATGGCCACCGGTGAAGGTAAAACATTAGTAGCGACATTGCCGGTATTCCTCAATGCACTCACAGGCAACGGTGTTCATGTTGTCACCGTGAACGACTACCTTGCTAAACGTGACTCTGAATGGATGGGACCATTATATGAATTCAACGGCTTGTCAGTTGACTGCATAGACAAACACCGTCCGAACACCCCGCAAAGAAGAAAGGCATACCAGGCGGATATCACATTCGGAACAAACAACGAGTTCGGATTTGACTACCTGCGTGACAACATGGCGATATCTCCAGCCGACCTTGTGCAAAGAAAACATAATTATGCCATAGTCGACGAGGTTGACTCTGTGCTCATAGACGACGCACGTACACCACTCATTATATCTGGTCCGGTTCCTAATGGTGACGACCAGATGTTCGAAGAGTATCAACCGCTTGTTGAACGGCTTGTTGACGTACAACGCAAACTGGCTACACAATACCTTGCCGACGCTAAACAGAAGATAACAGAAGGCCGCGAGAAAAACGACCAGAAGTTACAGGACGAAGGCTTCCTTAGCTTATATCGCTCACACAAGGCTCTTCCTAAAAACAAGCCACTCATAAAATACCTTTCAGAAGAAGGTATAAAGGCAGGCATGTTGAAAACTGAAGAGTATTACATGGAGAACAACAACCGCAAAATGCCCGAGGCTGTAGAGCCTCTGTATTTCGTTGTTGACGAAAAACTTAACTCCGTAGACTTAACAGACAAGGGCACCGACTGGCTTGCGAAACAAGTCAACGACAAAGACTTGTTCGTCTTGCCGGACATAACCACACAATTATCGGCTCTTGAAAACGAGAAAGATCTTGACGACCAGCAGCGCCTTGACAAAAAAGACCAACTGCTCAATCACTATGCCGTACAAAGCGAAAGGGTGCATACATTGCAACAATTGCTAAAGGCGTACACTATGTTTAACAAGGACGACGAGTATGTAGTCATGGACGGTGAGGTAAAAATCGTCGATGAACAGACCGGTCGTATCATGGAAGGACGCCAATGGAGTGACGGTTTGCACCAGGCAATAGAAGCCAAAGAGCACGTAAAAGTGAAGGAGGCTACGCAGACTTTCGCCACTATCACCCTGCAAAACTACTTCCGTATGTACCATAAGCTGTCAGGTATGACAGGTACTGCCATCACTGAAGCAGGCGAATTCTGGGACATATACAAGCTTGACGTGGTTGAAATTCCAACCAACAAGCCTGTAATACGTAACGACATGGACGACCGCGTGTACAAGACAGCACGTGAGAAGTACAATGCAGTAATCGAGGAAATTGAAGCAATGCGCAACTCTGGACGTCCTTGTCTTGTAGGTACCACGTCCGTGGAAATATCTGAATTACTGAGCAAAATGCTCCAGATGCGCCATATACCGCATAATGTCCTTAACGCCAAGCTCCACCAGAAAGAAGCTAATATCGTAGCTGAGGCTGGTCAAAGTACACTCGGCAAGGTAACCATCACTGACCCAGACGGAACCACCCATACCGAGGAACGTCTGCTTGGAGCCGTAACCATAGCTACCAACATGGCCGGTCGTGGTACTGACATCAAGCTGTCACCAGAGGTTAAGGCCGCTGGTGGTCTTGCTATTATAGGTACTGAACGTCATGAAAGCCGCCGTGTGGACCGACAGTTGCGCGGACGTGCCGGTAGACAAGGCGACCCTGGAAGCTCAGTCTTCTATGTAAGCCTTGAAGATAAGCTTATGCGCCTGTTCGCAAGCGAGCGCATTGCCAGGGTTATGGACCGTCTCGGATTTAAGGACGGCGAACGTATCGAAAGCCCGATGATTACAAAAAATATCGAGAGGGCACAAAAGAAAGTGGAAGAAAACAACTTTGGTATCCGAAAACGCCTGCTCGAATATGACGATGTCATGAACAAACAGCGTACCGTTGTATACGAAAAACGCCGTCACGCACTTATGGGCGAGCGCATTGGCATGGATATCACGAATATAATCTGGGACCGTGTGGTCGAAATTATCGACAAGAATGATTACGAAGGATGCAAGGACGAGTTCTTGAAAGTGCTTGCAATGGAATGCCCGTTTACTTTCGAAGAGTTCACAAATGAGGACCATAACACATTGGCTGAAAAGGCGTTCCAGATGTCAATGGCCGACTTCAAACGCAAAACCGACCGCATTCAGTCTGTGGGATGGCCCGTCATTAAGGAAGTATATGAGAATCAAGGCGACCGCTACGAACGTATCATGGTGCCGATAACCGACGGAAAACGAATATATAACATCCCATGTAATCTGAAAGAGGCTTACGACACTGAATGTAAAAGCGTTGTAAAACAATTCGAGAAGGCCATCCTACTCAACACCATTGACGATTGTTGGAAGGAGAACCTACGTGCTCTTGACGAACTGCGCCATAGCGTACAAAACGCTTCATACGAGCAAAAAGACCCATTGGTAATCTTCAAGCTCGAAAGTGTCAAACTGTTCGATGATATGGTTAACCAGATGAATAATCGAATAGTAGGCGTGCTGATGAGAGCCCAAATACCGGAAATACAACGTGAGGAGGTTCGCGAGGCCGCTCCGGAGCAGAGAAGCCAGAGATACACAGAACAAAAAGCAGATCTCGACAATCCGGCACAGCGTGCCGCAGCAAACCAGGATACTCGACAGAATGCAGAGGTAAGGAGGCAACCCATCCGCAAGGATAAGTTGCCGGGACGCAATGATCCATGCCCATGCGGAAGTGGTAAAAAGTTCAAGAACTGCCATGGCAGAGGACTTGTATAACAACCATACATAAACACGACCAAGAGCCAGGAAAAAATGCATTGGCGTACAACCACGTCGGCAATAGTTTTCTTGGCTCTTGTTTTTATCCAACAATCCCATAAACCGAAAAATATGAAAATCGACATAAACGGCCTGAAAAAGGCATTTGGAGATAAAACAGCCGTAGATATACCAACCTTTACCGTCTACGACGGCGAAATCCTCGGTCTTGTAGGCAACAACGGGGCTGGCAAGACCACACTGTTCCGCCTGCTGCTCGACCTGATAAAGGCCGACGGCGGAACGGTAACAATGACCATAAACAACGATGACGGAACGCAGGTGACCATCAACCCCTCAGAATCGGAAAATTGGAAACCCGTCACTGGGGCTTATATCGACGAGGGATTCCTCATCGACTTCCTCACGCCCGAGGAATATTTCAGGTTCATCGGCAAGGTCAACGGCCTTACCGACAACGAAACCGACAGCCGCGTAGCCTCCTTCGAACACTTCATGAATGGTGAGGTACTCGGACAAAAGAAACTGATACGCAACTATTCAGCTGGCAACAAGCAAAAAATAGGGATAATATCGGCATTCATCAACAACCCACAACTGCTCGTACTCGACGAACCCTTCAACTTCCTTGACCCCACAAGCCAGAACATACTGATGCACCTTATCAAGGACTACAATGCCAAGACTGGCGCAACAATACTGATAAGCAGCCATAACCTGACACATACAGTTGAAATATCAACACGCATAGCGCTGCTCGAAAGCGGCTTGATAATCAACGACCTGCCCAACACAGAGGGCAGTGCAGCCAAAGTACTTGAAGACTATTTCAACCGTTGACACCCGACACAAAGCCCGCCGACTGAAATCCGAAATGCAGACAACTGTAGGTACCTTGAGATATTTGTAACCTACTCATTTAATCATAACTAATCACAAAGACTACTCTGTGTATGCGGTTAAGCTGATTCTATACAACAGAACAGCGGATAAACATTAAATATACGGCAAATCACGTTGCAAAAGGCCCTATTTCGCATGCTAAAATGCCACCTTTTGCAACGTGATTTGCCGTATATTGTTAAACAGCTGACCACCAGACAATTACAGAGATATCTGTTTACGCAGTACATCTGACTCCTTAATATTTACCCACAAATGACATGAATAACATCGACAAAACCCTGTTTTTGAAAGTAAAACACACAGAAAGTCAGACTAAATATAAAAATTTTAATTAAAAACAGCGACAAAAAAAGTAATTTATTGTAAATAAAATATTATCTTTGCAAAAAACAAATCAATGTTTTTCTTTATTATTAACTTAATAAAATTAATGCGTATGAAAAGTATTACAAGATGTATTGCTTTGTTGTCATTGGCATTTGCCACTGTGTCCGCAACAACGATCACGGCACAAGAAAACAAAGTAAAGAGTCCCATTTTACAAAAATTAACGGGTGGGGGTAAACCTGTAGCCTTTGCCGCTCCACGGTCGGCAAAACCACTTGTTCCGGTGTTCGGAGCTGACAAATTCCGTGATGCACGATACATTGCGCCTCGAAATGAGTCCATAGACCCGTCGGTCACAATCGGTCCGACTACAAGTTGGGGCGTTATCAATGGTCCGGACAATTCTGAATGGTTGTTCAAGCAGTCGAACACCATTGAGGGATTTTCGAATATCAGGACATCGGAGATAACGATTTACAATAATGATTATCAAGAGGTTGGCACGTTTACAATCAACATTCCCGCGGAAAGAAGAGTGAACGACATACAGGTGTTCGGTACGGTTACCAACAGGTTTTTCGATCTTGACGCCAACACATATGAGCTTACGGTATATCTCCATGAGATAGGAGCAGACTACTCACAAATAGGAACGATTGATGTATATTCGATAACTGACGGTACGCTCGTAACGTCATATTCAGCCTCAAACGCCCTTTACTACAGCACTACAGAGAATTTCACCACCTACCAGCGTTACATTTTCGTCAATGAAGAACTACAAGACGACGGTTACTATCTCAACGCAAGCGTGTACGCCCCGGCATCTTACGCCTCAGACAAACCCGTGCTTGAGCATACGTTCAAGATTCCGTCTGACAATCTTCAATACAGTGACGGTCCTTACCTTAATTATTACAACATCGACGGCGAGCCTTACTTCGTTGTTTCGCAATACGAGAAGCCTTACGTATCGGACTACGACGAAAACTGGAATCCTATCGCCACCGAAGACAACAATTACCTCATAACCGTATATGACAGGAAGTTCGACCAGGTAAGCCAGCTGAAGCTGCCCGTTGAACAGCAGGACGGTGCACTGTACACATTCTACACGTTCGGCTTCTTCTCGTATAACGACCTTTGCCGCGGCGACTATACCGGCGACGACCAGTTCAATTTCATCGTTACACGTTACGATTACACGGTAGGCAACGATGAAGACTACAAATACGACATTCTTGTTTATGATGAATCGGGCAAACTCGTCAACACCATCGGTTCAGACCTTACCACATGGATGCAGCTCAGCGACATAGATGGTCAGCCCAGGCAGTACGCACTCGTTCATATCGACGAACCAAGCGAGTCAATACAAATGGTCAACGTGCCGAGTTGTGAAACAGTAGTCACATTCCCAGGCGTACTCAACGGTGACCTGCTGTCAACCAATCTCGACCGCTATCCGAAGGGTGACAGCTATCAGTATGTCATTGCTCTCGGCAACGGATACGACGACGGCAACGGCAATACGATTACGAAGATTGGCTGGTACAACCCCGATCTCACGCTCGACCACTTCGCAAACATCAATCTTGGCAGCAACGGAATCTTCGCCCAGCACTATTTCGTGACAGGTTCACTCAACCCCTATCTGTTCAACACTGACGACCAGCATGAATACATATTGATAGGAACATTTGAGAATGCTGCCGGCTCCAACGACAACATACTCTGCATAGCTAACGACAATGGCGAACTGAAATACCAGTTTGCAGGCGACGACACTAAGGGTGCCTACAATTTCGGCTATCTGAGCGGGGCTACAACTGACAATCCGAAACTGCTTGTAGGATTCATGAACGACGAGAGCGAGTTCACGCTTGATGCATACAACCTGCCGTTCAGCATGTTTGCCGGCGGAAGTGGCCAAGAAGATGACCCGTATATCATCGAAACCCCGGGCGACCTTAACCAAATGCGTAAATCACCTTCGGCATATTACGCACTGGCCAACGACCTCGATATGAGTAAATTCTACGGAAAATTCAAGCCGGTAGACGCTTTTAGCGGAGGATTTGACGGCCGTGGCAACTCTATTGACAATCTTGTCATTGACGGAAGCCAGTCAAGCACCGGTATGTTCGGAAACGCTACGGAATGCGGCGAAATAAAGAACGTAACGTTCAACAGTCCCGTAATAGATGTAGAGTCAAACAGTTTCTATGCAGGAGTTGTAGCCGGTATGCTGTCGGGTGAAGCTGCTGCGATAAGCAACGTACAAGTAAACAACGCCTTGATCACAGGCGACGAGACATACTCAGGCTACATTGGCGGCCTCGTGGGTCAAATAACCAGCAATTCTTCAGTGTCGCTGTGTAAAGTCAATAATATTACTATAAACGCTCCCGAAGCAAAAGGCGTAGGCGGCCTTGCTGGTGATTCGCGTACAGGCACGTCGTTTACTGCTTCGTCTGCAAGCGGAAGCATAACCGCAGCCAGCAATATTGGAGGTATCGTCGGATCTGCCGGTAACGACGTTACGGTAACCAACTGCCATGCTGACATGACCCTTAAGGGCAAAAACACGATAGGCGGTATTGCAGGTGAATCGTCAAGAGGCCTGATAAGCAATAACTACAGCCGAGGCAGCATAACAGCGACTGAGGCTGACCGATGGAGCGGTAACTATAACGTAGGCGGAATAATAGGCGACCTGAAAACCGACTGGAGCGGCTCAACGACTATTGTTGCGACCGGCAACCTTGCCGCAATAGAGTCTGTAACCCTTCCCGAGAATGCGGAGGCAAAGGCCGTACACCGTATCGTAGGCCGCAGCATTGCCGACGAAGAGTGGATGGAAGGCGAGGAACCGCGCACGGAAGTAGGTCTGGCCAACAACTATGCAATAGTAGAAATGACGATAAACGGCACTACGACGACATCACAGGACGCTACCACTGTTGAAGGCGCAGATGTTGCAGGTGCCGATCTGAGCGACGACTTCTTTAAAGAAACGCTCGGCTTTGCATACGGCACTACTGCCGAAGAGCCTTGGAAGGCAACGGAAACAGCGTTCCCGATACTGTTCTTCGAAAACGTGGCAACAGACATAACACTTGACAAGACTACGGCCGAGATGGTTGCGGATGACGAGATTAGTCTCACTGCCACCGTTGAGGGCTCGTCAGCCGAGAGGGTCGAGTTCACCTCGAGCAACCCAGCTGTAGCACAAATAGTATCTGTTGAAGCTGAAGGCAACACTGCCGTTGCCGTAATACGCTGCATGGCAGAGGGAACAGCCACCATTACAGCTTCGATAGACGGACTGAGTGCCACCTGCCAGATAACAGCCACATCAACAGGTATAGAGGACGTAACGGCAACACGCGATACGGGCATACATGTAGCAGGTGGTGTCGTTACTGCTGACAACGCCGTACGTATTGAAGTGTTCGGCATTAACGGCAACAAGGTTGCTTCCGCTGGAGGCAGCCGTGCCGAGGTAGGTTCACTGCCTGCAGGTGTCTACGTTGTTGTGGCAACTGACGCAGCCGGGAAGCGTTCTACCGTAAAGGTTGTATTGAGATGACAAACAACTGTTTATAGCTGATAATACAATACATGGCCTTTTGCTTCATGAAAGGCCATGTATTACACGCTAAAATGCCGCCTTTTGTATTCCAAAAGGCGACATTTTACAATGGCAGGCATGACGTGTTACCAACACGTTGGTTTCCAACGGGGACATTCATCAGATTATATATCTATCCGTTAGCAAGCCCCGCACAGACGCAATAACAGAGTACACATCATCATTATTAGGTATTTTACGGGCTGACATATTGTAAGTCCGTATTTTTTGTTACTTTTGCATTGCACTTTAATAGAACCATAAATGAGACTATCTGAACTGAAGACTGGAGAAAAAGGCGTTATAGTAAAAGTACTGGGGCACGGCGGCTTCCGGAAACGCATTGTGGAAATGGGTTTCATACGCGGCAAAATCGTCACTGTTCTGCTCAACGCTCCACTCCAAGACCCCGTAAAATATAAGATAATGGGGTATGAGATATCATTACGGCATACTGAAGCCGCAATGATAGAAGTGATGTCTACAAACGAGGCACGACAGCTGGAAGAAGAGGAAGCACGAAAACTTGGCATGACGGAAATATCAGATAGTGTAGGCACGGAAGACGGCAACGTTACAGACGAGCAGTTGCACAGGGCAGCCATAAAAAAAAGCCATACTATAAACGTGGCCCTTGTAGGCAATCCTAACTGCGGAAAAACCTCTTTGTTCAACTTCGCCTCCGGGGCACATGAACGGGTTGGCAACTATTCCGGGGTAACAGTAGACGCGAAAGAAGGACACGCACAATTTGAAGGCTACCAATTCAACCTTGTCGATCTGCCAGGTACATACTCTCTATCGGCATACAGTCCTGAAGAACTTTATGTAAGAAAACAAATCATAGAAAACACTCCTGACGTCATCATCAACGTAATCGACGCAAGTAATATCGAACGAAACTTATACCTAACCACGCAATTGGTCGACATGAACCTCAAAATTGTAGGTGCGCTCAACATGTTCGACGAATTTGAATCACGTGGAGACAAACTCGATTATAACGTGCTGGGCGAGTTGTTCGGCATACCCTTAGTCCCAACAGTATTCAAGAGCGGACGTGGAGTTGAGGAACTGTTCAAGACTGTCATAGACATATACGAAGGCCGTCCTGTACCAGGTAAAAGCGGAATACGCCACATTCACCTGAATCACGGGAAATACATCGAGCAGTCAATAGAGGATGTTAAAAAGGAAATTCAAAAAAACGAACAGATCAGATACAAGTATTCAACCCGCTTTCTATCAATAAAGCTACTTGAAAAAGATGCAAAGGCAGAAGAGCTGGTTATGTCATTACCCAACGGACGGGAAATAATATCCACACGTGACAGCGCCGCCGAATACATCATGAAGGAAACAAAAGAAGATAGTGAGACTGCCATCATGAACGCTAAATACGGCATAATACACGGCGCATTGCATGAGGCGGGCTGCGAGGAAGGAACAAAGACCGACACATATCAGACAACACATGTCATTGACTCGATAATAACCAACAGATACATAGGCTTTCCTTTGTTCTTCCTGTTCCTATATATAATGTTCGAGGTGACGTTCACTCTCGGCCAATATCCTATGGACTGGCTCGACGCAGGAGTAGGAGCACTGGGCGACTGGATTAAATCCACACTGCCGGACGGTCCATTAAAAGCCATGCTTGCCGACGGCGTAATAGGCGGCGTCGGCTCGGTTATCGTATTCCTGCCACAAATCCTGATCCTATATGCATTCATCTCTTTCATGGAGGATTCAGGATACATGGCACGTGCAGCATTCATTATGGATAAGCTCATGCATAAAATGGGATTACATGGAAAATCATTCATTCCACTTATCATGGGTTTCGGATGCAATGTACCAGCTGTCATGGCCACACGTACCATAGAAAGCCGTCGCAGCCGACTAATCACAATACTTGTATTGCCGCTGATGAGCTGCAGCGCGCGTATGCCTATATACATAATGATAATAGGCACTTTCTTCGCCGCCAAGTACCAATCGTTAATCATGATATCACTCTATGCTGCCGGCATACTGTTAGCTGTGCTTATGAGCCGCATATTCAGCCGTTGGCTCGTGAAAGGAGACGACACCCCGTTTGTCATGGAACTACCCCCCTACCGCTTCCCTACGGCCAAGGCTATGGCACGCCACACATGGGAGAAGGGGCGACAATACCTAAAAAAAATGGGAGGCATAATCCTCGTGGCAAGCATAATTGTATGGGCGTTAGGATATTTCCCCCATAATGACAGTCTCCCGCCACAGGCCCAACAAGAACAAAGCTACATTGGACACATCGGCAAGGCAATAGAACCTGTATTCCGCCCACAAGGATTTGACTGGAAACTTGACGTAAGCCTCATTGCAGGAGTCGGAGCAAAAGAGATAGTAGCATCAACAATGGGAGTGCTTTATGCCGATGATGAAACCGTAGCCGATGAGACAGCAGACAACACAAAAAAATACGAACTGTTAAGACAAAAAATGACAGCGGACGGAATAACGCCACTTATCGCCTTTGCCTATCTTCTGTTCGTCCTAATCTATTTCCCATGCATAGCGACAATAGCAGCCGTCAAGGGTGAGACCGGCAGTTGGCGTTGGGCTGCATTCGCTGCAATATATACCACGGCGTTAGCCTGGGTTGTATCAGCCTGTGTTTACCAAATAGGTTGCCTCTTGTCGTAGTGAAATAATCAGGACTAACCGATAACACCCATATAACGTCGTATCAAAAAAGACTATATAAATAAAACAACGCCAAGTAACAACAAGACTTGTCATTGAACTATCAAAGGGCGTATATCGCTATTATAGCACCAAGCAAAATAGCATTATGCGCCCTTTGAAGTTTGACTTGATTAGAACCCAATAAAAAAGGAAACTATAATTACCAGCTTCATAATCCTTTTTTTATTTTTTATAATTCATTTATCAGCCAACCATCGTCTACCATCCAGTTTTCTGCGTTGAAATTGGTGGTATAATCTGTAATACGTGTATTGACTAATACAACAATACGGCGTAACTTTGCATTTGAAAATACAACGTTACACTGTTATGAACAAAGCTATTAGAATATTAAAAAACTGGACTTTACCTCTCGGCATGTCATGCGGTCTTTTGGGATTTCTTGCCTTTCATTATATCAAGGCATTGTCACCTATAAAACCGGCGACACAGGCTACAGCGGAATTTCTCATGCCGACGGTACTGTTCATTATGCTGTTCGCAACATTCTGTAAGGTCAATCCACGCGACATGCGCATTACAGGATGGCACGTATGGCTTGTATTGTTCCAATTAGCGGCATGTACATGCATTGCGCTATTGCTGCATTTTGAACCTAACTTAAGTTTTGTGTTACCGGCAGAAGGGCTCATGGTATGCCTGGTATGCCCAACAGCAGGGGCTGCCGCGGTAATAACAGGCAAACTCGGTGGCAGCGAAACATCATTAACCACGTACACAATACTAAGTAATTTAGCGGCTGCGGTGATAATACCATTGGTCTTTCCACTGGTCGAAAAACACGCTTACGCCTCCTTCCTTAGCCAGTTTATAACCATACTGCGTCATGTATTCCCGCTATTGGTGTTCCCCTTTCTCCTGGCATGGGGACTGCGCGAGTTCTTCCCGAATGCGCATAAGCAAGTGGTTGCCTATTGCCGCAACCTAGCTTTCTACTTATGGGGCTTCGGCCTGATATTGTCTGTAGGGCAAACATGCCGTTTTCTTGCCGACAGTCCTGTTAGCGCAAACGTCAAATGGACACTATCTCTCGTAAGCCTTCTTGCCTGCATCCTGCAATTCTGCCTTGGGAAAAGCATTGGGGCTGCGTACGGAGAACGCATAGGTGGCGGACAGGGCCTTGGGCAGAAGAACACAATCTTTGCCATTTGGGTGACATATACGTATCTAACGCCCGTATTGTCAGTAGCTCCAGGCACGTATATAATTTGGCAAAACATATTCAACTCGTGGCAAGTTTGGCGCAAACAAAGGGCTGAAGAAAAGAACAACCGACAAACATATTAATAACGACGGTAGAATGCTGGTTCACTTTAGGAAGCGCAACGAGCGAAGGAGCCCTGTTCAAGGATCCAGTAATCAAAAAGATTGCCGAAGCACACGGTAAGATTCCGGCACAAGTCATACAGTGCTGGCACATACAAGATGTATTCTCCATAATACCCTGTGCGTCAACCCCCGACTACATAAAAGAGAACATCAGGATTTTCGACTTCGCACTGACCGACAACGAAATGCGGCAAATGCGCTCGCTCAACAAGGAAAAAAGATTCTTCAACATGCCACTGAAAGACAAAGAACGCATTTACTTGAACACCTAAATGAACGATTGAACTATCGTAAACAGAACATTTCGGAGGAACAACAAGAATAAGAAAAGATGCGTTCGAAATGCTTATAAACAGGCAAGCACTGTGCTTTGACAGTATAACTCGGCGCATCAGAATGCATTAATTTGCCTTACCGTTAATATATTAATTCGTATAAGGAAATGGACGGCCACACAAAATGTCTTGTCCTGGCAAAAGTTGACACATTTATGAACAATAAAAAATGTGTCAACTTTTGCCAGGACAAGACATAACGTTGAAATATGTAAACAATATTAATTCACCACATTCATAAATTTTATATTTTTTCTGCCATCGTACCATAAATAATGCGTATATTTGTGAGCATTTGGATATATTATAGTTTTTCAACCATTAGAACTGAATACAAATATGATTAAAATTTTCGGAATGAGTACCTGTCCGGATTGTACGTATGTAGAAGAACAGGTTAAAAATAATGACAACTACGAGATTATCGATATCGGTCGACACGTTAAAAACCTTAAAACATTTTTACGTCTGCGAGACAAGGAACCGGCGTTTAATGTTATGAAAAGAGTTGGGGCAATAGGAATCCCATGCTTCGTGTTAGAAGACGGAAGAGTAACACTTAGACCAGAGGAAGCCGGTTTGAAATCACGCCCCAAGGTGGACGGTTCTTCATGCAGCATCGATGGAAGCGGATGTTAAAAACAATTCCGCCATTGGATTTGAGGCTTATCATTGATGACTGAACTAAATTGTACACCTTATAAACAATAAAAACATATAATAATAGGGAAACTTTTTATTGCTAATAAATTAGATAAAAGCTAAAGATTGCCTTATTATCATATAAGGCAAATTAAAGTCGACAAAAAATATCACGAAACCAAAGAAAATTCATCAAAAACACAAAAAACAACATTTTTTCAAAAAAAGTTCGCAAAACATTTGGTGGATAAAAAAAAAGTGCGTACCTTTGCATCGCAATTAAGGGAAAGGCCCCGTGGCTCAACTGAATAGAGCATCTGACTACGGATCAGAAGGTTACAGGTTTGAATCCTGTCGGGGTCACTTAAGAGAACGCTAAATAGTTGAAATCCAACTGTTTAGCTTTTTTCTTTTGTTAGAATTGGCGTGTTTTGGCGTTATTATAAGGTTTTGCAGAATGGAAAACGATTATTTGAATTTGCTGGCCAGTATAGTACTGCTAATCCGGATATTGGATTATTTCTCAATAGTGGGCGTATATCCCAGAATTCTATGGAAATACACATCGTCTGGACTAAAAGATGTATCCGGAATTAAGCAATACGTACACTTTAAATCCAATGGCTTTATTGAAGCCGTAAGCGTGACAGACTTCCCCATACGTGACCACAAAGTGATTCTAGAGATTCGTCGCAAGCGTTGAACAGACATACGCACGGCAAAGGCTTAAGCATTCCGATAGACCTTGACACCGCAGCCAATGACTCCTGTTACTCCAAAGAGTTTGGAGCTTTTTAAAAGAGACGTATGGAGGCGTCCCCAATGACCTGCCGTACGCTTGAGGCTTTCTACCACATAGACGGTCATACGTTCGAGAAGCAGTACAAGGAAGTACTAAGCGGTTTCTGTCAGTGGGAGCAGTTAGAACATGCGGACGAAAGGCTGCTGTTCCCGTACTATGTCGGCCCTCGTCTGTCTATCGACGAATCCTCGCTTTCCAACGGTGAGATGCACACGTTTGTAACTAACCATGAAGCTCTTGCGCTCGCGTTACCTGTTGTTCAAGTTGCAGACAAATGGACCGGCAGACAAAAGCACAGGGCCAAAATATTGTTCGAAGAATACCCTGACATCAAGACTGCATACGTGCTGTGCCATTCACTGCGGACAATCTTCGCCAAAAACACAATCAAGGATGCCGTACGCCTATCCATGGCACGCTGGTACAACAAAGTCGAAGAAGCGGGATTCCGCTCCTTTAATGTCATCGCAGCCACCTTCTATGAGCATTATGATGAGATACTCAACTTCTACAATAAGCACTTGCTAAATCAGCCAATGCAAAAATCAAAATCTTTAGAGCGACCCCCATGGGGTTATTGACAAGAAGTTTTTCTTATTTCGTATTGCTAACTTAGAGCTTATCCACACTAAATTTACGTGAGTTCGGTATAAGAAAACGATTGAAAAAGTTGTGGGGATGAGATGTTTTTAGTACCTTTATAGTTGACAATCAATAAGTTACATAAAAACATCCATTCCCATGACTGATACAAATATAATAGAAATTTTCTGTAAATCTGTATAAGGAATATACCTCTTTGAAATCAAGAGAGTTAGAAGAATTACTTCGTTTTCAGGTAATGAGTTGGCAACCGTCCTAATTGCCGTGGTCTACATCGCTTTGCTTGTTTGGGAAACTCTTACGGTACAAAGGTATGAAAAATATTCAGACTGAAAGGATCATTCCAAAAATTATTTTAGTCAGAATATTGAGCATTCATCCTTATGCAGTCTTGGTTGGAAGCAATTAACGAACAAGGAAGCCACGGTAAAGGCAACTCCTACTCCTACCACGCCTGCCCATCCGTAATGTTGCCAAAACAGACCTGAAACGAACGTACCAGCAGAACCGCCCAGGAAGTAGATGGTCATATAAACGGTATTGACACGGTTGATGGCGGATGCATCGAGGGCTACCACGCTGGTCTGATTGGACAGATGGATGCATTGCATTCCTGCATCAATCAACAGGATAGCGACTATCATCCACCCATAGCTGGCATTCCCCCAAAATGCCAAGAACCATGCAGCCAATACCACACATCCTCCGACAATAGAGAAGAACCTTGCGCCATACTTTTGGATATAGCCGCTGATGAAAACCACCGTGGATGCACCTGCCAGTCCGCACAAACCGAGTGCCCCGATAATATCGTCATCCGCAAAGAATGGCTCTTGCTTCATCCGGAAAGCAAGGCAACTCCACAACGCAAAGAACGAGCCATAAGCCAATGCCGCCCTCAACGAAGCGATACGCAAGTATGGGTATTTGGAGAGCAGACGCAACAATGATTTCATCAACTCAGCATAACTGTCTTGAGAACGTGCAGACAGCACAGGCAGCATCCTGTGAATCATCAAAAAGCACCCGAGCATAAACACGCAAGCCACGAAATAGACGGAACGCCATCCCCACACATCAGCCAGAAAACCACTGAACACCCGTGAGCCGAGAATGCCAATGAGCAGGCAGGATTGTATAATCCCCACGTTGCGTACCTTGTGTGCTGGTGCTGAATGGAAAGACACCAACGGGATGAAGAACTGCGGCATAACCGAAGAGGCTCCGGCAAGCAAGGATGCGCCCCACACCCAATAGATGTTAGGGGCAAGTGCTATGGCAAGCAATGCGCACGATGAAATGATATAATTGGTCAATATCAGCTGCTTTCGTGAAACCAAATCGCCAAGCGGAATGACAAACACAAGTCCGACTACATAACCTATCTGGGTCAATGTCGCAACCATGCTGGCAGAAAAGTCGCTTACCCCAAAATCCTTTGCCATGCTGCCCAACAAAGGCTGGTTGTAGTAGCAGTTGGCAACGGAAAGCCCGGTAGCGACTGCCATCAGAGCCAGCAGAGGTGCCGGAATGCCGTGGTTTTCTCTCAATTCATATTTCATCATTTATTCCTCCTTTCAGTATGACACAACTTTCAATCCAATCAAGGAGGCAATGAGCGTGAACAGGAAGAAAAGCCGTATGGGAGTGGCCGGCTCTTTGAAAACGAATATCCCAATCAAGACCGTGCCGACCGCTCCGATACCCGTCCAAATGGCGTATGCCGTGCCCAAAGGCAAAGTCTGAACCGCTTTGGCAAGTAATGCCATACTCAATACCGTGGAAGCCAAGAAACCGCTTCCCCACAGATAAAAACCAATACCTGATGCCTCTCTCGTTTTTCCCAAGCAGAATGTAAGGCTTACCTCAAACAATCCTGCCAAAAATAAAATTATCCAATTCATACCTATGATTTATTAAATTCGGGTGCAAAAGTAAGCAAGTAATTTCTAACCGTTTTTTACATTTGGTAAAAACGGATTTTGCATTTGACAAAAAAACAGCCGTTAGCAGCTGTTTCTGTGCGCTATTTTATAATTTTGTACCACAACAAAATGACTTATGGATATAAAGGAAATCATCAACCAGAGATATGCCATGCCAGATGCGTCTTTGGACAAGTTGCGGCAATGCCTGACGGAAGTCTCATACCCAAAAGGATTCCAAGTGTTGGAATATGGCAAGATAGAAAAAGACATCTTTTTCATCAAGAAAGGCATTGTCCGCGCCTATACTTCGGTAGAGGGGAAAGAAATTACCTTTTGGGTCGGCAAGGAAGGGGCGACTATTGTTTCCATGAAAGGATATGTGAATGACGAACCGGGGTATGAAACAATGGAGCTGATGGAAAATTCTGTCTTATATGTATTGGAAAGGAAAAAACTGAAAGAGTTATTCTTGAAGGATTTGCACATAGCCAATTGGGGACGGCGTTATGCGGAAATGGAACTGCTTGCTGCCGAGGAACGGCTGATTTCCATGTTGTCAGCCGTCGCCTCGGAACGGTATCACGAGTTGTTGGAGAAAGAGCCTGATTTGTTACAGCGGTTGCCGTTAGGAAGTATCGCCACCTATTTAGGCATCACACAGGCAAGTTTGAGTAGGATTCGGGCACAAATAAAATGACGTTTCAACCAACTGAGGATAGCAAGCGGTTTTGGTCTGCCCCAAACACAAACTTGCTATTCTTCCGTTGGTATTGTTTATAATCCCATGCCCTTGCCTCTCCTAAGCGGTTCAACCGTCCTTTTAACGGATGAGAACAGCCTGCCAAACTGCTCCTTGAACCACTCTCCAATCACTTGCCCGTTGATGGCAAGTGCAAGCTTGGACTTGTCTTTCGGGTCTTTTACCACTTGGAAGCCTGCTTCCTCGGTCGTGAACTTCCGCCTGTGCTCTTCCGAATAGAGCTCGCCCTCGTAGAACAGCGGTTTGCCGCTGATGAGCGTGGCAGTCTGCCTTTCGTTGAAGCCGACTTTAAGGCAGAACTTCTCCATATACACCAGCTCTTGAAACAGCGGAAACCATTTCTTGGCTTTTTGGATAATGGATTTTAGGAATGACACTTCCTCTTGGTGTGCCGCTTCCTTGTCCGCCATTTCCCTGCGGTGCTTGGCTTGCAGTTCCATCAATTGGCGGCTGTGTTCCTCCTGCTGCCGCTCCATCTGCTTTTGCAATAATTCGATACTCTCGTCACGGGCGGCAACCTTGCCTTGCAAGGTTCGGTTGTCGGCTTCCAACTCTTTCAGTCTGCCGCTACCCAAAAGAGAACCTACTTTTGCCACGAGTGCCGCTTTCGCCTCGGTCTTGGCGGCTTCCAGCTTCTCCGACTTGATTTCTTTTTTGACTTCGTCAAGTTCCTGCTTTGCCTGTTGGCGTTCGGTCTGCAACTGCTGCACGTTGGCTTCAAGCTATCCCGTCTGCCGTTTCAGGTCACGGTAGTATTGGGCGGTGGTTGTGTGCCGTGCTTCCGAACCTCGTATGCCACGCTGCAATCCGTACTTCGCCATCGCTGCGGCATAGCTGTCGTGGTAGGCGACAAGCCTTTCACGGGTCAGGAGGTCATCGGCACACAAACGCACGGCATTGGCTTTCTTGCGGTAGGTGCGTTTGCTGTCCGCTTGTTTCTTCTTGGCTTTCCTGCGCTCTCCCGTCACTATCGGTACGACCGTTGCATGGATGTGCGGCGTGTGTTCGTCCATGTGCAGCACTGCCGAAACGGTGTTCTCCCTACCGAATGTGCGATGCAGCCATTGCAGGTTGTCATCGCACCATTCACCCAGCCTGCCTTCGTCCTGCACTCTCACCATATCTTCATGCGTGCCCGAAAGCACGATGCGGATTGCCCGTACTTGGTCGGGCGTTATCTTCCGTCTGATGTCTGCCGTGCGGATACGGTGGCTTATCGCTTCGGTGCGGTCTGCCACGCCGTCGAGGAATTGCACCAACTCACGGTTGAGGTGGGTGCGTGTGGGGTCTGCGTTCTTGGGCGTGGTCTTGCGTTCTATATGGTCGGATGCGCCCGTGTCTGCCGACCCTTTCGCCTTGTTGATTTGGATGCTGATATATCCCATGTTCTTTCCTTGTTTTTGAGGTTGTACAAACTTGTTTGTCGGTGTCCGTCTGCCTGCGGTCATAGCCGCACGGAATAGACGGGGTGTCCAGAGGGGTGCAACCCCGCTGGCTCATTGGGGTGTTTTTAGTATTAGCGTCAGCGGTGCGTAAAGAAAACGCCCTAATAAGCTATGGCTTTTTGTTTTCCAAAAGCCTGCTGCGGTGTCAGCGGCGATGTCGGCGGACATTGGTTACCATTTTCTTTTCGTCAGCGATGAGGGTTTCCCTTTGTCAGTCGGCAGGACGGAAGTCCGTCCGACCAGCCTGCGGATAGCGGTGCTCACCTTTGTTGCTTTCCCTGCGGACTTGTTGAAGGGTGAAAATCCGATGAATTGATGATTAGATAGTCTAATATACTGATAGCTAATGAAATAATCTTTCATCAGCGTTTCATCAAACCGCTCGCCAAAAGAAAAGTGATGTGTGGGGCTGCATCTGTTTTCTCTTTTCATCAGCCCAATCCTTTTGTTGAACGTTTGATGAGTATGTAAGTTGCTGTCATTCTTTATGTTTATATATGCTTTCATCATTTCATCAAAATATCAGAGTGTTTCCAACTGTTCCTTACTTACCGTATAGTAGCGTCCAATCCTCCTTACGGGTGAGTAACGGCACTCGCGGTTGTAGTCGTATTGGTAGGTGGTGTAGGAAAGCGAATTGGATGCAGGAGCCAGCTTCCAACACTCCTGCACCACTTTCCGAACCTGTGACTTCTCCACCTTGACTTGTGAGCAGACAAGCAACGGGATAATGTCATTGAGGCAAAAAGAAACAGAACTGATGCCCACGCTTGCCATGATGTCGAGCAGCAGTTCCGCCATTTCTATCTCCAATCGGTTGCGGTTGCTTCGGATTATCTTCCGCAGGGCATCCGTTTCCAGCCGCTTCGGGTTGAACCACATACGGCTTTCTTTCTCGGTGGAGAGTGTACGGTTGCATAGGAAGTGCAGGAAAGCGGGGATTTCCGCTTTCAGCTTTTGCAGGAAGTCGGTGTCATCACTCCGTAGCGGCACAATCTTCCGCACCCAATAGCGTGTCTCGCCAGCGTCAATGATGACGGGCAGGTGCTCGTTGTTAGAGCAGAGTACGAACTTGGCGAAGAAGCCTATCTCGTCACGGTCTTTCCCTTTCGCCTCCACCTTGTAGGATAGCGTGGTGCTGAGGTTCTTCAACCGTTCGCTGTCCTCACAGCGGTTGAGCAGCACCTCGTCCACCATGATGAGCAGCTTGCCAGCCCAATCTGAATTGAACTGGCTGCGGAAGTCCTCGTTGGTGTTGAAAGTCACGTTGTTCTGGAATACGGCTTTCAGGAAGTTCAGGAACGTGCTTTTGCCCGTGTTCCTCTCTTCGGACACAAGCAGGAGTATGGGCAGTTTCTGAACGGGGTAAAGGTAGAGCAGTTGCAGGTAGTCCATGCCCAACTCGTACTGTTCGCCGAAGATGTGTCCCACTAACGAGCGGATACAAAGGAAGTCGCCTTGTCGGGGAACATGGCTTATCGGCTCGTAAAGGTTGAGGAACTTGCCGACTACTGGCTTGTAGCCCACATGGTCGGGTACGGTGCAGAAGCCGTCATACTTCGGAACACTTGCCATGTAGTCCTTGCCGTAGTCCTGCCGCAGGGTCTCGGAGTTCCATTTGTAGAGCGTTGTGCCTACACGGATAAATTCTTCTTTCTTTTCCATGTTTCAAATATAGGTTTTTGTGCCGCCGACACCTTGTCGGCAGGCTGGTTGAACATGGGTGCAAAGCTACGGCATGACGGTTAAAACCTTGATACGTAAAACGATGCAGAACGGCGCAAAAGAAACCGACGGATAAGAAAATGCAGTAAGATGGGCAATATCAGTCATCAAAAGGCGAAAAGAAAAAGCCCGAAGAAGCGGAAAATGGTACTTCTTCGGGCAGACTTGGATTGTGTGAGTGCATGGGCGTAGTGACACGCAACCGCACTCGCTAACACTTACACGATATGCTGTTACCTAACGAAAGCCAAAGCATTTGTCTGTCTTTTCGCAAGCACAGCCTTTCCAGCAAGACATTATGCACTCTTGCGGCATTGGATGTGTTGATACGGAAAGCCAGTGCCATTACCATTGGCAGCGCATACACTTCCAAATAATAACCGTTTGGCAGCCTGATGAGCCTTTCCACTTCGCAAGGTTGCAACACTCCACTTTTGTACACGGCTCGGATGGCGGCATGGAGTGTCGGGGCAATAACACCGAAAAACTCCACCAACTCCATTTCGCTCATCCATACGTTGGCGGTATCGGACGGTACGGCAACCCTGCCGTACCCGTCCATCGTGATTGTTGCCCGTTTCATATCCCTGCCACCTTGATGTTACCGAATGACTTGCTCAACTTGTCGCCCAGCATCGTGAGGTCGTTATCCAGCTTCTCCACGGTTATCTTCGCATAGATTTGGGTCGTTTCGATGTTCGTATGTCCCAAAATGCGGCTTACGCTCTCTATCGGCATACCCTTGCAGAGAGCCAGGGTTGCGAATCCATGACGTGAGCAATGGAAGCTGATGTCCTTATTCACGCCGCATTCCCGTATCATCTTCTTCAACGGTTTGCAGATTGACCAATAGTTCAGATTGGGGAATACCAAGTCGTTTTCTTGGAACGGTCGGTAACGCTCGATTATCTGCAAGGGGATGTCCAGCAGCTTTACTTGGAAAGGTACGCCCGTCTTGTGACGCTTGGAGATAATCCATTTCTCGCCGTTCACCTCCACGATTCGGTCGTTGGTCAGTTCCTTGATGTCCACGAAAGAAAGGGCGGTGAAGCTCGCAAACACGAACAGGTCACGGATGTATGCCAGCTTCGGGTCTGCGAACTCGTGCGTCATTACCGCCTTCAACTCATCCTCCGTCAAAAACTCACGCTCCTTGACATTCGGGCTGATGTGGAACTGCGCAAACGGGTTTCTCGGTATCAGACCGTTGAAGTGCGCACGCATCACCACACCTTTCAGCTACATGCACTTTTCCCATATCGTGCCGTTGCGCAATCCCGCTTCCGTGGAGAGATAGACCGCAAACTCCTTGATGAAGTCGGGCGTAAGCTCCAGCATCGACATGTCGCTGCGCTTGTAGAACGACTTGATGAACGCCGCCACATAGTTCCTTGCCACTACCCTTGACTGGTAAGTCGCCAGTTTCCTGTCCTTGCCGACACGCTTCTTGAACACCTCGTTCTCACGGTCGAAGGCTTTGAGCAGCGTTTCATACTCGCCGCCTATGCCCTGATAGGCGTTGCGTACCATCTCTGCCGTCACAAACGCCTCACGGTCGGATATGCGCTGGTAGTGCTTGATGATTTGCGCCTTGATGTTGTCAAGCGCAAGGTTCGTTTCCCTTGCCTCCAAACTCTTGCCTTTGGCACGGTTGCCCTTTGCATCCCAAAGTTCTTTTGAGATGCTCCGCTTGCAACTGAACTGCGCCATCGTTCCGTTGATTGTAACCCGTCCCATGATGGGGACAGTTCCATTCTTCTCCTTGCTGCCGTTCGCATAGAACAGCACGCGAAATGTGCTCCTTGTCATACTCGTTCTTTTTTGGTTGCAAAACTATAAATCAACGAGTTAAACCTTGACAAGCAAACCTACGCAGAGCGGCGCAAACGGAACGGTGACTGTTAAATCTGCATTTCTGACGGGTAACGATTAGGGAACCGTTCTCTTTCTCCAATCCGCTTTGAAACGCTATTCAGCCCTCTATCCAACTTCCGCGATTTTCTCCTAACTACTTAATTCACAGATTCCATTGCATTAATTTACCGAAATCCGGCGGTTATTCCACAGATTTTGGGTATTCTTGATGAGTTCTGCAAATATTTTGCTCCCGAACTGAAAAAACACACGCTGGACATCTGCGGCAAACGTCGCCGCAACCGCCCATGCCTCATGTCCGACAGCGAGGTGATGACCATTCTCGTACTGTTCCATATCTTGCGCCAGCGCGACCTCAAGTCGTTCTATCTCGGTTATGTATGCAACCACATGCGCAAGGAGTTTCCACACCGCCTGTCGTACAACCGTTTCGTAGAACGCCAGGCCAAGGTGGGACTCCATCTTTTGCTGTTCCTGCAGACATGTGCGTTGGGTAAATGTACTGGAATATCCATAATCGACTCCACACCGTTGAAGTCATGCAATATAAAGCGTGCGCACAGCCACAAGACGATGAAGGGATGGGCCGCCAAGGGCAAGTGTACGATGGGATGGTTCTACGG
>NZ_JACJJG010000080.1 GCF_016899855.1 Marseilla massiliensis
GGCAAGTATAGCATTTGACTTTAACTACTCAGCGAGCGGTAAGCGAGCGATAACTTCTCTAACTACTTTTAACTACTAAAAGAAATTCATTTCTCTCCGAACGCGGCTGCTTCGGCTGCCGCTACGATGTCTTCTTTTGACATTTTGTCGGCAAACGCCTTGATGTCGGAGAGGTCGAACTCGTCAGTTTCATTCTCCTTCAGTCCGTTTCCGGCTTTCGGTTCTTCATTTCCCGCATTATCGGCGGCGGTAGTTTGTGTTGTCTCCTGCGCCGTTTCAGCGTCAGAGGTGATGATGAAGTCTTCCTTGGCTTCAACGTCGGGCACTGTTTCTACCGGCTCCTCTTCCATCTTCGTGCGCTCGGTCTTGGCGGCGAACACGGCGTCGATGAACTGCGGTTTGCGCCTCAGGCTTTGTAGTGTCAGCTTACTTGCCATCTGCTGGCTCTCCTTTTTTGAGTAGCCTTGGCCCATTCCGCCCTCTATTCCCTCTATGATGGCTTGGCAGACGAACACCGGGCTGTTGTTCTTGTCGCGCTTTTGCTCGATTAGGTTGAAGTCAAGCTTCACCCTGTTCTTCTGGCACCATTCTATGAGTTTGCTCTTGAAGTTCACCTCCTTGTACGCAACCTTGTCCAGGTTGATGAGCTGCGACAGTATGCGTTTCTGCATAAAGCGCATGCACGCTCCGTATCCGCGGTCGAGGTAGATGGCTCCTACGAGGGCCTCGAACGCATTTCCTTCCATGTAGCTGTTGTGGGAGGAAGTGTGTCCGTTCGACACGATGAGCTGGCTTACGCCTATTTCGTGAGCCAGGCGGTTAAGAGTCTCTCGCTGTACAATCTTGCTTCGTGTGGTGGTAAGGAATCCTTCGCGCTTGCCTTCAAAGTGGCGGAACACTATGTCGCCTACGATGGCATCGAGAATGGCGTCGCCCAGGAATTCGAGGCGCTCGTTGTTGACGGGACGCCCCTTGGCGTTGCGTCGGGTGACGCTACGGTGCATGAGGGCCTGTTTGTAGTAGTTGATGTTGTGCGGGTAGAATCCGATTATGCCGTATAAAGAATAATAAAGCTCCTTTTCCTTGCGGAAAGGGAGCTTTATCTTATCAATAAAGTTGTTAATCATCATATTTCTTGAAGATAACGCACGCATTGTGTCCGCCGAATCCGAATGTATTGCTCATTGCGGCGCGCACTGTGCGCTTTTGTGCCTTATTGAAAGTGAAGTTCAGATTATAGTCAATCTCCTCGTCCTTGTCGTCCTCGTCGTGGTTGATTGTGGGCGGGATGATGTCGTTCTGAACCGACAGAACGCTCACCATGGCCTCTACGGCTCCGGCTGCGCCGAGCAGGTGGCCGGTCATTGACTTCGTAGAGCTGATGTTGAGCTTGTAAGCCGCGTCGCCGAACACTTCCTTTATGGCCTTAGCCTCGGAGATGTCGCCTACGGGTGTCGATGTTCCGTGCACGTTGATGTAGTCGATGTCTTCAGGCTTCATGCCTGCGTCCTCCAGGGCAGCCTTCATCACGAGCTTCGCTCCGAGGCCTTCGGGATGCGATGCGGTGATGTGGTATGCGTCGGCACTCTCGCCTTCGCCAACCATCTCGGCGTAGATTTTGGCTCCGCGAGCCTTCGCGTGTTCCAATTCTTCGAGGATAAGACATCCTGCTCCTTCCGCTATGACGAAGCCGTCGCGGCTTGCGCTGAACGGACGTGAGGCCTTAGCCGGGTCGTCGTTGCGTGTAGAGAGGGCATGCATGGCGTTGAAGCCACCCACGCCACAAGCGCAAACGGCTGCTTCGGCGCCGCCGCTGACTATGGCGTTGGCCTTACCCAAGCGGATAAGGTTGAACGCATCGGCCAGTGCGTTTGTCGATGACGCGCAGGCGGAGGTTGTCGCATAGTTAGGGCCGCGGAATCCGTAATGGATTGAGATCTGGCCGGCAGCTATGTCGCTGATCATCTTCGGGATGAAGAACGGGTTGAACTTGGGGCCGTTCTCCTTGTTCAGCGCGTAGTAGGACACTTCGTCCTCGAAGGTCTTTATACCGCCGATACCTACGCCGAAGATTACTCCGATGCGGTTCTTGTCCTCTTTTTCCAAGTCCATGCCGCTGTCCTTTACCGCCTGTGCGGCGCTGACGAGAGCCAGCTGGGTGTAGCGGTCCATCTTGCGTGCCTCCTTGCGGTCAATCCATTCGTTGACGTTGAGGTTCTTGACTTCGCACGCGAACTGGGTCTTGAACTTGGAGCAGTCGAACTGTGTAATGGGTGCTGCGCCGCTTACGCCCTCAAGCAGGTTCTTCCATGTCTCCTCGACAGTGTTGCCCACCGGCGTTACAGCGCCCAGACCCGTTACTACTACTCTCTTCAATTCCATTTAGATATTGTCGGAATGATTATTTTACGTTCTCCTCGATGTAGCTGATTGCGTCACCTACGGTAGCTATTGTCTCAGCCTTGTCGTCCGGAATAGAGATGTTGAACTCTTTTTCGAACTCCATGATGAGCTCTACTGTGTCAAGAGAGTCAGCGCCAAGGTCGTTTGTAAAGCTTGCTTCGGGCTTTACTTCAGCCTCGTCAACACCAAGTTTCTCTACGATAATAGCCTTTACTTTAGATTCAATTTCTGACATGATTGTAATGTTTTAAAAAAGTTTGTAATAATAGTCAAATCTCAAAAATCGGTGCAAAGGAACGAATTTTTATCCGTATGTGCAAATTTTTTAAACAAAAATGTGTTTTATTTTGCACACATATACGCTATGTGTGCATGTTTTTTGTCAATATGATAATTGTTGGCGGTATATTTTTGCGTGTTTTGTCATGCTTTAGGGTGTGGTTGTGGCCTTGCGTGATGGGCGTCGTGCGTGGCGGGGTGGGGCAGCCGTTGTGCGGCGCTTTGCGCCTCATGACGTAATGACTTGATATTCAAGGGTTTGTAAAATGCCGTCTTTTGGCTTGTAAAAGACGGCATTTCAGGCTGTAATATACGGTCTTTTGCATTCCAAAAGACCGTATATTACATTTCGTTCTGTGCCCGGGCGTATTTCGGGTCTATACCATTTCACGCCTGAGCGGATAGTTGCCGCGCAGCTCTTCAAAGTCTTCCGGCGAGGCTTTCAGCCTTGCGCTGTCGTCAAGCGGGTTGTAGAGTTGCAGTCGCAGGTCGTCGTCATTGCCGGCAGGGACGAACGTCCGTGGCAGTGGTGGCGGCCCAATGAGCGGCGGGCGGCGCAGGCCGAAGTGGCGGCATAGCCCGTCAATCACCATGTTGTCGGCGTTTACCTTGCCGTCGGCGCTGTATCCTGCTATGTGAGGGGTGGCAATCCATGCCCTCCCGAGCAGTTTGGGGTCGATGTCAGGCTCGTGTTCCCACGTGTCGATAACGGCATCTTCCACCTTATTATATATTAGGGCGTTGAGCAGTGCCCCGTTGTCAACCACGGCGCCGCGGCTCGTGTTGATTATTACTGGGCGTCGTGCGAGGCGGTTGAAGAACGCTTCGTCTGCCAGGTGGAACGTCGGATGCGCCCCGTTCTTTGTAAGCGGCACGTGGAATGTTATGATGTCGCACTCGCGCTCGATGTCGTCCATCGTAACGAACGCCCCTTCGTCGCCCCTCTCTTGTCGTGGCGGGTCGCATACGAGCACACGCATGCCGTAGCCGCGGGCCATGTCGAGCACTTTCGTCCCTACGTGTCCGCAGCCCACTATGCCAAGCGTCATGCCTTCAAGGCGTACTCTGCGGTCGCGTTTCAGCAGCAGAAGCACCGACCGTACGTACTGTGCCACCGAGGCGGCGTTGCACCCCGGACAGCTCATCCACTCTATCCCGGCGCGCCTGAGGTAGTCTGCGTCGATATGGTCGAAGCCTATCGTGGCCGTCGCAATGAACTTTACGCTGCTTCCGCGGAGCAGAGCCTCGTCGCAGCGGGTGCGCGTGCGCACTATAAGGGCGTCGGCATCACGCACGTCGTCGGGCCCTATCGCGCTGCCTTTCTTGTACACCGCGTTGTCGGTAATCATTCCTATTGACTCGCGGATGTATGGAATCTTGTCGTCGATAACTATTTTCATTGTTTTTAATTATTGTTTCAAGGAGTTAGGGAGTAAAAGGAGTTAACTCCTTGAACATAACTCCTCAACTCATTGAAATGAATTCTTTAACTTCTATAACTTCCGAATATTTCTGCAAAAGTAATAAAAATATCCCGTTTCGGTTGGCGGTAAGAATTATAATTATTATCTTTGTAGACTTGAAACCGACTTTGTTTAATCTTAGATAAAAACATAATGTAATGACGTTTACAGACAAATGCAACCAGATATTCAACAAGGCCATAGCCGATTATCATCTTGCCGATAACGTTGACGCCCCTATGGACAACCCCTATGGCGACGGCACGATGGACGGCTGCCTGTACCGCAAGTGTTGGATTGACACCGTACAGTGGCACCTTGAGGACATCATACGCGACCCGCAGATTGATCCCGTGGCCGCACTTGCCCTTAAACGCCGCATCGACCGTAGCAACCAGGACCGCACGGACCTTGTAGAAGACATCGACTCGCGCCTGCGTGACGAGTACAAGGACGTGGTGGTACAGCCCGGAGCGACAATAAACACCGAAAGCCCGGCGTGGGCCATTGACCGCCTTTCAATCCTCGCGCTCAAGATTTATCACATGCGCGAGCAGGCAGAACGTACCGATGCCGACGCCGACCACCGTGCCAAGTGTGCAGCCAAGCTGGATGTTCTCATGCAGCAGCAGCAAGACCTTGGCACCGCCATCTGCCAGTTGCTCGACGATATTGCTGCCGGACGGAAGTACATGAAGGTGTACCGGCAGATGAAAATGTATAACGACCCGGCGACTAACCCCGTTCTTTACGCGCGTAAGGATAAATGAGGACAGAACACATACTGATAATAAGGTTCTCGGCGCTGGGCGACGTGGCAATGACCGTGCCCGTAATCGACTCGCTCGCGCGGCAGTATCCCGACGTAAGGATAACCATGCTTAGCCGCCCTTTTGCCCGTCCGTTCTTCGAGTACATGCCGCAGAACGTTGGATTCATGGAGGCCGACCTCAAGAACGAGTATTACGGGGTGAAAGGATTGAACGCCCTCTACCGCCGTCTTACGGCAAAGAACTTCACCGCAATAGCCGACTTCCACAGCGTGTTGCGGTCGGACTACCTGCGGATGCGCTTCAACATCGACCGCTATAAGGTGTCCCACATCGACAAGCATCGCTCCGAACGCAAGCTGCTCGTCAGCCAGTCGGGCAAGCGCCTGTCGCCTCTGCCCACGTCGTTCGACAATTATGTCGACGTGTTGGCACGCTTGGGATATCCCGTCAAGATAGATTTCCGCTCGATATTCCCGCCCGAGGGCGGCGACATGAGCCGCTTGCCGGCCTCGTTCAACATAGCCAAGGCCTCGGGAGAAGAGTGGATCGGCATTGCGCCCTTTGCTGCCCATGAGGGCAAGATATACCCTCTCGGGCTAATGGAGAAAGCCGTACGGCAGATAATAAACCGCCATCCGGGTTGCCGCCTGTTCCTTTTCGGCGGCGGCGAGAAGGAGACTGCCGCCCTGAATGAGTGGAGCGCGAAGTTCGACCGGTGCGTTAACGCTTCGGCACTTTTGGGCGGCATAGGCAGCGAACTTATCCTCATGAGCCATCTCGACGTGATGATTTCGATGGACAGCGCCAACATGCACATGGCGTCAATCGTAGGAACGCCGGTAGTTAGCGTGTGGGGCGCTACCCATCCTTACGCCGGATTCATGGGATGGGGACAGGGAATGGACAATGTTGTGCAGGCGGATATGCCCTGCCGGCCGTGCAGTATCTTCGGCAACAAGCCCTGCCTGCGTGGCGACTTTATGTGCATGAAGAGCATTCCGCCGGAGGAAATCGTGGCCAGGGTTGACCTTGTGCTGTGCGGAAAGCGTGCCGGCTGATGGCGGATGCATGCCTTTTGTGGGGTGATGGGTTACGGCTCAGGTGACGGAAGGACGTAGTGAGTGCCGTTTGAGGCATATAATATAAGAACGTACGGGCATGTCCCGTAGAATGTTTGGACAAGAATAATATTAACAATTAAAAGGATCAAGATTATGAAAAAGTATGTTTGTGAGACTTGTGGTTATGTATATGACCCTGAAGTAGGCGATCCGGATAACGGCGTAGCTCCCGGAACAGCCTTTGAAGACCTGCCCGAAGATTGGGTTTGCCCTCTTTGTGGCGTAGGAAAGGAAGACTTCTCTGTTGAAGAATAAACAGTAATAGCTGACAAAAAGGCGGATTCTGCCGCGTAGAGTGGTGGTGTCCGTCGTCTTCGATAGGTTTAGTTTTACTCGCGGCCCCGTAATGAATGTTCATTGCGGGGCCGTATCGTGCCGTCAGGTCGCATGCCGGAAGCCGGCCTGAACGGACTGCAGGGGAACCACGCTTGCCGCTTGATGTTGTTGCGGCAGCCTGGTTCCCCTGCGTTTTTGGTTTTCGTTTGCCGATACGCATCACGCGTACGGCCGTTAAAGCTACTTGTCAAAGAAATAAGCAAAGATGCATGCGGCAATGATAAATATTGCCAATGCGTAAAGCACAACCTTCATAATCTTGGCGAACCTTTTGCGGTTTTTAGCGGCCATGAAGCTCTTGTGCTTGAAAACCTCAGACTCATCAGTCTGGTCATACCTGTTTTTACTGTTTCTGTTCATCTTGTTCAATCTATTTCTTCTGGTTTATTGATAGCATAAGGCGTAATCCTATCAATGTAAACGTAGAGTTACAACCATATATATTCAAGCGTTTAAATAAATCTGTTTATTATCGTTAATGTTACTCAGTTCCCGTTCTTATAATACTGCAAATATACATAAATTTGCATCGGGGATGGCGAAAATAAGCATATTTCACTATCTTTGTATCAATTTTAACATTTCAATTGCAATATTATGAACAAACTGTTTACACTTATGTTGGCCTTGGCGGTTACGCTTACTGTTGCCGGCCAACAAGTAAAGCAAGAGATTTCGGAAAATAAATGCTTGTCGGGCAGCAACCACCTTGCCTATCCCGGACCGTCGCAAGAGCGCCTCACGCCCGCGCCGAAGGGCTACCGTCCGTTCTATATCAGCCACTACGGGCGCCACGGCTCGCGGTACCTGATAGGCCAGGATGAGTACGACGTGCCGGTAAAAGTGCTTGCCCGGGCCGACAGTATGGGCAAGCTGACGCCTCTGGGAGCCGACGTCTTGCGCCGCGCGCGCCTGCTGAAGGAGGAAGCCAAGGGGCGTCTTGGTGAGCTGACGCCGCTCGGCGCCGAGCAGCACAGGCAGATAGCGCGCAGGATGTACGGGCGTTTTCCCGAGGTGTTCAAGGGCGATGTCACCGTAGACGCAAAGAGTACGGTGGTTATCCGGTGCATACTCTCGATGGAGAACGAGCTCCAGGAGCTGCTCCGCCTTAACCCGAAGCTCGTCATCAAGCACGATGCGAGCGAGCACGACATGTACTACATGAACCTTAGCGACCGGGCGCTGTCGGCAAAGAAGACGCCGCGCAGGGCCGTGGTGGCGTGGAACGAGTATTGCGCAGGCCGCGTAAGGTGCATGCCCTTGATGCAAAGGCTGTTCAACGACGAGGCTTACGTGAAGTACGAGGTTGACACACTCGACCTCGCCCGCCGCCTGTTCAAGCTGGCGTCGAACGTCCAGAGCTCGCCGCTCGGCGAAGAGATGACGCTGTATGACATATTCACCGACGACGAACTGTACGGCTTCTGGCAGGCCGACAACGCCTCGTGGTACATCGGCTACGGCGCCTGTACGCTGAACGGGGCTACCCAACCATTCTCGCAACGCAACCTTCTGCGCAACATCATACACGAGGCCGACAGCTGCATCGCCCTCGAACATCCCGGCGCCACGCTGCGCTTCGGCCACGAAACGATGGTGTTGCCGCTTACGTGCCTGCTCGACATCAACGGCTACGGCCTCTCCACGGGCGACCTCGGGCAGCTTGAAGAGCGCGGATGGGTGAACTACCGCATATTCCCTATGGGCGCGAACATCCAGCTTGTGTTCTTCCGTAAGGACGCGAAAGACGGCGACGTGCTCGTAAAAGTGCTGCTCAACGAGAACGAGGCAACGCTGCCGCTGCCATCGGACCTCGCTCCGTATTACCACTGGAGCGACTTCAAGGACTTCTATCTTAAGAAGCTTGACGCTTATTCATCATCTGTTTCCAATTAAGGTAAACACTGGTTCTGGAATAAAAGGCGGCATTTTGCTTTCCAAAAGGCCGTCAACCGCACGCCAAAAGGCCGTCTTTCATGTCGCGAAAGACGGCCTTTTATAATGCCATTGATTATCAGGCGGTTATAGACCTGCCATAAACGAACGTGCGTTTTGTTGCCGACGGGCGTCGCGCCTGCCGCCACGGCGTGTGCCGCAGCCTTGTTTCCGGCTGGCTGGCGGTATGCCGCGGTTATGGGCGTAAAGGCGAAAAATATATGCGTTTTCCTTCTCCACTTCCGGGAAAAATAGTAATTTTGCAGCGTTATGGCACAGAAACTCATACAAACCCAGACGCAGAAGCAGGTGCAGACGCAGCGGCTCACCCAGCAGCAAATGCTTGTCGTGCGCATGCTCGAAATGCCGCTGACCGAGCTGGAGCAGAGTGTTGCCACGGAAATAGACGACAATCCCGCCCTTGAAAGCGGCGGACAGGACACAGACCACGAGCCTGACGACGTGAGAACCGAGACTCCTGAAGGCGACGCCGACGAGGATTTTGACACCGCCTCGGAGCGTGAGGACCGCGAGGCGGCGCTCGACGACGCCCTTGCCGGCATTGGTATGGACGACGAAATGCCCGAGCCCGTGTCGCCACAGGCTGCCGACAACCAGAGCGCCGACTACGAGGAGATGACATACGGCGACCAAGTGTCGTTCTACGACCGCCTGAAGGAGCAGATGGTCGACGTCGAACTGACGCCTCGCCAACATGAGATAATGGAGTACCTCATAGGCTCGCTCGACGGCGACGGCCTGCTGCGCAAAGACATCGGCACGCTGGCCGACGAACTGGCCATATACCATAACATTGACACTGACGAGACAGAAATAGAGGCTGTGCTGCATACGTTGCAGACATTCGACCCCGCCGGCATTGGCGCCCGCGACCTGCGGGAGTGCCTGCTGCTGCAAATCAGGCGCCGCCCGCGGTCGGACATGCGGCAGAGGATGGACGACGTCATAACGAAATGCTATGACGAGTTCATGAACAAGCGGTGGGACAAGATAAAAACGCAGCTCGGCCTCGACGACGGAACGGCCAAGGCTGTGCATGCCGAACTGCTCAAGCTCAACCCGAAGCCCGGTTCGGCGCTCGGCGAGACCGAGGGGCGCAACGTCCAGCAGATAACGCCCGACTTCATAGTGGACACGTCTGACGACGGCAACGTAACCTTCACCATCAACAACGGCAACATACCCGAACTGTACGTGTCGCCGTCTTTTGCTGACATGATTGACCGTTACCGCAAGGACAAGGGCAAGATGAACCGCCACGAGAAGGAAGCCCTGCTCTACGCCAAGGAGAAAGTGGAGCGCGCCAGGGGATTCATCGACGCCGTGAAGCAGCGCCAGCATACCTTGTACGTCACCATGAAAGCCATCGTCGACATACAGAAGAAGTACTTTCTCGACGGCGACGAGAGCGACCTCAAGCCCATGATACTCAAGGACGTGGCCGAAAAGGCGGGGCTTGACATATCGACCGTGTCGCGCGTCAGCAACATGAAGTACGCCCAGACGCGCTGGGGCACGTTCAAGTTGCGCCACTTCTTCAGCGACAGCGTAAAGACCGAAGGCGGCGAGGAGATGTCAACCCGCAAGGTGAAGGCCGCCCTCAAGGATATAATAGACAACGAGGACAAGGGCAACCCGCTGAGCGACGACGCCATAAAGAACATGATGGCCTCAAAGGGATACCCCGTAGCGCGGCGCACCATAGCCAAGTACCGCGAGCAGATGGGCATACCCGTGGCCAGACTTAGGAAGAAATGAGAGAGAAACAGATAATTCTTGCGGCAAAGGTTCTGAGCGTAGTGTTCACCCCGTTCTACCTTCCACTGTTGGGACTTGTCAGCCTGCTTACGCTGACTTACCTCAGCTTGTTGCCATTGACGTACAAGCTGTTCCTGCTGTTCACGTTCTGGATGTTCACCGTATTTGTCCCCACAATGCTCATCCGCCTTTACCGCCGCTACCAGGGATGGTCGCTCTTCGAGCTGGCCAGCCGCGAGCGCCGCGTAATACCTTACGTGATATCCATCGTTTCCTATCTGTTGTGCTATTATATCATGGTGGCCGCCCACGTTCCCCACTTCCTCGGCACCATCCTGATAGCGTCACTCGTAATACAGGTGGTGTGCGCTCTTGTCAACCTTTTCGTCAAGATATCCACCCACACGGCAGCCATCGGCGGCGTAACGGGGGCCTTGCTGGCCTTCTCGCTTATCTTCGGGTTCAATCCTGTGTGGTGGTTGTGCGTGGTACTGCTCATTGCCGGCCTGCTCGGCACTTGCCGCATGATTCTTCGACAGCACTCGTTGCACCAGGTGGTGATTGGCTATCTCGTCGGAGTAGTGTGCGCCTTTGTGGCAGTATTGGTATTTTAGAATAGGGCGGATGGGACTGATAGGCCCGATAAGGCCAATAACATAAGAGTATATAAGTTGGCAAATAGGCCGATAAGGCCAATGAGTTAAGGCTCATTATTCGGCTAATTAGGCAGATAAGCCCAATAAGTTAAGGTTCGTCAATCGGCTAATTAGGCTCATAAGGCCTATTTGGCTTATCCAATAAACTAATAACACAAGATATTATGAAACCTTTAGTAAGTATCATCATGGGCAGCACGAGCGACCTGCCCGTCATGGAGAAGGCGTGCAACTTCCTCAATGACATGCACATTCCGTTTGAAGTCAACGCCCTGTCGGCTCACCGTACGCCCGACGCCGTTGAACAGTTTGCCAAGGAAGCCAAGTCGCGTGGCATTAAAGTCATCATCGCCGGTGCCGGCATGGCAGCCGCCCTGCCGGGCGTTATCGCCGCATCTACCACACTACCGGTAATCGGAGTGCCAATCAAAGGCATGCTCGACGGCCTCGACGCCATGCTCAGCATAATACAGATGCCTCCCGGAATACCCGTTGCGACAGTCGGAGTGAACGGCGCAATGAACGCCGCCATCCTCGCAACTGAAATGCTCGCCCTTGCCGACGACGACATAGCTGCCCGCCTTGCCGACTATAAAGCAGGACTGGGAGCCAAAATCGAGAAGGCCAACAAGGAGCTGGCAGAGGTGAAGTATGAGTATAAGACTAATTAAATCGTTTACTTTATGGAGTTAAGGAGTTAGGAAGTTAAGGAGTTAAGACAA
>NZ_JACJJG010000081.1 GCF_016899855.1 Marseilla massiliensis
TAATCAGTACCTGTATATTGATTAAATTGAAATTTAGGGCTATAAAACTATCCGGCTTATCCATACTTCAAATTATATAACAAAACTATTGATTTTTAATCTTTTAAAAGAAAAACTCGATGTGCTCAATTTTATGTTGCTGAAAGGCCATCCAACAAAACTGCGGAAGAACCGTCTTTTGAAAACGTATCGGTGATTGATTATCCATTAACTCCTTTCAACCACTACTACTATTCTATTCCACTCAAGCCCTACTTGGCCATCAACGACACTGCGAAACCGCCGCCACGGGCCTCGGTTATCTTGAGCGTGTCGCCCTTCTTTACGGTCTTCTTCGTTATTGCATATGCCTTGGGGTTGGTCTCGTAGTCGGCGTCCTTGGCGTCGGCGTAGATAGTGCACTCATACTTGCGGCCCTTGTCGAGGAAGTCGAGCTTAACTACTGCCTTGTGGCCGTTCTCGTCGCACTTGCCGCCTACAAACCAGTTGTCCGTTCCTTTGGCCTTGCGCGCCACGGTGATATAGTCGCCGGGCTCTGCCTCGATGTACTTAGAGTCGTCCCAGTCAACGGCTACGTCCTTGATAAACTGGAACGCGTCCATGTATTTCTCATAATGTTCGGGCAGGTCGGCAGCCATCTGCAGCGGACTGTACATCACGAGATACAGCGCCAGCTGACCCACGAGCGTGGTGTGTACGTATGAAGGATTGCTGCTCCATGTGTCGAGTTTTGTCTCGAATATACCCGGAGTGTAGTCCATCGGACCGCCTTGCAGACGGGTGAAGGGCAGCACTACGGTATGGTCGGGACGGCTTCCGCCGAACGCCTCGTACTCTGTTCCGCGGGCGCTCTCGTTGCCCACGAGGTTAGGATACGTACGGCAGAGGCCCGTCGGGCGCGTTGCCTCATGGGCGTTGACCATGATATGGTGTTTTGCAGCCTCCTTTACGGCGTGCAGGTAGTGGTTATTCATCGTCTGGCTGTAATGATGTTCGCCACGCGGAATGATGTCGCCTACGTATCCGCTCTTCACCGCGTCGTAGCCGTATTGGTTCATCAGCTTGTACGCCTTGTCCATCCAGCGCTCGTAATTCATCACCGACGACGAGGTCTCGTGGTGCATCATGAGCTTCACGCCCTTTGAGTGGGCGTAGTCGTTCAGCATTTTTATGTCGAAGTCGGGATACGGGGTAACGAAGTCGAACACGTCGAACTTAGAGTGTCCGGCCCAGTCCTCCCAGCCTTCGTTCCATCCCTCAACGAGAACTTCGTCAAGTCCGTTGGCGGCGGCGAAGTCGATATACTTCTTCACATTCTCGTTATTGGCGCCGTGGGTGCCGTTGGGTTTGCTGTTCTTATAGTCCGTTACGCCGAGACGTACCGACGGATATTCGTTAGTATAGCTCCATGTGTTGCGGCCAACGATAAGCTCCCACCATACGCCACAATACTTTATTGGGCGTATCCAGCTAACGTCGTCGAGGGCGCAAGGCTCGTTCAGGTTGAGGATAAGGTTCGAAGAGAGCATGTCGCGGGCGTCGTCGCTTACGAGAACGGTGCGCCACGGCGTGTTGAAAGGCGTCTGGATGTAGCCCTTCGTGCCCTGAGCGTCGGGGGTAAGCCATGACTCGAATACCATCGCCTTGTCGTCAAGGTTGAGGTGCATCGTGGCGTAATTTACGCACGCAGCCTCGTGGATGTTGATGTAGAGGCCGTCGGCGGTCTTCATCTGGAGCGCCGTCTGCACGCCGGTTGGCGAGAACGGGGTCTGCGACGAGTTGGGCGTTATGGCGTCCTTCATCAGCCCGCGGATTTCGGAGAGCTTTGACTCCACTGTCTCGTACTCCTGAGTGTCGTAGTCGCCGGGTATCCACCAGGCGGTATGGTCGCCAGCCATGGCGAACTGGGTGTGCTCCTCCTTTATCACGAAATAGTTGAGCTCGTTCTGCTGTGGGAACTCATAGCGCAGTCCCATGCCGTCGTCATACACGCGGAAACGTATCACGATGTTTCGCTTCGAGGCAGGCTGGTTCAGCGTAACGGCCATCTCGTTGTAGTGGTTGCGTATCGTTGCGGTCTGTCCCCACACGGGTTTCCACGTCTCGTCGAACGTCGATGTCTGTGTATCCGTAACGGTGAAGCCGTCCATAAGGTCGGTCTCCTCCATTCCCTTGCTGGCATGCTTGGTCTTCACAAGCTCCAGCCCGAGGTGGCTCGGCTTGACTACGGCCTTGCCTTTGTAGGTCATCTCGTACGTGGGGCGTCCGTTATCCAGTGAGAACTTCACTTCCACATTGCCATTAGGCGACGTCACCGTCTGTGCTGTCGCCATCAGCGGCAGCAACAATAATGCCATTAATACTTTTCGCATAATTGTCTAAGGTTTATTATTTTCATGTTAAATATCATCATTGAACAGCACTCAAGGAGTAAAGAAGTTAAGGAGTTAAGTAGTTAAGACAAATGAGTTGCCGGTTATTACACTGCCATTCAGATATAAATATCATTAATATAATCATTATATCCGTTACCGTTTCTTATCCATGTCCAATGAACAAGTCATTTGTCTTAACTCCTTAACTTCATTACTCCTTAACCCCTCAAAGACATAACTACTCTATCACTCACATTCTCCCGCTTTCCTTCACCAAGTCGGTGATATTCTGGTTGAAGTCATGTCCTTCGATAAGGTCTTCAATGTTGACGTGCATCCTGTAACGCCAGTAGTGGTGCGGATTCGACGGAACATTGATTCGCTCGGCATCGGCGTCAGCAAGACGCAGGCCTTCGTCTATCGACATCCAGTCTTGTATGGTGAGAATGCAGAGCATTGACGGGCAGAGCAGATGGCGCGAGATTATGTCCCGGGCCAGCCAACCAGGCAATGGGTGCGGCGCGGCGCCGTATTTCTGGAGCACGTTGTTGAAGAAATCTTGCGTACGTGTCCAGTCCTCGTCCCACCATTGGCGCAAGGTGGGCGTGTCATGGCTCGAAATCGTGCAGACCGAACGGTACGGATTACGCGCGAGGACACCGAAGCGCACGTGCGGATCCTTAGGCATTGACTGCAGTTCAAGACTGAGTATTTTCAGCTCATTCATCACCCATGACACGCAGTCGGGCACCATTCCGAGGTCTTCAGCGCAGACAAGCATGCGCGTAGCCTCGACTATCTTGGGCAGCTTGTTCATCGCCTCGCGATACCAGAACTGGTTGTTGCGGCGGTAATAATAGTCGTTGTATATCTTGTTGAACAGATACTTGTCGCTGTCGTAGAGCGATTCGTAAATGAAATCGAACTGTACCGAAATCCTTGGATGGAACTTGTTTGCGTCCTTATGGTCACGAACGAAGAGCACGTCGCTGATCAATGCGTACAGTCCGTCACGCAGATTGAGGTCGTCCTGATCGGTCTTGTCGGCAAAGGCAGCCTCGACCTTACGCTGCGTGTTGTATTCTTCCTTCATGCGGTAACGGCCGTCATGCGTTGGCTCGAGATATGTCTGGCGCACCATGTCGGCACGTTCGCCGAACATACGGTCAAGCACCCAGTCGGTAATGAACGGTTCGGTAAACAGCTCTTCCTGGAAATGCAGGCCGTAGGCCTCTATCTCCTCGCGTGTCATGCCGAGCGCCGGAGAGAACTGTCCAAGCAGTCCGTGAACGGCGTTGACAGGTATTTCCCATATACGGAAGAATCCGAGGACATGGTCTATACGGTAAGCGTCGAAGAACTTAGCCATGTTCGAGAAACGGCGAACCCACCAACGGCATCCGTCCTTCAGCATTTCGTCCCAGTTGTACGTGGGGAATCCCCAGTTCTGCCCGTTAACCGAGAAGTCATCAGGCGGCGCTCCGGCCTGTCCGTTCAGGTTGAAGTAACGAGGCTCCTGCCACACGTCGCAGCCGTAACGGCTAACGCCGATAGGAATGTCGCCCTTGAGTATTACGCCTTTTGCGCGCGCGTAATCGTGTACTTCGGACATCTGGGTGTTCAGGATGAACTGTACGTAATAATAAAAGGCCACGTTCTTGAAGGCCACGTTGCGCTGTCCCGACAGCGCTTTGCGCTCACTTTCGTCAAAGTGGTTGTGGTCGGGCCACCGAGAGAAGTCTGCCGTGCCGTACTTCTCGCGCAAGTAGCAATACTGCGCGTAGGGCACGAGCCATATTCCGGCCTCGTCAAAGAATCTCTTGAACTCCGCCGAGGCCAGCACCTTCTTGCCTTCCTGGCCATAAAGGATTTGCAGATACTCCGTCTTCGCGTTGTTCACCCGCTCATAATCTATCCGCGGCAGGGCGTTGAGCTCTTGCCTCAATGCCTCAAAGCGCTGTCTTTCGGCCTCATCCTCTATCGGCGGAAGGGCATTCAAGTCAACATATTGCGGATGCAGGGCGAATATGCTTATGCAGCTGTACGGGTACGAATCTGTCCAGGTATGGGTGGTGGTGGTGTCGTTGATGGGCAACAGCTGCAGCACGCACTGCTGCGTCTTTGATATCCAGTCCACCATCTTCTTCAAGTCACCGAAGTCGCCGACGCCGAAACTGGTCCGCGACCTTAACGAGAACACGGGCACTTGGGTGCCGGCGCACCTGACATCGTATATCGGGAAGAAAGCCTCGTCAAGCTCATACACGACAACCTGGTTCTCCTTCATTTCGGGCAGGTCAATGCGGCGGTTCATACCGTCCTCCCAAAGCAGGTCGCCCGGGTCGTGTACGTCGACGGCAACAAACTTAAACTCGAACGTGCGTCCCGCCAGCCTGGTAACATCAATATCGGCTACCCACTCGTTATAATTGTGCTCGTACATGGTCACTCCGTCAGCCACATTCCACGCCCCGAGCGACAGGTCAGAGCCTACAAGCACAAGCCTCTCGCGCCCCTTGAGCTGAGGGGCACGCACCTTTACGCGCGCCGTAACGGGATAATTGACCAGCGGCGCAGGGCTCATGCGCCTGCGCCGTATGCAGTCCGTAAAGGCCGAGCTGTACAGATAAGAGTCTGACGGAATTCCGAGCCAGTGGTCATATACGACAAACGGGCCGCCCCTCATGCTCGTAAGCTCAAGCCTGTGGGGCTCAACAACCCACTCGCTGCGCACTACTGTAGTCTCGCCGCGCACTACTGTATAATAATAATCAATGTGTGTACCGGTCTCCAGCCCAAGATTAAGGTCACACTTCCATACGTGACCGTCGTTGGTATGCATTCTGTAAGGCGTGGTGACTATCGAACCTTCCTCCCTTCCGGTTATAAGATTCAGTACGAGTTCCTCGCCGAAACTCGTATCGTAAGTGATGTTCAAAAGTATATTCATAGGTAACAGGTCTTTAATTTCGCTTCAAAGATAGCAATAAAAAAAATAAGGATAAAGCAAAATTCCGATGATTGTTCCTTTTGAACGTGCAATCGTTTACATCTAAACTTTCCACCCGTCGCCACAGGCTTCGTAATGCCCTGAAACAGTGGCACTAACAACCAGCTACGACATATGCAGCCTTTCGCCTTCCGAAAGGCCATCTTTTACATCCCGAAAGGGCGTCAATCGCAAGCTAAAATGCCGTCTTTTACATTGCAAAAGAGCACAAAACGCAAGGTAAAAGGCCTTGTTTTACAACATAAACAAATGATGATAATTTAGCTAAACTTCTGTCAGTCTGTCAGGACAGAGGTTAACACTCTGGTTATCAAAATGTTAGAAACTGAAAGATTGAGGATGAATCTTTCAGTTCCCTTCATGCCGGCAATTGACGGAAAATGCGCTGACAGATGTTTGGCGGACATCTGTCAGCGCATAAACAACTGATGGCCAGGCAATTAAGTTCCGAACTGACAACTGAAAGAGGTTTACGGAAAAAATGTCTACATTAGCACGCCATGCCGTCAGCAAGCCGCTGCCCATGCCGCAATATGTCAGCGGCCGCCATCCGACGGGAGCAATACCACGCCCTCCTGCTTCATCCCGTCCATCATTATTTTCAGCGGACTGCTGAAGCGCACGTGGCGTACGTACTGCGTCTCGTCAACGGCGGGCATGGCGTCGAGCAGTTCCTTTTGGAATATGCCGTCGTTCTTGTAAGTGTTGACGGTGAAATATCCCACGCCGAAACTCGTCAGGTTCTGGAAGAAGTGCGTGCCCTGGCTTGGGTCAACGCGATAGTTTGGCAGTCCGGCCTCAACTATCACGCGCGCCGCGCTGATGTGCGGCCACTTCACGGGAATGCCCAGCCAATAGTCGCTTGAGCCCCAACGGCCTGGGCCTACGAGCACGTAGTTGGTGCCGTCGGCCAGGAACTTGCGGTTTATCCGCTCTATCTCGTCGGCTATGCGGGGATTGTTCGACGCGGTGAAGTTGTCGTCCGTCTTGACGTAAACCACGTCGACAACGTCTTCACTGATACCGTGGCCCAGCGAATTGTGCGAGCGCAGCAGGCATTTCGAGTCGTCTATGGCCGTCAGGTCTTCGTCGAGCACCTGCTTGCTATCCACAATCGGGCGCATCTGCAACAGGTACAGCTCACCCGTGCGGTCGGCATTGATGTTGCACGCGAACTCTATCTCCACTGGCCTTCGCATGCCTTCGGCTCCATACTTCATCGACATTTGCAGCAGTTCGGGCAGGGGGAACACGCCCTGTTGCAGCACTCCGCAGAACGAAATGATTTTCCTGCCGCCCTCGTAAATGCCGTCACGGATTACCTGGTCATAGGGGTCGTACGTCGAGGCAATATAGTTGAGCGAGCCGTCCTTTTCGGCTTCCTTAACCTTGAGCTTCTGGATGTTGAATCCGTCGTCAACCTTGAAGTCTCCGCCAACGTCTTTCATGTCGAGCGCATAGAACTGTGTCTGCGTCTGTCGCAGCGCAATCTCCATCTCGCTCATCTGCAACACCTGGTTGGGATGGTAAGGACTGACGCGCAGCGTCTGGCCTCCGTCCACGATATACTTGCCCAGGCCGAGCGCCAGGCTTGCTATGCCTTCCTCCGATGTCTCGTCGCCTATGGGGTAATAGTTTATCGAACGCAGCACGCCCGATATGTTGGGATAGTACCTGTCGCCGTACTGTTTGCCCACTACTTCCTGCAGGATGACGGCCATCTTCTCCTGGTCTATGACGTTGCTCGTGGCCGTCATGTACGCCTTTGAGTCCTTGTAGTACACCGAGGCGTACACGCTCTTGATTGCCGCGGCGAGCATTTGCAGCATTTGGTACTTGTCATCGAGGTTGGGAATCATGTATGTCGAGTAGATTCCGGCGAACGGCTGGTAGTGCGAATCCTCCAGAAGACTCGACGAGCGGATGGCGATGGGCCTGTTAGTAGCGTCGAAGAAGGTGAAGAAGTCGGCTATATACTTGTCCGGCAGCTGCGCGCGGAGGAAGTGACGGAGTATCTCCTCGTCGCTGGCATCGCTCAGGGCTATCTCGTAAAGGTTGTTGCTCTCCATGAACTGGTCGAACACGTCGGTGCATAGCACCACCGTCTTAGGTATCGACACACTAACGCCCTCGCGCTCGTTAAACTCCGGATGCTTCTTTATTATATTGTCCAGATACGCCAGTCCGCGGCCTTTGCCGCCCAGCGAGCCGTCACCTATTCGGGCGAAATGGGCGTAACGGTCGAACTTTCCGCGGTCGAACACGGCCACGACGCCTATGTTCTTCATATGGCGGTACTGCACAATGGCGTCGAAGATGATTTTGCGGTGCAGGTCAACGTCCTGCAACTTATGCCATGTTACCGTCTTGAGATACTCCGACACGGGGAATATCGCCCTGGCGCACAGCCACCGGCTCATGTGGTTACGCGATATGTGGTAGAGCATTGAGTCGTAAGGTATCTTGAAGATGTTGTCCTGCAGCTCTTTCAACGTGCGCACCCGCATTACTTCCTTGTGGGTCTTTGGGTCGCGGAAGATGAAGTCGCCGAAGCCCATGTGCTCCGCCATGATGGCCCTAAGGTCAAGACTCATCGTCTTAGAGTTCTTGTCGATGAAGCGGAAATGCTCGGCCTCGGCCTTCGCCTTGTTCTCCGTCTCGCTGCTCTGGAGTATCAGCGGCAGATACTCGTTGCGCTCCCTTATCTCGCGCAGCAGCTTAAGTCCGGCCTCTGAGTCCTTCTCGCCGTCCTTGGGGAAGCGGCAGTCGGATATTACGCCGAGCGTGTTGTCGGCGTATTTTTCGTACAGAGCCATAGCCTCCTCATACGTACGGGCGAGCACCACCTTAGGCCTGCCCCTCATGCGGAGCATTGCGCTGTGCGGGTTAAGCGCCTCGGTAGAGAAGTGTTGGCTTTGCGTAAGGATGTAACCGTAAAGCGTCGGCAGCAGGGAGGAATAGAAACGTATGCTGTCCTCCACCAACAGAATCATCTGCACGCCGGCCTCGGCGATGTCGTGCTCGATGTTCATCTTGTCCTCAATGAGCTTTATGATGGACATGATGAGGTTAGTGTTGCCCAGCCAACAGAACACATACTCGAATATTGACAGGTCTTCGTTCTCCATGCGACGCGTAATGCCGTGCGAGAATGGAGTCAGCACGACGCACGGAATGTCCGGAAACTTGTCCTTAACGTCGCGTGCCACAGTGAAAGCGTCGTTGTCCGCGTTGCCGGGCATGCATATTACAAGGTCTATGCTGGTAGAAGCAAGCACGTCGGCGGCCTCCTCTGTGGTGCTCACCTGGGTGAAGGTAGGCGGGTAACGCATACCCAGCTCGGTGTATTCGTTAAATATTTTCTCGTCAATACGGCCGTCGTCCTCGAGCATGAAGGCGTCGTAGGGATTGGCTATGATGAGCACGTTGAAGATACGCCGCGTCATCAGGTTCATGAACGTGACGTCCTTCAGGTAAAATTTATTCCACTGCTGTGGTGTGTTTTCACTCATATCAAGAGGTTTTATATTAGCTGCAAATGTACGGAAAATATCCGAAAACAAAGAAGCCTGCGCCAATTTTCAAATTCAGGTACGTAAAATAAGGAATACGGTCGGCGATGACCGACTGTCATACTGAATCTTATTTCAATCCAAATGGTAGCAAACCGTTAGGGAAGCAATACCCTCTTCCTATCCAAGCGGTAGCAAACCGTCGGGGAAACAATACCCTCTTTCAATCCAGGCGGTCGCACTTTGTCATTCCGTGTCGGCGCACGGAATCCATGAATGCACCCACTTATTGATTAAGGCAGGATGTTTTCTGGATTCCGTGCGCCGACACGGAATGACAAAATGCGACCGCCTGGATTGGAAAATATTATAAGAAATAGACCTGAAGATTATGTTTTACCGTACAACCAAACTTCTAACGATTTGCGAAAGGTGGCCTTTTGTTTTCCGAAATGCCGTCAATTACACGCTAAAATGCCGTCTTTTGGAAGGTAAAAGACGGCATTTCGCAAAGTCGCTGAATATCAGCGAATTACAAAGCGATAAAAACAAGGGCGGGCAGAGGTGCCTTGTCAGGTCTCTGCCCGCCGCATATCATGGTGATTAATAGTCGGGAGTCGTGGTTATCTGGCCGTCCTCGGTCACCTTGAGGTCTACGTTATGGTTGTCAAGGTCTATTAGATAATACTTCTCGCCCTGCGCGGTCTCGATGTAGTCGCAGTCGTCAATGCGCTTGCCTGGGTACTGGGCCTCGACAGCCTGACGGATGTTTGCCGGGATGTCGCGCGTCATGTCAGTGGATGTCTGTATCCAGTTATACGACGTGTCGAACAGTATCTCCTTGCTCTTGCCGTCGTGGCGCACCTCAACCTCGTATCCACGGGCGTCACGGTCAAAGTCTACCACGGTAGCGCCAGCGTAGTTGTTGTCGATGAACAGCTTGATTTCGTCGGGCATCCCGTTGCCTATCATGTCGCCGTAGTTGCCTCCGCCTTCGCCCTGCAGCTCACGGAACAGCGTGCCGTTAAGGTCGAAGTAGAGGTCATAGTCGGGCTGACCGGCCTTCTCAACCTCGATTACATAGAAGGTCTCATACGACGGGCGCTGTATCTCGTCGATGTCGTCAACGGTCCATCCGTCCTGCGCGTACACCGTAGCGGCATATCCGGCCTGAACCGCCTGGGGCAGCGCGGTAAGGTCGCGTACATAGTCAACCTCGGTCATCACCCACTCTCCGCCTTCCGTAAACCATGCGTCATGCTCTCGGTTGTCCTTGCGGAACTCGGCAACGAGGTATCCGCCCTGCTCCCTGTCCCACTCTACACGGCCCACATTGCCGTACTTCGAGTCGAACGCAACCTGCACAGCCTCGGGCACGCGAGCGCCGTCATCATCGTCATCGTCGCTGCACGACGTTACCACCAGCGCCCCGAAAGCGCACATCATTGTCCACTTCAATAAATCAATAGTCTTCATAATCATCTCGTTTTTTTGTTTTTATTATTCCTGTTTCATTATCTCTGCCGGCCCTCAAGCTGCCGTCTTACGGACGCCTTGCCGGTTTTTACGAAAGCAAAGTTAGAGGGCAAATCTGAAATGAACCTGAAAACATGAAATATTTTCGTAATATTTTTTACACAACACGCATTTTCCGGTGTCTTTATATATAATAAGGTAAAGCGGGCATGACGGCAATATGTCGACATAAATGTTGCCGCTCTGCCCAAAACTGATTATCTTTGCAAGCATGAATACAAGACTGCTGACCTTCATCATCGCGCTGATGATGTCATTAAACGCCTCGGCACAGTACGAGAAATACCACGGCGACGGCATTGACGACTACCTGCGCTTCGTGCCGATAGCGTCGGCCTACGTGCTGAAAGCCGCCGGAGTGGAGAGCCAAAGTCCGTGGAAACGGCTTATTGTGAACACCGCTACGGCCTTCGCCATCGACGCCGCGTTTACCTACGGGCTGAAATATTCCATCAAATCTACACGCCCCGACGGCACCGACCGCCACTCGTTCCCCTCCGGACACACGTCGTTCGCCTTCTTCGGGGCCGCCATACTTGACAAGGAATTCCGCGAAGTAAGCCCCTGGATAAGCGTGGCCGGATACACCGTTGCCACTGCTACGGCCATAGACCGTGTGCGCCGAAACCGCCACAGATGGGGCGACGTGTTCGCTGGAGCTGCCATCGGGGTGCTGTCGGTCCAGGCCGGATACTGGCTCGGGGACAAGATGACGGGATGGAAAAAGAACGTCGACGTAGCCGTCGGCCCAACGGGGCTGTGCGTAGTGGTAGGACTGTAACTGTTGCCACCAGTCTATTAACAAACAAAACATACATGGATAACAGCTATTCAACGAAGGAACAACTGAAGGAATACTACACGGCCCAGGCCGACAGGCTGTCGTGTGAGATAAGTTCGCTAAAGAAAAAGGGACGCATGTACGTAACCCTTGAGCTTGCCACGT
>NZ_JACJJG010000082.1 GCF_016899855.1 Marseilla massiliensis
AAGCAACGAGAGACAAATTGACAAAGCATTTGACTTTAACTACTAAGCGAACGCAGTGAGCGATAACTCCTTTTAACTACTATAACTACCTTATTTTAGCATACCACGCTGCCTGGTTTTACCTCGGCAGATGTCGTGATTACGCTCAAGGAGCCGTCAAAGTCTTCGGCGGAGAGTATCATTCCCTGGCTCTCGATACCCTTAAGCTTGCGCGGAGCAAGGTTGGCGACGAAGCAGACGCGCTTGCCTACGAGGTCTTCGGGGTTATAATACTTCGCAATACCGCTTACGATGGTACGGTCCTGGCCGCTGCCGTCGTCAATGGTGAACTTAAGCAGCTTGTCTGCTTTCTTCACTTTCTCGCACGCCTTGATAAGACCTACACGTACGTCTATCTTCTCAAAGTCGTCGAAAGCTATCGTCGGCTTTATCTCCTTTGCCTTATACGCTGCCTCGGCGTTGGCCTTCTTAGTATCCTCAAGCTTCTGCAGCTGGTACGCAATGACATCATCCTCGATTTTCTCGAACAGCAGTTCAGGCTCGTTCAGTTTGTGTCCGGCCTCGAGAAGGTCGGTAGAGCCGAGCTGGTTCCAGTCGAACCGGTCGATGTTCAACATCTTCCTGAGCCTTGCACTGCTGAAAGGCAGGAACGGTTCGAAGGCTATCGCCAGGTTGGCAACAAGCTGGAGAGAGATGTTGAGGATGGTTTCTACACGCTTCATGTCGGTCTTTGCGACCTTCCACGGCTCTGTATCGGCGATGTACTTGTTACCGATGCGGGCGAGGTTCATGGCCTCTTTCAGGGCGTCGCGGAACTTGAAGCTGTCCAACAGGCGCTCTACGCCGGCCTTGACGTCGTGGAACTCGGCAATGGTCTGGCGGTCGATGTCCTGCAGTTCGCCGCAGGCTGGCACCACGCAGTCAAAGTATTTCTTGGTAAGTTGCAGCGCGCGGTTTACGAAGTTGCCGTAAATGCCTACGAGTTCGCTGTTGTTACGCTCCTGAAAATCTTTCCAGGTAAAGTTGTTGTCCTTGGTTTCGGGAGCGTTGGCTGTGAGCACATAGCGCAGCACGTCCTGCTTTTCAGGCAGTTCGACGAGGTATTCATGCAGCCACACAGCCCAGTTGCGTGATGTCGAAATCTTGTCGTTCTCGAGGTTGAGGAACTCGTTTGCGGGCACGTTGTCAGGCAGGATGTAGCCTCCGTGAGCCTTCAGCATGGCGGGGAATATGATGCAATGGAACACGATATTGTCCTTGCCGATGAAGTGAACGAGGCGTGTGTCGGGGTCCTTCCACCACGTCTCCCAATCCTCTGGCATAAGTTCCTGAGTGTTTGAGATGTATCCTATGGGCGCGTCGAACCACACATAGAGCACCTTTCCCTCAGCACCTTCCACTGGAACGGGTATTCCCCAGTCGAGGTCGCGCGTCATCGCGCGGGGCTGGAGGTCAAGGTCGAGCCACGACTTGCACTGTCCGTACACGTTCGGGCGCCACTCCTTGTGGCCTTCAAGTATCCATTCCTTCAACCAATCCTGGTACTCATTGAGCGGCAGATACCAGTTCTTGGTTTCCTTCAACACCGGTTTCGAGCCGCTGATAGCGCTCACGGGGTTGATAAGTTCGGTCGGGTCGAGGTCGCTTCCGCACTTCTCGCACTGGTCGCCGTACGCCTTCGGGTTGTGGCAGTGGGGGCATTCGCCCGTGATGTAGCGGTCGGCAAGGAACTGCTTTGCCTCCTCGTCGTAATACTGCATCGACGTTTTCTCCACCAGTTTGCCCTCTTCGTAGAGTTTCCTGAAGAACTCCGAAGCCACGCGAGAGTGTGTTTCTGACGTCGTGCGGCTGTAGATGTCGAACGAAATGCCGAAATCCTCAAAGCTCTTCTTAATCATCGCGTGGTAGCGGTCTACCACTTGCTGGGGCGTTATGCCCTCCTTCTTGGCACGGATGGTGATTGGCACACCGTGCTCATCGCTTCCGCAGATGAACTTTACGTCCTGTTTTTTCAGTCGTAGGTAACGCACATAGATGTCAGCCGGTACATACACGCCGGCCAGATGGCCGATGTGCACCCCGCCGTTTGCGTAAGGCAGGGCGGCGGTGACGGTGGTGCGCTTATAATTCTTCTTCTCTTCCATAAATTCGGTTATATAATAAGACCATTGGGACTGATACGCCCAATGCGATGCAAAAGTACTGAAAAAAATCGGATTAGCGGGACTTGCCGCCGTATTTTTACGCATATGGCAAAACGTGCCTTATCAAGCCACTATACAAAACACCGTCTTTTGGCTTGCAAAAGGCCGTCAATCGCACGCTAAAAGGCCGTCTTTCAGAAAGCGAAAGACGGCATTTTGCAAAACTTATTATAACATACTGTCTGCCATGCAGTTACAACACGGCTCATTAAAGGCCTTACAATAACAAACGCTTTTTAACTAAAAATAATGCCGCGGGCATTTTACTTTGCCACCGCCGGCGGGTCATCAGTATAGAACGCCCCGCAAAACGGAGACACAGCAGACACATAACGGAAGATGACTATAAACGACAACGACATATTATCAACGGCAAAGGCCGACCCTGACAAGGGATTCCGCCTGATTATGGACAAATACGGAGAGGCCGTATACTGGCACATAAGAAGGCTTGTATCGGCACACGCCGACGCCCAGGACGCCACACAAGAGACTTTCGTACGGCTGTTCAGGACGATGGACAAGTACCGCGGCGACTGCTCGCTTACCTCGTGGGTGTACCGTATAGCCACGAACGAGGCCCTGAGGCTGATAGGAAGGAGGAAAGAAAGCGACGTAAGGCTCGATACCGGAGCGCACGAAGTCAGCAGGCTGGCCGCCGACGGATATGTAGACTATACCGACCTCGAGGCCGTGAAACTGCAAGAGGCCATACTGGCGTTGCCCACACGGCAGCAACTGGCGTTCAACCTGCGCTATTACGACGAACTGGCGTATGACGACATAGCCGGCATTATCGGCTCGACAGCAGCCGCGGCAAAGGCCAACTACCACTTGGCGAAAGAGAAAATAATAGAATACATGAACTCAAACGACTGACAGACATGGACAACAGATTTGATTTCAACAAGATAGGAAAACGCATGCCGTACACCGTTCCCGAAGGCATATTCGACGAGATGAGGGAAAATGTACTCAAGGAGACGGCACGGAGCACGGCAGCAAGCCGCAGGCGGTGGCCTTCGGTAAGGACCATTGTCATGACAGCGGCAGCCTCGATAGCCGCCGCCATAATCCTGCCGACGGCATTCAACGGGCCGCACACCGACAGCACGGCCGCCGGCTTTGACAGCGTAGAGCGCGCCTTTGCCAACCTGAGCAGCGAAGACCAGGCCTACATGCTTGAGATATACAGCGAAGATATATTCATTAACCAATAAAAAAAGGAGACCATCAACATGAAGAGAATCATCAGTATGCTGATAATGGCCGTAATGATGACGGCATTCAGCTCAACTACCTACGCGCAGGACACCAACGACAGGCAACAGAAACGCGAAAAACTGGCCGAGACGCAGGCACGCCACATAGCACGCCAACTGGCTTTCGACGACGCCACGACGGCAAAGTTCATAGACACCTACTGCCAATGCCAGAAGGAAATATGGGCTCTGGGCCCGAGGGCAAAACGCCAGCGGGGCACGGCCAAAACCGATGCCGAGACGGAAAAGGCCATTGAGGAGCGCTTCAAACGCAGCCAGAAGCTGCTGGACATCAGGGAGAAATACTATAAGGAGTACAGCAAATTCCTTACTCCCAAGCAGATACAGCGTGTGTACGCCATAGAGAAACGCATGATGGGGCGCCTCGGCAAGAACGCCGGAAAGCGCCACCCCCGTCCGAGGAGATAGGAAAGGAAAGTCGGAAAAAAGGAGTTGTCGGAAGCTGACCGCAGTTAAGCGCTTAACTATGGTCAGCTTCCGACAACTCAATTTTTATACATACAAAACATATCCGACCAGACCCGGCAAAACGGTTAGACGTCAAGCGTATCGCGGTTGTTGCGCGGGTCGGTCCAATCAACCTTCACAGTGGGGTCGATGTTGTTGATGAACTTCTCGATGTTGGTGTACCCGTCGCCGTTGCAATCGGCCGAGGCATCGGCAGGATTGTGCGGGTCGAGACCGTACTTCACCTCCCAGTCGTCGGGCATACCGTCGTTGTCAGAGTCCTTGTAAGGCGTTCCCTTATACTCGGGCAGGCCTCCCACCTGGCGGGGATCGGTGATAATACCCTTCTTGTAAGAGTCGGGCGCAAGGGCGCGCTCCTGGTATGGCGACGTTACTATTGGCGCATTGTCTACGTATATGGCCTTGCCCGTGCGCACGGTCTCTATTACGCGGGTGTCAACAGCGTCTCGCCTGGGCAGCGTAGCGCCGACATTGGCGAGCACGTAAGGCATTACACTGTCGGTAGGAAGTATGGTTACGTGTGGCATTTCGAACGGTTCGTAAGCGCGTATCTTGTCGGTATATTCGCCGCAAGTCTCTTCTTCGAACACTTGCACGCCGCCGTTCCAGTTGTCTTTGGTTATCTCTGGATAGCCCTCCATGATGTTGCCGTCTACGTAAGCCTTGCCGAACAGCGTGGGAAGGTTCTTGTCGCGCCTCGGCTCGGGCTTCAGTATGCGGTGCGAGCAGGGGCGGTCTTTCAGCTCCATTGTTATCGGTCCGGGCTTGTAATGGTTGTTTATTATGTTGTAGAAGCTCTTGTGGTCACCGCCGTCGATGGTGCGGCTCCACCAGTTATACACCACGTTGTTGACGAAATTGAACGTACCGTCCATTCCGACAGATGCGTTACGGCAGATGTTAGAGGCGAAGAGGTTGCGGTTGAACATGCAGTTGTGGCCGCCGATAGTTGCTCCGAAAGCGTGGCTATACAGGTCGAGAGCCTCCGAGAAAATGCTGTTCTGGATGGTAATGTTCACCGTGGGCAGCTTCAGGTTCTTTCCGCCGCGGTCGTACACGTGGCGGTACATCGACATGTTCTCGTCGCTGCCCCAGCTGCCCGAGCAATGGTCGATGATGATATTGCCTACACCGTTGCCACCGAGAGCGTCGTCACGGAACATCACGTCGGGATTGTTGCGGCGGAAGCGCATGTGGCGTATGATGACGTCGTGGGTGTCGATAAGCACTGAATGACCCGTTATGCACACTCCGTCGCCGGGAGCCGTCTGGCCGGCGATGGTAACGTATGGCGCACGGATACTGATGGGTGACTTCAGGCGGATTACTCCGGCCACGTTGAACACGATGACACGCGCGCCGCCTGTTTCGCAAGCTTCACGGAAACTGCCCGGCCCGCTGTCGGCAAGGGTGGTAACAACCATCACCCTACCTCCTCGTCCGCCCTGGGTATAGGCTCCGCCACCCTCGGCACCGGGGAACGCCGGGATGTTGGCACGCAACAGGTCTTCGGGCTTGGAAGCCCAAGGGCGGTACGGACGGCCCTCTTTGGCCTGCTTCTCAACTATCGGCAGGGCCTTTGCCCACGCCGAATCAGAATGCCGGCTGTACTCAGCCTGCCAACGCTCGCCACGCATACGTGTAGAGTCGGGATAGGTAGGATAACCGGGAATGGCTGCCGAAACACTTTGCAACGGCAGCAACAGCGCACACGGCGCCAATAAACGGAATACTTGTTTGGTTAGTCTCATAATTATTAAGATTATGTTATTAGATTTATTTCGTTGCGAACATGCGCATGACCGTAAGCCACACGCACTATGGACGACCGTACCCTACGGCCGGAAAGGTCAAAATGAAATGGTCTCGGCGTCGACAGACTCGTGCATGAAGATACGCGCCGACTCGCGGAACTTGTCCTTGTTCTCGGTCGTAAGGTAATGGCAACGGCCATGCTTTGCGCATACGGCGTCCATCTCGGGATGTCGCGCAAGATATGTTTTCAGGCTGTTTGCCACATACTCGCCCTGCGGAATGATTTTCACTCCACGTGGAGTGTATTTCAGGATTTTGTCAAGCAGTATTGGGTAATGCGTGCAACCAAGGATAACCGAGTCGATTTCGGGATCGAGGAAAAGCAGGGAGTCAATACGCTTCTTCACGAAATAATCGGCTCCGGGAGTGTCATACTCATTGTTTTCGATAAGCGGCACCCACAAGGGGCAGGCCACTCCCGTGACCTTTATGTCCGGATAGAGCTTGTTAATCTCCATGACGTAGCTCTCGCTCTTGATTGTTCCCTCGGTAGCCAGTATACCGACGTGACGCGTGTGGGTAATCGAACCGATACATTCTGCCGTGGGACGGATTACGCCGAGCACCCTCCGGGATGGGTCAATGCGGGGAAGGTCGTTCTGCTGGATGGTGCGCAGGGCCTTGGCTGACGCCGTATTGCAGGCCAATATGACGAGACGGCAGCCCATGGAGAAAAGTTTTATGACAGCTTCGCGCGTAAACTGATAGACCACGTCGAACGAACGCGGCCCATACGGGGCGCGGGCGTTGTCGCCGAGATACAGGTAATCGTATTGTGGCAACAGGCTGCGCATCTCGTGCAGGATGGTCAGCCCGCCGTAACCGGAGTCGAACACGCCTATCGGGCCGGCAGAAGGGGTGGATGAGACGACTTTTATCGAATCGGCGGCTGCCTGGGTATTATCGCCGTTAGGTGTGCCCATGGTATTCAATCTTTCGGCTTCTGAAGTGTTCATAAGCGTTATTCCTATTCTTTAATTGCATCAAGCACAAGCGTGGTGACATCCTCCCCATAAGACAGATTGACAAACGGAAGAGCGTCGTTGTCGGTGTTAAGGATAAAGGCATATCCTCTCTCCATTCCGATTTTGGCAAGAACCGCATTCAATTTGTCCTTCAGCGGTGCGTACATGTCTGCCTCAGCCTGCTTCAAGAGGCGCTCGGCCTCCTTCTTGAAAGCGATGTTCTTGGTAAGCAGTTCTTGCAACTCAGCCTGCCTTTTCTGCAAGATAGGCTTGTCAAGGCTGCTTCTGCCATCGAGAAACAGCTCGTACTTTTCATTGAACTCTTCCTCAGAACGCTTAGTCTCTTCCTCATATTGCGCCCTCAACGACGACAGATTGCTCTGCATTACGGCATAACCGGGCATGGCCTTGACGGCCTTGTCGTAACTGAGATATCCGAACTTGACCTGCGCGCTTGCCGCCAGGACGAAAAAAGAGACGACCAGAAGGGAAAAAATTTTTCGCATTTATGAACCTTTGATTATAAGAAACAAAAATATAAAAGAGCTAAAATAGTCAAAGACTACATCCTGACGCTACGGCAAACCAGCGCTAAGCAGCAAGCATGCGGTCTTTAACCACTTTAGCTCCCTTAATTGTTATAAGTGCTAAAAAAGGAGTTATTTAATCTTGTTGATTTCAGCCTTTACGTCCTCGGTAACGTCCTTGCTCAGCGTATCGCTGATATAGGGTATGCCACCAGCCCTGTCCATGATGTAAACATAACCACCGGCCTTGCCCACGTTCTGGATAGCGGTCATCACCTTGTTCATGATAGGCTGCAGCTTCTCCTGCTGTGCCTTCTGCAAGGCAGCCTGGTTGTCCTGGTAAGCCTGCTGGTATTTCTGCATGAGCTGGTTCAGCTCGTTTTCCGTTTCGGTTCTCTTAGTCTCGTTCATGGTGCTCCTTGTCTTGTCGTATTCATCCGACTTGCGCTGGATTTCATCCTGCATCGCCTTCATGTCGTTCTCATACTGCTTTGACTGAGCTTCAAGTTCGCCACGAGCCTTGATGAATTCGGGCAGACCCGACATTATTGCCTGAGAGTCAACGTGTCCGAACTTGGGCGCTGTCTGGGCGAATACAGCCAGAGGCGCACACATGAGTAACATTAAAACTAATTTCTTCATTTTCTTTAATTGCTGTTTTTCTATTAATTATTTATATTTGTCTGCAAATATAGGGAAAAGACCGCGTAAATCAAAACTTACATGTTGGTTTTTAACGTTGTACACGGCTTATGTCACGTAATTATAATATTTTAAATCTACCGGCTGGATTTACTCCTCAGATATGTCGGCCTTATTCACGGCTACGGCATTGGTTGCTAACGGCGTGGAAAGTGTTTACTACGCACAGAAGACCTCAACCGTGCAGTTTAACCCGTACAGGACGTCAATTGGAATACCCCAGTTTTGACAATACCTCGTCACTTATGTCAATCCTTGGCGAGGCGAATATTATACCTGTATCCGACGCCCGGTCGAGCACGAGGGAATATCCACGCAGGTCACAAATGTCCTTCACCGCATTGTATATTTCCTCCTGGATAGGCGTCATGAGGCTGGTACGCTTCTTGAACAATTCTCCTTCCGGACCGAAGTACTTGCGCTTTAATTCTGCAGCCTGCTTCTCCTTCTCGTTTATTTCCTGCTGGCGTGCCTGTTTCTGTTCCTGAGAGAGGAATACCACCTCGTTCTGATAATTCTTGTACATCGTGGCAGCCTCGGTATTAAACGCATCAACCTCAGCCTGCCACTTCTTGGCTACCTGGTTTAGCTGCTCATCGGCACGTTCGTATGCCGGGATATTCTTCAGGATATACTCCATGTCGATAAGCGCAAACTTCTGGGCATTGGCCGTAACGGCTGCAAACGCAAGCACCATCGCAAAAATAATCTTTTTCATAAAACAGTTACTCCTTTCTTTATTAATAAGACTGATAAGCCTAATTGGTCAAAATGGCCTTGCCAATGGCATATTCTCTTAACTATTAATTCTTAACTATTAATTAAATTAGAACTCCTGTCCGAGAATGAAGTGGAACTGACTGCCACCCTTCTGGCCAAACACAGTGTCGAAACCGTAAGCCCAGTCGATACCCATCAGACCGACCATCGGCAGGAAGATACGTACACCTATACCGGCCGAACGCTTCATGTCGAAGGGGTTGAAATCCTTGGTGTCATTCCATGCATTACCTGCCTCAAGGAAACCAAGACCATAAATAGTGGTATTACCGAGCAGGAACGGATAGCGAAGCTCCAACGTAAAGCGGTCGTATGCGTAACCTTCGGCTCCGTAAGGAGTAAGGCTACCGTTATCATAACCACGCAGACCGATAGTCTCCTCGGCATAACCTGTAGAATAACCGCTCATACCGTCACCACCCATATAGTATGTCTCGAACGGCGACTTCTTGTACTTGTTGTATGCTCCGAGTATTCCGAACTCGACACGCGTCATCAATACAAAACACTTCTGGCCGCTCGTAAGAGCCGTATATGTCTTTGCACGGAACTTCCACTTATAGTATTCCACCCAACTATACCTCTCTTTCTGTGCCGCCGTTGCCTTCTCCGAATTATACTGTCCGTTAGAAGCCTCCTGCTCATAAATCTCGGCCAGGGCCTTATAGTCCTTTCCGTCCCACAACGACCAAGGGGGAGTAATGGTTAGAGAGGTCATAAACTCAGAACCGCGACGCGGGAACAACTGGTTGTCCGTAGATATACGCGAAAGCGTGATACCAAGGTTAAGGTTGTTGCAGTTACCGTTACGCACGATGAAATACTGCCAGTTCTTCAACATGTAGCGCTGGTATGCCAGTTCTACCGACAACTGGAAATAATCGTCAGGCCAACGCAAACGCTTACCCCATCCTACGGACACACCGAACAACTTGACAAACTTGTCGGGATCATAGTAGTTTTCATAGCTGTTGCTCCAACTGTTACCGTAACCGTAAAGGTAATTGTAATAGTTGTTCATGTAGCCGTAGTTGTAATAATTGCTCGACACGTCGGTCTGCTTAGAGAAGTACGCTCCTACGGTAAACTGTATCGGGCGCTTGCCACCAAACCAGTTGGTTGAATAAGATGCGTTATACGACTGGTAATAAGTACCGTTGGTCTGGGCTCCGATAGACAGCACCTCGCCGTCACCAACGGGCAGAATACCACGGTGTTCCTTGTTCTTGTTGAAGAGGTTGGCCATGGAGAAGTTGTTAAGGCGCAAACCGATACGGGCAATGACACCGGTCTGTCCCCATCCGAGAGAGAACTCCACCTGGTCGTTTGACTTCTGCACAAGATTCCAGTTAATGTCTACGGTTCCTTCTTCCGGGTTAGGCTCAACCTTCGGGTCTATCTGTTCCGGGTCAAAATGGCCCATAGACGCTATTTCACGGTATGAACGCATAAGCGCCTCTTTCGAGAAAAGGTCGCCCGGCTTAGTACGGAGCTCACGGCGCACGACATTCTCGTACAATCGTGTATTACCGTTGATACGGACATGGCTGATATGAGCCTGTGTACCTTCCATTATCCTCATTTCAAGGTCTATGGAGTCTCCTACGATATTAACCTCTGTCGGTTGCAGGTTGTAGAACAGGTAGCCACGGTTCCAATATTCGTTACCAACAGCATCCTCGTCTTCCGAAAGACGCTTGTTCATCAGTTTCTGGTTATATACATCACCACTCTTCATGCCGAGTATGCGGCCAAGATAATCACTCGAGAACACGGTGTTACCAACCCACGTGATATTACGAATATAATATTTCTTGCCTTCGTCTACCTTCAAGTATATATTTACGTGTTTCTCGTCAACGTTCCACACACTGTCTTCCAGGATTACCGCATCACGATAGCCAAGCTCGTTGTACTTGTCAATGAGGTTCTTCTTGTCTTCTTCATAACGTTCCGGCGTATATTTCTTTGACTTGAGGAAAGACGACAACTTGCCAGCCTCATGTATTTTCTTGAACGCTCCTTTTCTGAATAATCCGCCCTTTATCTTTGAATCGCTAAGGTTTTCGTTGCCGTCGATGATAATTTGCCGCACCTTCATCTTCTCTTTCTTGTCGATAATGATATCAAGGATTACCTGGTTTTTCTGGGCAACATCCTCACGCTGCATGATATTGATGTCTGCGTTCTTGTAACCTTTATCGTCAAAATACTCCTTGGCCAACAGTTTGGCACGGTCAATCATGTTGGGTGTAATCTGGCTGCCCTTCAAAAGGCCGAGCTTCGACTCCAAATCGTCACGTTCCGACTTCTTTACGCCTACATAATTAATAGTCGAAACGCGTGGACGCAATGCCAAATAAAAATGAAGATAGATCTTGTCACCCACGATAGAGTCGACAGCGACCTGCGCCTTGGAGAACAATCCATGTCTCCAATAACGCTTTATAGCGTCAGTAAGTTCAGAACCGGGCACCTGTATCTTCTGCCCTACCGACAGTCCGGAGATACCCGTAAGCATATAATCCTCGTATCCTTCGACACCTGACACAGCCATGCCGCCAATAAAACCCTCACGCGGAGTTCCGGCATACGAGATG
>NZ_JACJJG010000083.1 GCF_016899855.1 Marseilla massiliensis
AGCACCTCAAGATAAAGAAATTCTGGGGCACAACAGAGAACGCCGTCCGCATACAAATCAGTGTGGCTATTATCACATACTGTCTTGTGGCTATTGTCCAACATGATATGAAGTTGAAACGCTCAACCTATGAAGTTTTGCAAATTCTCAGCATATCATTGACAGACAAAACCTACTTGCGTGACCTGTTCGACAAGACTAATTTCAATGATGTCAAAGATCTAAATGATCCCCTGATTCCGGGGCTTTTTGATTAATTGTTTAACTCGTCTCATTTTAACGGGACACTAATGATATTTTTTGATTTCTTCTTTTGAGTTTCCGGTTCTTGCAAGATATATTGCTGCAGCTGTTGCTTGAGCGCCCTTTATTCCTTCCGGATGATTATGTGTTACTGCTGCGGTTTTTTTAGCTACTCTTAATGTCTTTTCCATTGTATTAAATGCAAAACCTACTGGCGAGACTCTCATTGCCGATCCGTTACCCCATGAGTTATATGGTCCAGCGTTGGCATTATTTAGCCAAGCCCTGAATCCTCCGCCATATCCAGCCCATGGATACTTATTCCCCCATTTGCGCATTGTCTTTGCAAGTTCACTTTCTGAAAGATTTAAATCATGCAATAACCAGTCGGCAACGGCTAAGGTCATGATAGTGTCGTCAGTAGGTTTCATACTGTTATTGAACAGCTCGAAATTGTAGTTACGCGTAGAATGGAACTCATATACAGAACCGATAATGTCACCTGCAATGGCTCCTAAAATTGTTGCCTTTCTCATATTATAATTTTATTTTATTCAACCATTACGCAAAGTTAGTCAATTTTGAATTTATGTGTATATGATTTTTACCCGCAAGGCTTGCAAAATATAAAAAGTACCATTATTTATATTTTTATTAATAAAATTTCTGCTGTTTATTCAGTGATTAAAAATATGCTAAACTCTAAAAACAGTTTAGGCTGTAACGCCTGGCATACAGGACATTACAGCCTAAATCAATGTCTAAGATATTTTTAGAGAGTATCCTCCACAGCCGCCTGCGCCGCTGATGTTCTCTATTGTCATTCAATCATTTGCATCCATCAAGGAAAACAAATGGTAAACATGAACCAACTTTAGATTTATTTCGGGGTTTATTCCTCGACTGCTGCTTGCGCGACTGCTATACCTTATTGGCTTTCAATAATTTGCATGTGTTGTGAAAAACAAATAGCAAATATGAAGCAATTTGGTAGAATTTTAAGGGTTATTCCTCAACTGCAGCGATTGCGGCACCAATTTCATGCTAATTTTCAGATACTTTCTTCATTTGGAGAAAACAAATGATAAAACAATCTTCAAATCGGTGCAAGTTTCGAGATTTCCCCTTCAGTAGCTATGACAGCAATACTATATATATAGGTGTCTACCGAGCTTGCGCATTATTTACTCATCCCCCAACTGTCAGATATGGCAGGAATTTAAAAGCTACATTATTCTATTTCTACCTCCTTTCTTTTAATAGTTCTATAATGGCGTCCTTATCCTTCAGGTTGGAATCAAGGCGTGTTATCTGTGCGTTCAGACTCTCAATCTGTTCTTTCAACAACTCAATGGTCTCGTTTTTATTCTCAACCTCAGATTGCACCTTATTTAATTGAGCCACAAGTTCGGCATCACCAATGTTGTTGTGTGCGTTTCCGTCCACTGCAACTGCGGCAAGATAGGCGGAAATCTGATGCTGGACGGGGCAGAACAATGTGAAGAAGTTGAAATCGAGAGCTTCACAGACCTTGACCAGCTTGCTTGTCTCCATTGTTTCCCTTTCCAGTATGCGGTTGACGTGTTGTTGGGTCACGCCAATTCTCCTTCCAAGCTCGGACTTGCTGATGCCAAGTTCCTTGCGCCTGTTTTCTATTGCGTGCCCTACATGTACAGGACTGACTTTTATATCCATAATGGCCGAAAAAACAGTTATAAGGTTAAATAATCAAACAAATATTTGGCTGCATAAACATTTTTATGTTATTTTGCAGTTGAATGAATGATTTGTTCATGCCTACAAAATTAAACATTAAATATTAAACATCCAAAAATATGGCTGAAAATCTGGAAAAAATCCGTCCGGTGCTTACTGCACTCGAAATTGGAGATACTGTTTCCTTCCCAATTTCAAGGCTTAAAAGTGTCCGCACGCAGGCATCCGAGTTAGGCGTAATATACAATCGCCAATTCAAGACAAAGACTGACAGGGAAAAACGTGTCATTATTGTAAAACGTATATTGTAACAGAATGAATGGAATTATTTAGGTTTTGGAATCGTATAGTCACGTATGACGCCTTTCTTAACGATTTGGCGGCGAGGATTGTCCGGCTGTTGAAAGCTGAACATGATGCCCCTGAGTTTATAAGCCAGAGAAAGGCTTTTGAGATTTTCGGTCGCCGCAATGTCGAGAGATGGCGGAAACAAGGTAAAATCACACCATGCAAGAGGCCCGGGAAAGTTGAATACAGGACTTCTGAACTGCGCTTTTTACAGCGTACAGTGCAGGATTATTTTAATGAAGGAAGCAATGGAGACGGGAATAATGCTAAAAAAGCAGCAAAAAATAAACATATATAGGTTTATTTTATATTGCTGCATTGGATATGTAAATCTAAGTTGATTATACTTTGCTCATACTGTTTGCAAGTATGAGCAAAGTTATAGTTCGTTTCTGTTTCCGCGTATTAAATGAATATTGTTATTCAGACAAATGAAAGAATTGAAGCCAACATGCGCCCCCGATGGAGTCTATTCAGTCAAGCGTACTTGCGCAGAATTGGGGATAAGCCATAAAACATTACGGAAATACAGGGAAAACGGTTATATCAAGCCGATAAACCCGGAAAATCTGTCACGTCCCAAATATTCGGGACAAGCCATCATAGACTGCTGGAAAAAAGTCACGGCTCTATGATCAGTGAATCCACCATAGCCAAAGTCAGGAGCATCGGCATAGAGGACGTGCTCACACCTTACGTCAGCCTTAAAAGGAAAAGCTCGTCGTTGGTGGGGTTGTGTCCGTTCCATTCGGAAAGGACACCGTCCTTCACGGTCTCGCCGCAGAAAGGCTTGTACCATTGCTTCGGCTGTAACCGTGGCGGCGACGCCATCTCGTTTATCATGGAGAAAGAGAACCTTTCCTTCATGGATGCGGTTGTGTTCATCGCCAAGCGTCACGGCATTGAGGTGGAATACGTGGAAGAGGAACGGAATGATGATGAATTTGTCGAAGCGAGGCGTCGTGAGTCGTTGCTCATCGCCCTTGAACATATCCAGAAGTTCTTTTTCGACAGCCTGAGGCAGGATACTCCTGAAAGCCGCCAGGCGCGTGACTATGTTTACGGCAGATGGACGGAAGAAACCTGTGCCATTGCAGGTATAGGCTACGCCCCGAAAGATGGCAGCTTGTTCATGAACTATTGCCGCAAGGTGGCCATAAACGAAAATGCCCTGTTTGAGCTTGGTTTCCTCAAACGTAGCGAGGACTGCGGTGCATACGCCATGTTCAGGCAACGCATTATGATACCCATCCGCAACAGGTGGGGACGGGTCATTGCCTATACGGCACGGTATATCGGCACGAACCCGAAAGCCCCGAAGTACATCAACTCAGCCACAAGCACCGTCTATTCCAAAGGAGAAACCCTTTTCGGGATAGACAGGGCAAGCCGTGTGCGTGGTGCCGACTATTTCATAGTGGTGGAGGGAGCGCCAGACGTGCTTCGGATGCAGTCCGTCGGTTATGACAACACTGTGGCCGCGCTCGGCACGGCATGGACGGACAGCCAGTTCACACTATTGAAGAAGTTTACCTCCTCAATATGTTTTATCCCTGATTCTGACGTTGCAGATGGAAACTCTTTCGGCCCGGGCTTCAAGGCGGTCATGGCAAATGGGGCGGCCGCTATCCGAAAAGGCTTTCACGTGACGGTCAGGGAATTGCCTTTTGCCAAATCTCCCATTTCAGACGATGAGCTTAATATCTTGTACCCTGACGGAATACCCGATGATGCCGTAAGGGAGAAGCCGGTAAAGAACGATGCGGACAGCTACATACGCTCGAAGGAGGATTTCTCCTCTCTTGAAGAAAAACATTTCATCGTCTGGCTGGCGCAGAAACGGTTTCTTATTGCGGACTCATTGGTGGAAGAACGAAAATGCGTGTCGGAGGTTGCCGACCTGCTCCGTTATGTGGATGACCAACTTGTCTTTGACCAATGTATTGAACAGCTCTCGAAAATCCACGGCAAGCCTAAGCTGTGGCGCGAGGCTGTCATACAGGCACGTGGCGAAGCACGCAAGAAAAAAGACAGCCTTACCCCGATGGACGAGAGGCAGCGTGACGCCGAACTCCTGCGCCGTTTCGGCCTCTTTGTCCGTGACAACTGCTATTACGCCACACCCGACGATGACGGGGAGCCTACGAGAATTTCCAACTTCATCATGGAACCGCTGTTCCACATCGAGGACGAGAACAACGGTACGCGCATATTCAGGATGCGTAACATGTACAACGTCAGCCGCGTGATAGAGCTGAAAGAGTCCGAGCTGTGTTCGCTGAGCAACTTCCAGCAGAAAGTCGGCTCGGTGGGCAATTACGTATGGCTGGCCAAGATAGACAAGCTCAACCGTGTCAAGGAATACCTGTACTCCAAGACCGACACGGCGGAGCGCATAAGGAAACTGGGCTGGAATGCCGAGGAGGTCTTCTTCGCCTTCGGCAACGGCATACTGGACGGCGGCACGTTTAAAAAGGCTGATGACCTCGGAATAGTCCGCGGCGTCAATGGCAAGGCGTTCTACCTGCCCGGACAGTCCAAAATATACCTGCACAACCGCGAGATATTCCAGTTCGAGAGGCTTATGGTGCATGAGAACCGCAGTGGAGTAAAGCTCTACGACTACGTTTCATTGCTGACGGATGTCTTTGGCGAGAACGCCACCATCGCTTTCTGCTACCTGCTGGCCACATTGTTCCGTGATGTCGTGTTCAAACGTACAAGGCATTTCCCAATTCTCAACCTTTTCGGCGAGAAAGGCACGGGCAAGACTACCCTCGCCACTTCCCTCCAGTCCTTCTTCCTTCACGGCGTTGACCCGCCCAACCTCGGCGTAACCTCCGTCCCGGCCATGAACGACCGTGTCTCGCAGGCAGTCAACACCCTCGCCGTGTTCGACGAATACAAGAACGACCTCGACATCCGCAAGATAGCCTACCTGAAAGGCCTGTGGGGAGGCGGCGGGCAGACCAAGAAGAACACAAGCACCGACGGCATGGCTGCCCAGACCATCGTAAGCACGGGAGTCGTGCTTTGCGGCCAGGACAAGCCCACGCAGGACATGGCGCTCTACACCCGAGTCCTGTTCCTCGCCTTTTCCAAGACCTCCTTCAGCCAGGCGGAGAAGAAACGCTATGAGGATTTGGTGGCAATGTGCAACATGGGGCTGACGCACCTTACTGTCGAGATATTGCAACACCGTGAGCTGTTTGAAAAGAACTTCCCGGAAATATACACCATCACCAAACGGGAGCTGGCCACGAAATTAGAGAATGAGACGGTGCATGACCGCATCTTCGGGAACTGGGTCATACCGCTGGTCACGTTCCGCACATTGGAAACCGTCATCGACGTGCCTTTCAGCTATGCGGAACTGTTTGACATTTCGCTCAGGGGCTTGCGCAACCAGAACGAGCTGGCGCAGGAAAGCTCCGAGATAGCAGACTTCTGGAACATGCTACAGGGCTTCCAGACATCAGGGAAGTGCATAGAGAACGCGCACTACCGCATAAGGTACTTAAAGTCATTCCGCCCGTTGTCGTCAAAGGAGACCGTCGAGTTCAAGGAGGCACGCCCAATCCTTTACTTGAACACGGCAGCCGTTTCCTCGCTGTTCGGAAGCCGTACCATGAACGCCACGGCCAACCGCTCCAACTGGTCAACCGTGATGTCCTACCTGAAATCGCAGCCGTCATCCCTCGGCCTGAAACAGGACAGGTTTACCATTCTCCTGCCCAACGGCCAGCCAGACTATACGGTCGAGTTCGTCAACGGCCAACAGGTCAGAAAAGTCAGGGTCAACCGTCCAAAGGCACTTTGTTTTGACTACTTGCAGTTGAAAGACGCTTTCGGTCTTGACCTTGAAACGGAGGTGATAACGGATGTTCAAGAAGTGAAAGAAGAAAACAATGATATACCCACCCCATATACCCCCCGTACAGAGTGATTTGCCTTTTTAGTCGTTGCCTATGTATTTTAGATTTCAAATAATAGTAGAAAAGCCCACAATCTTATTTTATTGGCAAAATATTTCGATATTTGACAGGAATGATATATTTTTGCAGTATCAAAAATGAATGATATGACAACGAGCGAAAAGATATTGAACTACGCGGCCATGCAGGGCGGGACTTTCAACAGGAAAGACCTTATCCGCCATATTGTAGAAAAAAATCCAGACATCAATGAAGGGGCGGTAGATTTACAGGTAAATCGTTTGTTGTCTTCCGGAGTGCTTAAACGCAGCGGTCGCGGCAAATACATGGTGGATGGGAACAGACTGCCGGAGTTTGTCTATCTTCCTTCAGAGCAGGAACAGCACATATTCTTGAAATTGAAAGCCAAATTCCCGCTTCTTGACATGTGTGTATGGAGTCCTCGGGTACTGGCTTCATATATGCTGCACGTGCCCAACATAGCCTATACATTTGTGGATGTGGAGAAAGACGGAATGGAAACAGTATTTCATGTGTTACAAGACATGAGACTTGGCAGGAACATACTTTTTTCACCATCTGCCGTCGATTGTGACCGTTATTTGACAGGAACAGATTCGATAGTCGTTCGACAGTTGATAGGACAGTCGCCATTAACAGAAGTAGATGGCTGTAAAGTACCACGTATAGAAAAGATTCTTGTTGACGCATTAGGTGACAATGAGTTGTCCTTTGCTGGCGGCTCGGAAATCTACAATATATATGAATATGCGCTTGAAAGAAACAATGTGAATATGAGTAAATTACTAAGATACGCATCACGCCGCAACCGAAAAGACAAAGTAGAACATATTATAAATTCCATAAACGATGATAAATCCTAAAAGTAGAACAATAGAATGGATAACAGAGGCAGCGACGCATCTGGGAATACGAGATTTTGCATTGGCCGAAAAGACAATCAGGGCATTTTCACTGCTCGAAGCCTTGGCCCGTTCCGGATGTCCTTTTGTATTCAAAGGCGGCAGTTCTCTTCTGTTGCACCTGAATACAAGCAGGCGACTGTCAATAGACATAGACATTATCTGCCCTCCCGGAACTCAGATAGAGAATTATCTTATGCAGTATGCCGGGGAATACGGCTTTGGCAAGGTGGAGCTTGTTGAGAGGATTGCAAGAACAGATGTGCCCAAGCAGCATGCCAAATTCTTTTATGAAGTGAGTTATCCGGGCAATGGAGGCCAGGATAAAATTCTCTTGGATGTGCTGTTTGAGAATATTCATTACAGTGACATTGTTGCCAAACCCATTCAAAGCCCTTTGCTTGCAACGGATGAGCCCCTCGTCATGGTCAATCTGCCGAGTGCCGAGGATTTGCTCGGCGACAAGCTGACAGCGTTTGCCCCTCATACGACAGGTATTCCTTTCTTCAAAGGGGAAAAGAACTGCTCTATGGAAATCATCAAACAACTCTATGATGTGGCGTCTCTCTTTGACATTGTTGACGACCTGTCCGTCACCGAAAAGACTTTCAGAAAGTTCGCCGTGGTAGAACTCCGCTACCGTCACTTGCAAGACGATTCCATACAACAAGTTTGTGATGACATCTATCAGACAGCTCTTTGCATATGCCTAAGAGGATTGCACAATCCTGACGAATATAAGTTGCTGATAGGTGGTATCAATCGTATAAGCAACTTCATCCATAGCGAGAAATACACTCTTGATTCTGCAATCATAAACGCTTCAAAAGCTGCCTATCTGAGCAAACTAATCAGTAAGGGCATTACTGGCATCCGCCGCTTCTCTCCTGATAATCAGAAAGAACTGATTTCAAAATCATTGAAAGAGCCATTGCCAACAAAGCTAAACAAATTAAAGAAAACGCACATGGAAGCATTTTTCTATTGGTGTGAAATCCAAGCTATTTGGTAATGGCTTAGCTATTTCCATAAAGTACTGCTAAGTGCATCATCAAATAAAATAAAAAGGTCATCCTGTGGATGGCCTTTTTTATTAAGAACATTTCAAAAAATAATATGCACACATTTCAAAGTTGACAGCGTTGACAACTGATAAGTTCCAATATACCAATCTCTTCCATGAAAAAGTATGCGTTGACAAACGTTGACAAGCGTTGACAGATTAGGGAAAATCAGGAAATCCATAGCCATGTGTTGACAAATCACGGCATATCTATAATTATATCTTTTCATTAAAAGAAAAAGATAAATTATTGTATTATAACCACTTGCAGGTAATGGCTCTTGCGCACTCAAGCCCCTGTCAACCTTGTCAACGCTGTCAACCCTGAAATATATGCCTCTTTCTGTTCGCGAAAAATTTTATGTCTGATTTATCCGTTATTCCAATCTCTACCGCCGCTTTTTGAACACGGCAGAAATCCCCTGCATACAAATTCCCGAATATCCCAAGCAACTCCCTCATTCTCCAATGTTTGACGTATTGCACGGCATCCGGACAACCTGTACCTTTATGGCAAAAACATCGAATTATGGACTTACGCAGGTTATTCTGGAAAATCATGCCGGAGCATACATATTCAGTACGCGAGGCCGCGCACTACCTCGGCATCCACCGTTGCACCATCTACGCCTATATCAGTCATTCTGAAAGGCCGCTGCCTTTTTCACGCACAGCGGACAACCTGAGGCTTCGCTTCCTCGGTGAAGACCTGATACTGTTCAAGAAAACGGGATTTCCAAAGAAAGGGCGCAAGCGCAAGAACTCCGGACGTTGACGCATCTTATAGACTTCTTCCGAGAACTATGGCAAGATGCTTTTCCCGAAAACTCAAGGAAAGCGCAGGCAAGCAGCCATGTCTCCGTCCGTATGCCGTCCATATCCGCCACTGCCAGGCTGAACATGGACGGCGGCACTGCGCCGGACTTCACCATCCATTCCCGGGCACAGGCTTCTGGGTCGATAGCATCCACCAATGATATTATCTCGGCGGCAAGACTATCAGCCCTGCCGTCATACACCTCCACCGTGAAAACAAACGGCATTTCGCTTTTCATGTACCGCCGGAAGCTGACGTATTTTGTGCCGTCCGTTTCTTCCCTGACTGATGCTTTCCAGCCGTTCATGGTGGCTATTTGTATGATGTCCTTATCCGTCATTTATTAAACATTTTTGAGTGTTTCCAAAATACACTTGCTTACATTGAAGCATGACAAGTCCGGCCATATCCATGAGGAATACAGCCGGCTTTTTCCTGACCGTTTGTCTCATGCAATCTTCCTGACAGCTTTCAACAACCCGTACACCATTTCTTCCGCCTCTTCCATGTCGGCTACTATATCCTTGATGTGGTAAGGCGCACCACGCTGTCCGTGGTCGTCCGGCTCAATCCACAGGCTCGCCTCATAGTCGGGGTCGAAGCCCTCATAGTACTCTTCAATATTATCTGCCAGGCTGTCGATGCTGTTACCTGTCATGGATGCCGTGAAATAGAAGTCCTGCCCTGCGGGTGTAAACTTGTAGAACTCAAAGATTGTGTTGTTTCCCTGCCTGTCGGCACGCACGTCCCATCCGTCTGCCTCGCCGCACTTCATTACTGCGTCAATGTTGATATTCGTATTCATTGTCTTGTCTGTTTGTGCCAGCCGTGACCGTGGAAGCCACGGCTGACGGGTTATAAATGTTCAATGCCCAAATCCTTCAAGAAACCGCTGCAGGCGGTAGTCCTGTAAATTCTTCAGCTTTGTAGGCCGGAAGTTTTCCTGCTGCTTTACCTACAACTTGCCCAAGCCTTGTGCCGAGGTCAAGCGTCACTTCCGAAAGTTCGTTGAGCGAGATATAGCCGTACTCGTCCTCCGCAGGCCCTACGACAATGCCATAAAGAATGGTATCGCTGTCCTGCACTTCTCCCTCAAGTATGAACCAACGTATCGCACCAAATGCGAAGATGGCCACGCAGACGGCTTCCTTTCCCCTGCCGTCCTGCGAGTAAAGGGGATAGCCTTTCAAGACTTCCTCCAACCGGGGTGTCATCAGCCTGCACATATCAACAAAGTCTTATTTCGTCACTGTACACTTCTATCTCCGCACCGCTTGTCAGCCTCACGATGAAGCCTGTATCTGTCAGTGCCACCACAATACCATGACGGTAGCCGCGCCACGGCTTAATCAGTTCACATTCCCTGCCGTATTCGGGAAAATCAGTATATCCTGCCATATTCATTATTTTAGGTTGTTACACTATTTCTTTTTCTTTATAGTCGGGGTCATAGACAAGCTCCTTATCGACAAGCGTGCCGTATGCTTCCGCCGCTACACGTGATGCCCACTCGTTGCGGTCGTCATAGTAACCCTTTTGGTAGTTGTGCGCCAGTTGGCGCATGAAGCCGATGAACACCTTGAACATCTGCTGTTGCAGGTAGCGGTGTGCCCTTGACAGTTCCCTGCCTGTGATTTCGGCGAAACACATCCGTCCGTTGACGAAGTTCTCAAACTCTTTGGCAAACTCCTTGTCCTGTTTGGATATTGCCTCTCCTGAAAAATCCTGATAGCCCATAATTTCTGTTTTTAATGTCATACACTTGCCTGATAATAGATTTGTGGTTCGGCCGATACATTGTAGATGTAACTGCCGCAACGCACCAGAAGGCAGTCCTTGCCGTAATATAGCCTTTTCATGCCTCTTACGCTCCCGGTACGGTGGAAGTTCGGGAAGCGGTCAATGCCGACCCTCCGCCCTTGTTCGATTGTCATTCTTCTTACACGCATAATCCGATGTTTTGAATGTTGTAGGTTTCAATTCTTTTCCCTTTTGTGAAACCCTTTGGGGCTTCGTGGCCGGGAAAGCCGTTTCCCGTGCGGAGTTTCACTGCGGACAAGAGGGAGGATAAGACAGGTGTGAGGCGAGAGAGCGCGGACGGAATACCCAAATTTCCAAGGCACGCGGAAATTTGTGGAAGGCTGCCGTCAAACCCTCCTGGAAAAGCCACGCGACTTTGACCCTTTTGGCCAAGCAGGATTTGCCCACCTTTGGCTACAATATGATTGCCCCTTTAAAGTCCTGGTGTTGGGGGTCAATTTTATTTTACCCTTTTAAAATTTCC